>NZ_AYXS01000023.1:0-307500 GCF_000505765.1 Asaia sp. SF2.1 | reverse complement strand
TGACCCTCTCTGGAGATATCGGAAGTGCGAATGCTGACATGAGTAGCGACAAACAGTGCGAGAAACACTGTCGCCGAAAGTCCAAGGGTTCCTGCGCAAGGTTAATCCACGCAGGGTGAGCCGGCCCCTAAGGCGAGGGCGAAAGCCGTAGTCGATGGGAACCAGTTGAATATTACTGGGCCTGCCAGAAGTGACGAATGCGATATGTTGTCTGGTCTTATTGGATTGACCAGGCTTTTGGAGCATTCCAGGAAATAGCTCTGGCGTATAGACCGTACCCGAAACCGACACAGGTGGACTGGTAGAGAATACCAAGGCGCTTGAGAGAACGATGCTGAAGGAACTAGGCAAATTGCTCGTGTAACTTCGGGATAAGCGAGACCCGTCCGTGGGCAACCACAGGCGGGTGGCACAGACCAGGGGGTAGCGACTGTTTAGTAAAAACACAGGGCTGTGCGAAGTCGAGAGACGACGTATACGGCCTGACGCCTGCCCGGTGCCGGAAGGTTAAGAGGAGATGTGCAAGCATTGAATTGAAGCCCCGGTAAACGGCGGCCGTAACTATAACGGTCCTAAGGTAGCGAAATTCCTTGTCGGGTAAGTTCCGACCTGCACGAATGGCGTAACGACTTCCCCACTGTCTCCAGCATCGACTCAGCGAAATTGAATTCCCCGTGAAGATGCGGGGTACCCGCGGTCAGACGGAAAGACCCTATGAACCTTTACTGCAGCTTTGCAGTGGCATCAGAGACATCCTGTGTAGGATAGGTGGGAGGCTACGAACCCGGGACGCCAGTACCGGTGGAGCCGTCCTTGAAATACCACCCTGAATTTTTCTGATGTCTAACCGAGACCAGTCTAGCCTGGTCCGGGACCCTGCATGGTGGGCAGTTTGACTGGGGCGGTCGCCTCCCAAAGTGTAACGGAGGCGCGCGATGGTGGGCTCAGGTCGGTCGGAAACCGACTGTCGAGTGCAATGGCATAAGCCCGCCTGACTGTGAGAGTGACAGCTCGAACAGAGACGAAAGTCGGCCATAGTGATCCGGTGGTCCCACGTGGACGGGCCATCGCTCAACGGATAAAAGGTACTCTAGGGATAACAGGCTGATCTCCCCCAAGAGTCCACATCGACGGGGAGGTTTGGCACCTCGATGTCGGCTCATCACATCCTGGGGCTGGAGCAGGTCCCAAGGGTTCGGCTGTTCGCCGATTAAAGTGGTACGTGAGCTGGGTTTAGAACGTCGTGAGACAGTTCGGTCCCTATCTGCCGTGGGTGTATGAGACTTGAGAGGATTTGTCCCTAGTACGAGAGGACCGGGATGAACATACCTCTGGTGTACCGGTTGTCGCGCCAGCGGCACAGCCGGGTAGCTAAGTATGGACGGGATAACCGCTGAAAGCATCTAAGCGGGAAACCCACCTCAAAACTAGGTCTCACAGGGCCGTGAAAGACCATCACGTCAATAGGCCGGGTGTGGAAGCGTGGTAACACGTGAAGCTAACCGGTCCTAATCGCCCATATCGCTCACACAACGCTCTCACAAGAGAGCATACACATGCATAGCAATCATCCACGCAATCACACTCATCATACACAAAACACCAACCTCCACACCGACACACAGTTGTCGGGTGGATCAGAAGACCTGGTGGCTATGGCGGGAGACTTCCACCCGATCCCATCCCGAACTCGGCCGTGAAACGCCCCAGCGCCTATGATACTGCATCTCAAGATGCGGAAAAGTCGGTCGCCGCCAGGTCCCCTGATCCACCCCACAAAACACACCACCACCCCCGCGGGGTGGAGCAGCCCGGTAGCTCGTCAGGCTCATAACCTGAAGGCCGCAGGTTCAAATCCTGCCCCCGCAACCAAAATCCCCCTCAATACAGACATAAATCCCTACCCAACGCCTCAGCTTAGCTGCACGAGGCGTCTTACGCGTGTCTGAACCTCAGCCAGGGCACAACAGCCTATCACTCAGCTCGGTACAGCCCTGCGCCAGTTGCCAAGCCGTGTCTTCTTGTAATCCATATCAATCACATCAAAAGCTTCTGCAATTGCGTTGTGATGCCTGAACGCAAGCCCACCATGATCATCAGAGACAGACTGATCATCTACAATCCGCGACAGCCAACGCATCGAAGCGATCGTCGTGACGCCGGGCCCTGTTTCAACCCAGATATTCTCGAAATCGCCGACCTGACAGAAGCGTGTCAGGTTTGCGAAGATCCCTTCCAGAATGACGCCAATTACGGGATGGTTCGGTTGGGTCATGATGAAGTCGTTATCGACACACCAAGGTGATCCAAACGAATAGGTCAGCAGGCAGGAAAAATCCGCCCCTGCCGCAATGCGTGTAACCGGTGCATGCGAACATGTGTCAACATCCATGTAGATGCCCCCATGTTTGTACAGAGCAGCAATACGCCAGAAATCGGCACGCATGGCTGGATGAAAGCAGCAATCGAAAAGTCTGAGGCCCTCATTGCCATGTTCCTGATACATGAAGGCGCGTGCTGAGGCATCGCAAACCAGCTCGTGCTGGCACTCAGGGTTCATAGCAATGGTTGTTGCGATGCTGCGCCGCACATCCTCGGGTGGGTTTGCAGCATGCCAATACTGGATAATTCGGTACGGGATGGATGAAGGTAACCCGTTATCCTGCCCTGGTGGAATGACCTTGAGCCAGTGACTGTCGACCCCCTCTGCCAGGAGATCGAAACAGGCCATACGATCCCCTTCGCTAACACGACGCAAGGCGGCAGGCGCAGAAATTGCATTACCCGCTTTCATGTCCTGAACTGTCATCAGCCCCCTGTGCAAGGCATATGGTCCAACCCTGTCTTGCTTCTCATAACCATGATCGGGGTTACGAACACCCGATTGCTTTCATCGTTCTGCTTGCATATAAGGCCGAGTTCAAATCCCTTTTCCGCGCCTTGGTCGGTGGACTTGCATGGTGTGGTCTTGTGAGAGGCCAATCAGATAGTGCTGGTCAGACTATCGGCGGTTTGAAGATCCGTGTGAACGACGCCATCCGTTGTCACCACCAGTAGATGATCGCCAACCCACTCTGCCAGAAAGATCTTTTCGAGATCAGCCAGTCCGCGGCGGGAAAGTATTGCCATAAGCCATTCTTGCGAGTGCTTGAGCGCTTCCAGTTCCTTCTCCAGAATTTCACCGCGATGAACCAGGAACTGCGCGGGCTTCTTGGTTTCCTCCTTCATGATGACGCTGACATGGCCTGTTGTCTCGATCTGGGCAAAATCGATATCATCGAAGCTGAAGATGTTCTGCATCCGCAGAGCCGTTGCGACATCCTTGAGGTCGATACGGCTCGCGTTCTCATTGAAGTTCTCGATGAGGAAGGCACCATTACGGATCAGGGTGATCGGCTCGCCTATCGTGCGCTTTCTCAGGTCAGGGATTTTGCGTGAGAGATAGTTGAACAGCGCCATGAGCAGGATGCACAGGATGAGCAGGGCGATATAATGGAGGATAGGTAGTTTGTCGTTGTAGAGAATACCTCCGACAACGCCGCCCAGTATGAAGTTGCCGACCAGATCGACCGCCGACATCATGGCAATCTGATTGCGCCCGGTGACATTCAGATAGGTGATGATAAGGGAAAACCCGATCACGAGCTTGAGGATAACCCAGAGGTAGACGGTGATCACGTAAGAACTGTCCTCTAGGAAAATATCTCGGTTGCGAGGTTTTCTGATTGCCACACTGTTGCTTCAACAGCGCTCAATTGTATGCATCAACGGTCCGACCGTAATTGAGTTTGACGAAAAGAGTTTTTCCTAGGGAAATACGATAGTCCTATCTTAAGATATAACCAATACCTTAAGATAGGGTTTTTACGCTTCTACCATAGTCTTCTGTGTCTGGCGCATGTCTGCGCCACCCACAAAGGTTGCGGCAATCGCGAACGCAGTCGCATAGTCAGCAACATCTTTTCTCAGAAATGAACTTATTCTCTACATCCGTGTGAATGCAGAATTTTATGTAGTAATTTTGAAAGCTGAGGGCGATTAATTTTGATTGCGAAAGCTTCGAGATCCCCTATCACATTTTCCAACATGGAAGGGTGATCACTTAGATAGGCTGCCATGTCCCATGCGGCTTCATCACCGAAGCCTATATCGGCGAGCGCATTGGAACACATGAAGAGTTCATGCATATTTTCCGGCACCCTGTCACGAAAGCATCGCCGGAAAAGCCGCTCAGCATCATGGAGCTTGTGCATACGAGCTATGTCGAGGATGCGTGTCATGGCCCAGTCACTAGTGCCACGAAGCCAATCCCTGTCGACTTCCTCAGCAATAATTTGAAGGCCTTTCTGTATGTTCCCTTCTTTGCAATCCATCAGCGCACGGATCAAACGGCCCTCTTGATTGGGAAAAACTAGTGAGGCGTTCCGCAAGCTGCGTGCGCTCGCATCTTGTCGTTGTGCCATGCGGTACGACAGGCAGAAAAATCGCGTTTCTGCGTAATGTACACTGTCAGGACGACTTTCACGAAGCAGACGTCGGAATTGAGC
Source organism: Asaia sp. SF2.1 (assembly GCF_000505765.1). NCBI lineage: Bacteria > Pseudomonadati > Pseudomonadota > Alphaproteobacteria > Acetobacterales > Acetobacteraceae > Asaia > Asaia sp. SF2.1. Next base: position 302,953 of record NZ_AYXS01000023.1, on the reverse strand, counting down.
TATATCGACGTGCTCTCTTTGGCGTGCCAATTCAAGCAAGCGTCGTGAATAGCGGCTGCCAGCAGAAATAAGCTGAAAAACCGTTCCGTGCCACGTGAAGGGAGCAAGAACACGCTCACAAATTGTATGTGGAGCCTTTTCTGCAGCGTTCATAATTTTGGCTGCGTGATGAATGTCTGGTATTTCATAAGGATCTAGAAAAATTATGCAGCGTCCGTATAGATCATCAGCAATTATTGCCTCCCCACCTTTGAGTATTGGATCGTAATGTTCTGTGTACTGATGAGTATACGTGCCGCACTCATCTGCTTTAATTGACCATTGTGGTGAAAAAGCGAGAGTTGCATGGGCCCGAAGCTTTTTAGAAAACTTGAGAGCTCCATAACCGCCCATACTGCTTCCATAGGTGATGACGCGACGGTCTCCGATGAGATTTCGTATAGCTTGGATGGCCCGATCCATGTCCTCGGGGGGGAACCAATTAGCTGAGGTTGCACAAATCCCGATCGCTGAAATACCAGATTTTTCGAAAAATACGTCTCCCCAAAAACGGTCTCCACCGCACAGATCACCCCTATTGTTGAAGGTGACCACAACGTCATCGCCATCGAATAACTGCGAGATGACATAGAGGGACGGACAAGAGAAAATTACCTTCTTCCCAACTTGCGACGACATTGCATGACCTTATTGAGTGGAGAATATTTTTCCGTTTGATATCTCATATCTTCTAGTAATTGAAAGTCATTCGTCGATTATAATGTGGAAAATAAGGTTTCAAATCATATATCTATCATGCGTATGATTGCGTAAAATCTTGTAGCGGTATGATGGGTAAAAACTCATAATATTTATTAACAATATTATGTGATTAATTTAGCTTTGTCTTCATTCTAGCGGTGGGATGATGAATTTTAAACAATAAATCTATACGCGCATCGATTTTTTTCAAAATATCTGTGGATGGCAGGCGAACCCAATCATTATTGGAGTTCTCAACCCGAGTAATGTGTCTTTCTTTTTGTTGCACAATGACAGCGCGCTCACTGATTTGTTGTTCATGTTTTGTTCTTATGATATTGCTGCCGTGAAAGGAGGTCTTTCATGGCGAGTATGGCTATGTTGCGCGACAGCATCGTGCAGATTGAGCAGCGTTATCAGCGCGGTTTTGCAGCGCTTTACCTACAGACGGGCATGGCTGCCGTTGACGAGGCGCTCAAGGGTGGGCTGCGTCGAGGGGCTGTGCATGAGTTTCTGGGGGAGGGGCATGATCAGGGGCTTTGCGCCCGCCCGACGCGTTTCATAGCGCAGATTCTGGCGCGAAGTGCGGGGCCTGTCATCTGGCTTGTGCCTGCCCTCTCCGAGAAACATCCCATCGAGCCTCGCGGAGCAGCGCAGGGAAGGGGCGGCAGTTCCGGCTTTACCTCCGTGCCGGTCCTGGCGGGACTGCGTGATGCCGGGCTGGATGGCGCGCGGCTGCTTTGTGTTGAGGTCGAAGCCGCCCGCCTGGTCGGTACGATGGAAGATGTGCTGCGCACCAGAGGGGTAACAGCCGTTGTGGCTGATCTGCCTGAACCATTATCCCTTACAGCCTCGCGTCGCCTACATCTGGCGGCAGAAAAGACGATGGTCACCGGGTTTGTCGTGCATCGCCACACACAGCCTCTCTCGCCCAATTCCTGCTGGACGCGCTGGCGTATTGGCCCTGCGCGTGCTGATGCGGTCAGGGTGGGGCTGCGCTCTTTTCCCTCTGCTTCGGGGGGGCTGTCCCTTTCCCTTTTGCGACGTCGTGGGGGTGATGCCCTGTTCTGGAGGGTCGGTACAGACCATGATGCGTCGGCTTCTTTCCCTGTGGCTGCCCCACTGGCACACGACACTCTGGCACAAGAGGCATCCCGAAGCCGACCCCGCCAGACCTCTGGCCCTTTATGGTCGTGAGGGCCAGAGCCGGAAAATCATGGCGGTCAATCAACCGGCCCGGGATTGCGGGGTGGAGAAAGATCAGTTTCTGGCCATGGCACGCAGTCTTGTGCCGGATCTGGCCGCGCACCCCGTTACGCCCGCAGCCGATGCGCGCGCCTTGCACAGGCTGGCATCATGGTGCCGATGCTTCTCCCCTCTTGTCGCTGTCGATCCGCCAGATGGTCTGTGGATCGACAGCACGGGATGCGCTCATCTTTTCGGGGGTGAGGTCGCCATGCTGGAAACCATAAGGGACAGGCTCATGGCGCAGGGGCATGCCGTTCGTGCGGCTTTGGCGGATACGGCTGGAGCGGCTCATGCTCTGGCACGCTTCGGCACAAAGGAGTTGCTTTGTACTCCCTCTGGCAGCGTGGCCGCAGCACTCGACTCCCTGCCCGTCGCTGCCTTGCGGCTCGATGACGAGGCACAGTCGCGGCTTGGTCTTCTGGGAATTGGGCGTGTGTCGGATCTGCGTGCCGTGCCGCGTGCTGCGCTGACGCGCCGCTTCGGCAAGGCGGTGCTGTGTCGTCTTGATCAGGCGCTTGGACACCAGAAAGAAGCTCTGGATTTCGATCAGCCTGCAACAGCCCTGAGCGTGAAGCGCCATCTGATGGAACCAATCGGCACGGCCGAAAGCATCGCGCAGGTCATGGACGTCCTGTGTCAGGATATCGCGATCCTTTTGCAGAAGAGGGGCCTTGGCGCGCGCCGGGTCGACCTGCTTTGCCATCGCGTGGATGACGTGGTTCAGGCAGTGCGGGTGGGAACGGCTGAGCCTGTTAACGAGGCCATGCGTCTGTCCCGCCTGCTTCAGGAGCGTATCGAGACAATCGATCCAGGGTTTGGCATCGAAGTCATGAGCCTGCATGTCGGTCACGCCCAGCCCCGCCCGCCGGTGACAGAGGGAGCCATGTTACCGGAGTCCTCCACAGGAGCGGGCGGGCTTCTTCAGGCAGGTCATCCCCCGGCAGGAGAGTCGCTGGTGGTTCTGGCAGAACGACTACGCAACAAGCCGGGTTTGCGAGCGATCTATCATCTGGCGGAAACCGACTCACCCTTCCCCGAGATGGCCCAGACCCAGACACAGAGCCTTGCGCCTGTTCCATCATTGGAAGGCGTTTCGCGGCGCTCACATTGGCCGCGACCAACCCGGCTTTTTGCACCGCCACGCGCTATCGCCGCGCCAGAACTGACGGACCACGACGCGCCTCAGGGCTTTGTCTGGCAAGGGCAGAAACTGCGTGTTTGCGGGGCTGATGGGCCGGAGCGGCTGCACGGTGCCTGGTGGCAGCACCCCGCGCAGGCAGGGGCCATACGCGATTACTGGATTGTGGAAACCGAGCAAGGCGATCGCTTCTGGCTGTTTCGTCGGGGTGATGGTCAGCATCCCTGGTCGGGTGACGGGGCGTGGTTCGTCCACGGGCTGTTCTGATGACACAGGATGTTGCCTCTCCTCCGGTCATGCGTCCTGCCGAGCCCCGCGAGATTGCGGAGGCCCTCACCCATGCCCTGCGTTTTGACGGGCGTCGGCGTGTTCATGATGCTGATGAACTGATGGCGACCCTCGTGGCCGAGCGGCTGGTGGCGCATCTGGCGCGTTGCGGTTTCGTACTCATGAAACGTGCCGATGCCGTGGCGCATGATACGAGTGGGCATCATCATCCCAATGACAGGGCAAGAGGCGAGGGGGCATGACCACGCCGCTTCATGTCACGTCCTATTATTCCTTTCTGCGTGGCGTAAGTGCGCCGCATGACCTGTTTTCTGTCGCCCAGGCCCAGGGGCACAGGGCGCTCGCGCTGACCGACCGCCATTCGGTGGCCGGCATGGTGCGCGCCCATGATGCCGCGCGTCAGAGCGGTGTAAGGCTGTTGCCGGGCTGTCGGCTCGATCTGCTCGATGGCTCGACTCTTCTGGCCTATCCGGTTGATCGTGCGGGGTGGGGGGCGCTCTGCCGCCTGTTGACGCTTGGGCACCGCCGGGGTGCGCGGGACGTCTTTTCGCTCGACTGGGGAGATCTGCTCCAGGGGGCACGGGGGCTTGTTCTGGTTCTTCTGCCCGATCAGCCTGATACCCAGGCACAGCAGCAGTTCCAGCATCTGGCCCGGATCGGTGCAGCCAATAGCCAGCCAGTCTATTGCGGGCTTTCGCATCGCAATGCCCCGGGTGACCTGCTGCGCCTGCGGGCGCTGGAGACACTGGCCGCCTCCTGTGGCGTAGCCGCCGTGGTGACGGGCGATGTGCTCTATCACGAGGCGCGCTGCCATGTGTTGCAGGATGTCGTGACCGCCATTCGTGAGAACTGCACGCTCGATACGCTGGGGGAGCGGCGTGAAAATCATGGTGACAGGGCCCTCAAGACGCCCGGTGCTGTGGCGCAGCTTTATGAGGCTTTTCCCGAGGCACTGGCCCGCGTGGCCGAGATCGAAGCGCATTGCCGCTTTTCGATGGATGATCTTTGCTACCAGTATCCGCAGGAGACTGACCGGCCGGATGAGACGCCGCAGCAGACCCTTACCCGTCTGGTGCAGGAGGCCCTGCCAAGGCGTTATCCGGCCGGGGTGACGGATGCGGTCAGGCAACAGATCGCCTATGAACTCGCCTTGATCGGCTCGCTTGATTATGCGCCCTATTTTCTGACCGTGCACAGCATCGTGCATCAGGCGCGTGCGCTCGATATTGTCTGTCAGGGGCGTGGTTCTGCCGCTAATTCCGCCATCTGCTACGTGCTGGGTATCACGGCGATCGACCCCGTGCGTTCTGGCCTTCTGTTCGAGCGGTTCATTTCCGCAGAGCGCCGCGAGCCCCCCGATATCGATGTAGATTTCGAAAGCGACCGGCGCGAGGAAATCATTCAGTGGATCTATCGCCGCTACGGCCGTAGCCATGCAGCGCTGTGTGCCACCCTCATGCGCTATCGCCCCAAGGGGGCCTTGCGCGAAACGGGCAAGGTGCTGGGGTTGAGCGAGGATCTGCTGGGCCTGCTCTCGAAATATCTTGCCTCGTCACTGGGGGATCCGGAGCAGCTCAAGGCGCGTGCGGCGGAGCTGAACCTCAATCTGTCAGATCGACGCCTGGCGCTGACCCTGCGTGTGGCTGCTGAGCTGGTGGGCATACCACGCCAGCTTGGCACCCATCCGGGGGGCTTCGTGCTGACCCGCGACCGGCTGGATGAACTCGTGCCCATTCAGCCTGCTGCAATGGAGGATCGGCAGATCATCGTCTGGGACAAGGACGATATCGACATTCTCAAGTTCATGAAGGTCGATGTGCTGGGCCTGGGCATGCTGGGATGTCTGCGCCGGGGGTTCGAGCTTCTGGCTGAGCATCGCATCCGCCAGCTCGATATGGGCTCGGTACCGCCTGAAGATGACGCGACCTATGCCATGATCCGCCGTGCCGACACGCTGGGCACATTCCAGATTGAGAGCCGCGCCCAGATGTCCATGCTGCCGCGCCTCAAGCCCAGGACGTTCTATGATCTGGTCATTCAGGTGGCCATTGTGCGCCCGGGTCCCATCCAGGGTGATATGGTCCATCCCTATCTGCGACGGCGTGAGGGAATCGAACTGCCGGATTACCCGCAGCCGGAACTCAGACAGATTCTTGGCAAGACCCTGGGTGTTCCTTTGTTTCAGGAGCAGGCCATGCAGGTGGCCATCAAATGCGCTGGCTTCACGCCCGGTGAGGCCGATCAGCTGCGCCGCTCCATGGCGACGTTCAAGTTCACTGGCGGGGTCTCGCATTTCAGAACGAAGCTGATCGAGGGCATGGTTGCCAATCATTATGATCGCGCATTTGCCGAACGCACCTTCCGCCAGCTTGAAGGCTTCGGGTCCTATGGCTTTCCCGAAAGCCATGCGGCGAGTTTTGCTCTTGTGGCCTATGTCTCGAATTATCTGAAATGCCACCATCCCGATGTGTTTTGTGCGGCCCTGCTCAATTCACAGCCTATGGGATTTTATGCCCCGGCTCAGGTGGTGCGTGACGCGCGCGAGCATGGCGTGACCGTGCACGCTATCGATATCAATGCCTCGCGTTGGGATTGTGTGCTTGAGCCTGACCGGGGCAAGCGAACACTGGCCTTGCGTCTTGGTTTGCGCTTTGTGAAGGGCCTGTCGAACGATCACGCGGCCAAACTGATCGCCCATCGCTTTCCAGCCTATGAGTCGCTCGATGATGTCTGGCGTCGTGCTACCATTCCTGTCTCGGCGCTTGAGGCGCTGGCGGCAGCAGATGTCTTTCGTAGCCTCGATCTTGATCGGCGTGCTGCACTCTGGGCCATCAAGGGGCTGGCGGATACGGTTCTGCCGCTTTTTGCCGCGGCTGATCGCAAGCTCAATCGCCCCGGCCCCGAAGTGATCGAGCCTGATTACGCCCCCCGCCCCATGAGCGAGGGTCGTGAGGTCGTGGAAGATTACAACACGCTCGGCCTGACCTTGCGCCAGCACCCGCTGTCGTTTCTGCGTCCGCAACTGGCTGAGCGAGGCATGGTGACCTGTGCCGATCTGCGCCGGTTGCGCGATGGCAGCCGCGTGGTGGTACCGGGGCTGGTTCTGATGCGTCAGCGCCCGGGCACGGCCCATGGCGTGATGTTCATGACGCTGGAGGATGAAACCGGCACAGCCAATATCATCATCTGGAAAGACCGCGCCGAAGCCCAGCGTCGCATTGTGATTGGTGTCAACGCTGTGGCCTGCCACGGAACGCTCCAGCGTGAAGGAGAGGTCATTCACGTGGTGATGCAGCGTCTGGAGGATATTACGAATATGATGCGTTCTATTGCCGTGTCCGAAGAAGAAGAGGGGTCGGTGGCACCAAGATTGAAGGCGCGGGATTTTCATTGAGATAAAGATTTGTTTCTTCCTTTTGGCAAAAAACTAAGCAATCTTTTGGTATTGTTTTTATATGCAAGCATAGATTTAGGGGCAGGATAAGATAATGAATTATGATCCTGCTGTTTTGCAGAAAATACTGACAATACCGGAGCTGGCCGAATTTGATTTGTCCTTCAAACCCATGTTCGGCGGGATCATGGGATATGCCGGCGGCAAGGTCTTTGCTTCCCTCTCCAATGTCGGCCTGGCCCTGAAGATGAGCGGCAAGGATCGTGAGGCTCTTCTCGCTCTCCCCGGTGCCTGTGCCCTGCGTTATGAACCGGAAAGCGCGCCCAGCAAGACCTATGTCGTTGTGCCGGAGTCTCTGCATACGCGTCCGGATGAGCTGAAAATCTGGGTAGCGCGCTCTGTTGCGGCGCTTCCTGCGAAAAAATCGCACTGAAGGGCGAAGGAGGCATGAGCTCTTTAGATAGCATCTAAAAAAGGATCTGACGCCTTCAGGGCTTGGTATTGGCGCGGCCTACGGGGCGTGATTTTTATCCGGTTTTAGCCCAGGGGTAATGAGTGCTTGGTGATGATGGCCGTACTCTCTTCAAACCGGCTTGCTCAGAAGAACAAGGCAATCGTGACGATAATCGATGACCATATCGAAATGGCTCAGGACATTTGCGCCCAAAGCACCCTGAATTTCACGATCCATATACTGCCCCACGCCATGCATGCCGAAATTTCTATCCGGTCGTTCGGTGAACCACACGTGACTGATGAGATAGGGGCCGAATTTTATCTGTGGGACCTCAATCAATCGTGCAGGCATCAAGCTGTCACCATTCACGACAATGGGCCAGTCTGGATGCATCTTGTGCCATGCGTTCATGACACTTGTTGTGATGTATGAAGTCGTTCCTTGCCCATGCACCTGAGGGGCCCCGGTCGCCCTAAGGCCTGCCGCAGTCTGCATGGCCGTGGCCCCTGTATCGAGCAGCATGGCAATGGAATTTCCGTCGACTTGCATCTCGATGCTCGGGAATGGGCCAGTATGTGTTCCCTGCGCATTTTCTGGAAATCCCAGCGGGATAACTGTTTTCCCATACGGTATTTTCCAGTCGCCATCTTCGACCGAGAGACGCCGATCAGGATAATTGAAATGCCAGGCGTGGAACTGGGGCAGATACCCTCCGCCGATTATGCCATCTTCGACCAACCTGCCTGTCTTGATGGGTACAACAAGCGCCATGGCATTGCAGGGTGTCGGCAATGGCGGGTGAGGTAGCCCTGCTGCGCCCGTGAGTTCCGGCCATTTCACGATCATCCGGCCTGTAGCGACATCGTTGCAGCGATAAGTGGGCGCACGGATTCTCCTGGCAGCTTCTGGTGCGATTAACATCATGCCTGCTCCACCTCCCCCTCCTGTATCCACAAGAAAGTGAAGGGTCTGGCTCTGAGCGGTGACAGGCACTGCGAAGAAATGCCCCGCCTCATACACTGTTGGAATGGTGACCTCGGCAGACCGAGCATGTTGTGAAGCGCAAAAAAACAGCAGCCACGCGGTGAGGGCGGCACGTTTTTTCTTCATGGGCTCGACGGGGCCTTTCCTGGGAGGCTGATATGGGAATTCCGTTGGGATATGGCTGCGCAACTTCGCTGAAGTTAGTGAGTGGATCAAAGCCAGAGCAAGAAAAATCAGCCTCCCTTCGAGGTGAGAGGCGCTGGTCCGCCATTCAGGCGCAAAATAGTGACGCTCAGGGTAGAAATTTTGAGCATGGTCTGTGTTTGCAAGGTCTTGTGCAGGATTGCCCTGGAAGGGCAATGTCATGACATGCGACTTATCTTGCCTGCTCTTGTCCTTCTGTTTCCTGGCCTGGCGGCTGCCGCAACCGCGCCAAGCCCGGCTGAAATTGTCGCCCAGGCACCGAATGCTGCCTGGAGTGATGTCGCGCCGGAGCGTCTTCTGGTCATGAAACTGGCAGATGGCGGGCGGGTCGTGATCGAACTCGCGCCTGAATTTGCCCCTGTGCATGTGGCCAATGTCGTGCGTCTTGCCCGGTCCCATCAGTGGGATGGCGGCGCGATTACACGAGTGCAGGATAATTATGTCGTGCAATGGCGTGTGCATGACGAGGCGTCCCCTTTACCCGAGGGGGTTATGGCTCATCCGCCTGCCGAATATGACCGGCTTCTTGAAGGGCTGGACTACACACCACTCCCTTACCCTGACCCCTATGCAACAGAGTCCGGCATAGCTTCGGGCTGGCTCGTCGGTCGCGAGGGCGCGCAGATCTGGCCAGCGCAATGCTATGGTGTGGTCGGTGTCGGGCGGGACATGCCGCCCGATACGGGGGACGGGCGTGAACTCTATGTGGTGAATGGCGAGGCACCGCGTCAGCTTGATCGCAATCTGGCTGTTGTCGGGCGCGTGCTGGATGGCATGGAGCATCTGAGCGCCTTGCCACGAGGCACCGGGAAGCTCGGTTTTTACACAGATCCAAGGCAGGATGTGCCGATTGCGAGCATGACGCTTGCTGCAGATCTTCCTGCGGCCCTGCGTCCTGCCATGGAGGTCATGCGCACCGACAGCCAGAGTTTTCACGATTATCTGGCAGCCCGTGCAGCACGGCGCGATCCTTTTTTCGTGCACCCTGCAGGAGGGGTCTCGCTCTGTAACGTGCCTGTCCCGTCACGTGAGAAAAAGACGAAACACGACTAGCGACAGCGAAAATGCGGGCGGGCTTGCCCATATGTTGTTCCCGCGATGGCGTTGTAACAGGTGACCACCACCCCCGAGAGGCCAGCAAGGTCGTTGCACGCAGTGGCTCAAGCTTGAGAAAATTGGCGGTGTCCGTACGTGTCGTATTGGCCCACAGAGGCGGATTCTCCCGATGAGCTGCGCGGAAACGGCTTTTTCAGGCTGATATACAGATACGGACCGTCGCGGCGACTATCCGCCGAGAAAATCAGCCAGGCCGCCTCGCCTGAGGATAACATGCGGTACGATAGATGAATTGTGCCTGATGATCGCATCATGGCTCTCACGTATGGTCAGCCCCGAGAAACGTTTCCCGACAATCCAGGCGCCGATCGAGGCATGAACGCCGCTGATGCGGTGATCGGCATAGGTCTGATAGATTTTCGGGTAGTGGCCATAAGTACCGCTCTCGGCACAAAGCGCGCCATGGGCATTCAGGATGCGGATATTTTCTCCGCCACGCGCATGGATGGGTTTCTCGACAAAGCACCCCCTCGGACCGATGCTCAGCTCTTCCGGGCTGAAGGCGGCCTCGAGCAGGAGAGGATGATTCGGAAAACGCCGCCACAGGGCTGGAAGAAGTGCCTTGTTGAAAGAAGGGCCGTCCAGGGCGGGTTCAGGAACTGGCATCCGCAGCCACCAAGATGGCGCACCCCGCTATCCCTGAACATCAACTCCCAGGGATACATACGGATCATGCTGCGGATGATGACACCCCGGTGCAGGAGTTCGCCTGCAGTCGTGATGTCGAGGTCTTTGAGATCACAATGGATCGCCTCCAACCCTGCCTTCCGCGCCCAATGCTCATAGAAACGCGCATGGACCGTGTCTTCAAGATTATCGGGATAGGGCACGATATGAAGCACCCGGCCGATATGACCCGCCCTGCGCAGGGATTTCAGCCTGCTGACGATGGCGCTGGCCTTCAGCGGGGCGTGACCATGGGGGCCGCCGCGTTGCCTGTGCCACAGGTCCTGCATGGCTGTGCTTTCAGGCAGCGTGGCGGGGGTGTCGGCGTTATATTCAATCAGTTTGAGTCGGGAGCCGTTCCAGGCAAGATCGAATCGCCCGAGCAGAAACGGATCGCCCCGGTGCCACGACTGTCTCACCACATCCTGGGCACTGCGCGGAATGTGAAAATCATCCAGCCCCGAGGGGCGGCGCATGACATCGGCAATCAGGTCAAGACACAGCGCATGCAGGGTCTCTGCAGCCTCTGACACAAGGCGCAGCGCAGAACGGGTGATCTCGTATCGCACATCCTCACGCCAGGCATAGGTGCCGTCGTTATTGCGATAATAGGTATAGCCAAGTTTGGCGGCCTGCTGCGTCCAGTCTGGACGCGGGCGTGTTTCAACCCGGCCAATGTGCGGCATCCGGGTTATTCGCCGCCCGATGCATGAGCACTGGCACTCTCGCCAAAACCGGCATGACCAGCGGATTCCGTATCCTCGGAGGCGCGCCACCAATGCCCTGACCTGCCGCTGGCGGTAACGGTGCTACCGTGGCTACCCGTTGCGGTATCGTCATCGTCGCAACGCTGCTGGCCAGTCATGGCGCGCCGGCCCGGCGGACAGGGCTTGCTAGCAGGGGAGGAAAAACCTGTTGTGCCAAGACGGGGGAGGATGACCGCCGCGCCCAGAGCAGCCAGTAACAGTCCGACTCCGAAGCGCTTCGTCATTCTGCGTTTCATGACCGGCCTCCACAAGCAAGGATAGGGAGGCATTGTAACGCAGTTGGGGCTGGCAGGGAAAGAACAGCGGATCCGGCACATTAGAAAGCGGAAAAGCTGTGTTTTCGTGTATCCCCCCTGCCTAATTGCGGGGCCGGTCATCCAGGCAGTGGCAGGTGGCGGATAGCTGGTGTGTCAATACAGGGCTTGTCATGCCCTGCGCTGGTTATAGACATCAACACAAACGGCACCGAGTAGCACCAGTCCCTTGAGCACCTGCTGGTAGTCGATGCCGATACCCAGGATCGACATGCCGTTATTCATGAGACCCATGATCATGGCACCGATCACGGCGCCTCCAACGCGCCCTACACCACCATAAGCCGAGGCTCCGCCGATGAAGCAGGCGGCAATTACGTCAAGCTCGAAGCCAAGTCCGGCCTTGGGTGTGGCGGTGTTGAGCCGTGCAGCAAAAATCAGGCCGCCAAGGGCAGCCAGTACGCCCATATTCACGAAGGTGAGGAAGGTGAGGCGCTCGGTGCGTATGCCCGAAAGCGCTGCGGCGCGTACATTGCCACCCACCGCGTAGATCTGCCGCCCCAGCGTGGTGCGGCTGGTCATGAAGCTGTAGAGCGCAATCAGCATGGCCATGATGATCAGAACATTGGGCAGGCCACGATAGCTGGAAATCAGGGTGGCGAGATAGACAATGATTCCGAAAACGGCGATGTTCTTGCCGATGAAAAGTGGCATGGGCTCGACATCAATGTCGTTGCGCTGATAACGCGTCCGCGCCCGGAGCGAGCCAAACACCATGGCCGCCGCCACGATCACGCCCAGAACGAGCGAGGTCGGATTGTAAGGCCCGATTTTGGGAAGAAACTCGGGAATGAAGCCGGAAGAAAGCTTCTGGAAAACGGTCGAGAAAGGCCCGAGGGACTGACCGCCCAGCAGGGCCAGAGCCAGTCCCTTGAACACCAGCATCCCTGCCAGCGTCACGATGAAGGACGGGATCTTGAAATAGGCAATCCAGTAGCCCTGTGCCGCACCAATCAGCGCGCCAGTGGCAAGGCAGGTCAGTGTCGTCACGACGACGTTGCAGTGCCATTGCACCATCAACACCGCTGCCACGGCCCCTGTAAAACCAGCGACCGAGCCGACCGACAGATCGATATGGCCCGAGATGATCACCAGCAACATGCCCAGCGCCATGATGACGATATAACTGTTCTGGAGCACCAGATTGGTCAGGTTGAGCGGACGAAGCAGGGTCCCGTTGGTCACGATCTCGAAAAACAGTCCGATCGCGACCAGCGAGATGAACATGCCGTATTCGCGCAGATTGTTACGGATGAACCGCCCCATCGCGCTATTACCCAGCTTGTGGCCGCCCGGTGCACCACCGGTGGGGCCGGTATCGCCAGCAGGAGAGAGCGGATTGCCGGGGAGGAGAATATGTTCGCTCATGGTTGTTACGTTCCCGCAGCGAGAGAGGAAACAGCGAGATTGGCTGTCTCGCCTGGAATGGTGGCAATCGGCATGGATTCAGATGTGCTGCGTACGATGGCGCGCATGATCTTTTCCTGACTGGCTTCCTCGCGGGTGAACTCACCCACAAAGCGCCCTTCATTCATCACGCAGATACGGTCACATATGCCGAGCAGTTCGGGCATTTCGGATGAAATGACCACGCAGCCCCGGCCGCTATCGGCCATCTGCTGGATCAGGGCATAAATTTCGTATTTGGCCCCGACATCAATGCCACGCGTGGGTTCATCCAGAATGAGCACATCAGGATTGGTGAACAGCCATTTGGACAGCACCACTTTCTGCTGGTTGCCGCCCGAGAGCTTGCCCGCCATCTGCTGCACATCGGGCGAGCGTATGCGCATCTTGTTGCGATAATCCTGCGCGATACGCAGTTCGGCAATGTCATCGATGACGCCGTGATGAGCGATGCCGCGCAGTTCGGCCAGGGAGATGTTGTGGCGTATCTCGTTGCTCAAATGCAGCCCGAGCTCCTTGCGATCCTCGGTTACATAGGCGAGCCCGGCCGCAATCGCGCGGCTGACGGTAGAAACATCGACCGCCTTGCCGCGCATGGTGACATCACCCGATATGCGCGTGCCGAAGGAGCGTCCGAACAGGCTCATGGCAAATTCCGTGCGCCCCGCACCCATGAGGCCTGCAATGCCCACAATCTCTCCTGCGCGAACGTGGAAATCGACATGGCGTATCACCTGACGGTCGGGGTGGAGGGGGTGCCAGGCCGACCAGTCGTGAACCTCCATCAGCATTTCGCCAATACGCGGCGTATGAGGTGGGTAGCGATGCTCCAGATCGCGATTGACCATGAGACGGATGATCTCGTCTTCATCCGCAGGGCCGTTGCGGCAGTCGATTGTGCCGACACTGCGCCCGTCGCGCAGTACGGTGATACGATCAGCCACGCGTGAGATCTCATTCAGCTTGTGCGAAATAAGAATGGACGACAGCCCCTCTGCCTTGAAGGCAAGGAGCAGATCGAGCAGGGCTGCACTGTCACGTTCGTTCAAGCTGGCTGTTGGCTCATCCAGAATGAGCAGGCGCACCTTTTTCGAGAGCGCCTTGGCAATCTCGACGAGTTGCTGCTTGGCCACGCCCAGATGCGTGACGAGTGTTTCGGGTGCATCCGTCAGCCCGACCTGACGCATCAGATCACGCGCCCGCACACGCGCTACGTCGCGGTCGATCACGCCAAAGCGCCCCGGCGGATGGGTAATGAAGATGTTTTCCTGCACCGAAAGCAGCGGGATAAGCGCCAGTTCCTGATGGATGATGATAATGCCAAGCGCCTCGGAGCCGTTGATATCGGCAAAGCGGCGCTCTTCACCATCGAACATGATCTGCCCGTCATAGCTCCCGGCGGGGTATACCCCGCTCAGGATTTTCATCAGGGTCGATTTGCCTGCGCCATTTTCGCCGCAGAGTGCATGAATCTCGCCAGGCTCGACCGAAAAACTGACATCGCTCAGGGCCTTTACGGGACCGAAACGCTTGGCGATGTTCCGCATTTCAAGAATGGGGCTCATGGCGCTACTCGATCTGGCTTGCGGTGTAATAGCCGCTGTCAATCAGGGTCGGGCGAATATTGGCTTTGGTGACCACGACGGGCGTCAGCAGATAGGCGGGCACGATCTTGACACCGTTGTTATAGCTCTTGGTGTCGTTCACAGGCACAGTCTTGCCGGCCAGCATGGCATCGACCATATCGGCCGTTACGCCGGCGAGCTTGCGCGTATCCTTGAAAATTGAGGAATACTGGTCACCCGCGAGGATGGATTTGACGGAGGGAATTTCGCAATCCTGCCCGCTGACATAGGCGATCTTGGTGTCGCCACTGCCATAGCCTACGCCCTTGAGCGAGGAGATAATGCCGATGGAAATGCCGTCATAGGGCGAGAGCACGGCGTCGAGATGACGGTCGGTGTAATAGGCGCTCAGCAGGTTATCCATGCGCGATTGCGCTGTAGCGCCATCCCAGCGCAGGGTTGAAACCTTGTCCATGGTTTTCTGGCCGGACGGAATGACCAGTTTGCCGCTATCCAGATAGGGCTTGAGCACCGACATGGCGCCATTGAAGAAGAAATAGGCGTTGTTATCGTCCGGTGAGCCGCCGAAGAGTTCGATATTGAACGGTCCCTTGGCGTCGGGCAGCCCGAGGGCCTTTACCAGCGAACTCGCCTGAAGCACGCCTACCTGAAAATTATCAAAAGTGGCGTAGTTGCTCACATCGGGTGAATTACGGATCAGGCGGTCATAGGCAATGACCTTCACACCACGCTGTGCGGCCTTGTGCAGTGTGTCGGATAATGTGGTGCCGTCGATGGCAGCGATCACCAGAACCTTGTCACCCTTGGCGACCATGTTCTCGATCTGCGAGACCTGGTTGGGCACGTCATCATCGGCATATTGCAGATCGGTATGATAGCCGCGCGATTGCAGGGTTTTGACGATGTTGTTGCCATCCGCAATCCAGCGCGCGGACGACTTGGTAGGCATGGCGATGCCGACAGTGGGCTTGTCGTCGGCGTTGGCGCTCCCCAGACCGGCCGGGCCAAAAAGCGCGGTGGTAACGAGGGCAAGAGAGGCAAGACCGGTACTGATTCTGCTCATGACGTGACGTCCAAAATTCCGGTCACAAGCCGCGCTGGGCATGATGCGGGCTGCGACAGAGACAACGGCGGGAGAGAGGTCGAAGCTTGATGAAAGGGTGCGTCGGAAAGCTCCTGAACGGCCCGAAGGCAGATCGAGAGACAGACCGACGCTTGAGAGAAAATCCGGCAGGGAGGGCGATCCCTGTATGCAAAAAGCTTTCTGCAAAGATGGTCATGTCACGCCTCACGAAACGAAAGGTCGTAACATGCAACAAGTTAAACATATCATTTTGACGTTATAAATAACATAATTAACGTTTCACGGTAACGTGACAATGCTGCTGTTTTCTCGGCACAGGGCTGTTTCGATGAGGCGGGGCATGAGCCTGGCAAGATCGGCGCAGGGCATGACAGTTATTTACGTGTCCCGTGCTCACCGACCGTGCTCTCGTGGTATTTCACGATCAAAAGAGATGTTGGTTCAGGGTTATAGTAGAAATATTGCTCAATTAATACAATGAGTATTGGATTTATAGTTGTGAAAATATAAACAAACGAGCGTGTTTATCATAATAAACAATATATATTATAAATAATTCAGAATATAGTATATATTATTTCTGTTTATATTGTTACTTTATGAAAATAAGGAGTCCATTCCTGGTCATCCAATCGACGGCAAGAGCGAGAGATATCCAATTCATGCAGACACCTACCGACAGCCGGTTTGACGGCAGTTCTCACTATGCAATTGACGGGGGTATCTTCTCAATCAGGGCCTCCGACCTGCCGCGCAGCCAGTCTTTTTACCAGTATGAGCTGGATATCGGGGCGAGAGGGGGAACAGTCGATGTGGACATCAACGCTCTTACTGCGCCCGGACAGTACTGGATTATCTACGTCAATCTGCCGTCTGGTAGCACGGGGGTCGATTTCTATTTTCGCGTGATCAACAACGCCAGTGACTCCATCTGGGTCTCGACGAGCTATGACCGTCAGGCGAATACGACGAGCATGTATTTCAGTACCAAGAACATGTCAGGCGAGCCTTCCTACATCGAGCTCGTCCTGCCCGGACGGCCCTTCAGCAACTCCTATGGACCCAATGGCTTTCTGCCTCCCGGCACGGAAATGTATAGTGCGGGCCCGGCCTATTGCTTCCTTGAAGGCGCGCTGATCGAGACCGAGTGCGGTGAAGTCCGTGTTGAAGAACTTGCCCAGGCCAGAGCGTGATGACCTATGACGCGCAGGGTGCACGGATGGGTTTGCGTGAAATCACATGGGCAGGGCGCGATACGGGCCAGGTCGGGCATACCGGGCATGATGACATTGATCACAGGCCAATATGCATTCTCGAAAATGCGTTTGGCGGGGGCCTGCCGCATAAGACCCTGTCTGTGACACCCGAACATTGTTTCCTGATCGATGGCGTGCTGCTTCCGGCCAGAATGCTGGTCAATCACCGGTCTATTTTCTATCTGACCGATCTGACGCGCTATCCCTATTTTCATTTCAAGACCGAAGGTCATGCCATTGTCAGGGCGAATGGTATCCTGACCGAAACCTTGCGTGATGACGTGCGCCAGTTTGTGCGTCGCAGTGCCGGGGGGAATGCCGAGGGGGCAGGGCTGAACGCTTCGGCCGAGGCGGCGTTTGCGGCACCTCTCTGCACGGATCACGGGTTGGCCCGTACCATTCATACCCGCCTGAATGAGCAGGCTACGGCTATGGGTTTGCAGGCGCAGACCCATATGAGAGTGCTTGAGCATGATGCCGGCCTTCATCTGGTTCTGGCGGATGGACGTCGCCTGAACCCGATCCGCCTCAATCAGCGCTGGGCGGTGTTCTCCCTGCCCGCGGGGCAGAATGCCGTGCAGATCGTTTCACGTCATGCGCGCCCTTGTGACACACATGGCCCCTACCTGGATGACAGACGCGACCTTGGGGTGCGCGTGGGCGAGGTCACCCTGTTCGGGTCTGACGTAACGCGCTCTGTCACAGCCCATCTCGACGGTCATGCTGTTGCAGGCTGGCATGATGAGGGTGCAGGCGCACAGTCGCGCTGGACGAATGGCCGGGCTTTGCTGCCCCTCGGTGAGGCGCTGGGAACACAGGCTCTTATGACGATCGAAGTGCTGGAGACGGCACTGTATTTCCAGGATTATTCGACAGGGACGGTCGCCAGCGAACAGGTCGCAGCCTAACGTGAATCCGGATGGGGCAGAAGGCAGAATCTCCTGCCTTTTGCCTGCCTGTCCTGCACGACATGGGCGACATCAGGTATCATGTTCTCGTGCCGCGTGATCTCGGTGTAAAAGGCAGCCCATCTGTTGCTTCAGGGAGGCTGATCGTTCCCTGTTTCGCCATGGGGCAGAAAGCCGACAGGGCGATCGAGACAGGCGGGATGGCCAGACTGAGCCCCGCGGGACACCATTGAAAATGGCCGACAGGATATGCTCGGTCAGGGTGAGCACGTCCCGGTTGATGATAAGGCCGAGCAGGGGCCAGTGTCGCCTGACGGCAAGGCGTAATGGGTGCATGAGAAAACACTCCTCGTCTCATCGGGACATATGATGGGGGGATGAGGGTGCGCGGGTCTCAATGCCGAACCGCCTCCCCTGCGCTCTGGACGATGGACTTGTGGAAGGCATCGGCAATCAGCCGGAGAGCGGTCGGGTGATGAGGCCCGATCTGTGCATCTCCTCATCCATCAGATTCGCTGCGAGATGGAAGGCGCGCCGGGCATGGGCGTAGGGCAGCCATTGCCCCATCATGTTCCACGGCATGCCGTTATTATAGGTCGCGATGGCCATAAGCGTGCTGCCGTTGCTTGCATCGATGGCCAGAAGTTCTTCGCTGGCGCCCCCTGGGGCTGGCGGGGGAATGGGGGGCAAGCCGCCTCCTGCCGCGCCAGCCGCAAATCCGGCGATGATGGGCAAGGCATTGTAGTACCATTGGCTGCGCCGCAGATTGGTGATGGCCGCTCTGATGCGGATTGTTCCGGGGGGCAGGGTGGCGACGCTGGTCTCGTTCAGGATCACCAAATCCTTGCCCAGTGTCTTGTGCAACTCATCCTCGAAGGCGCGTATCACGCGTTGCTGGGCTTGCGGGGAGAGATGGGCGGCCTTGTTCGTCGGGCGCCATTGCACTGGCTCGATCACTGCATAACGGTAGACGATTCCGGCCGGTGCCTTAGGAGCAAAAACCAGATCATCACCGTGATTGTCAGGATGGGCCATGAGCCCATAGGTCTCAGGCGCAATGAAGCCGGTCTTCGTGGTTCCCTGTCCGGCACAGGCGCTCAGCGCCATCATGCCGGTTATCAGGACGGGATACAGAAATCCGGGGTTGATCCGCCGTGGTGAGGCGGGTTTGCGGGCCAGAGAACGGGTGAGGGAACGAATGGCGTAAGGCAGGCGAAACATGGTCAGGCGCGTCTCCCGGGCAGGAAAGGCGGCGCAATCTCCTGACAGACAGGGGACGGGCCGGGTGATTTCCCTCTTTCTGCCGGTCGCGTCTTTCTGCGTTATGTCCCGTCTGTGGCCATGTGGAAATATTGGCGTCTTTCAGTCGGAAGCTGGCAACAGGACAAGCACACGCAATCCGCCTTCCGCCCGGTTCTCGATGATGATATCGCCGCCCAGACCGCGCATGACGGTGCGGGCCGATGTGAGGCCAAGCCCAACCCCGCCAGTCTGCCGGTTGCGCGATTTGTCCAGCCGGAAATACGGCTCGAACACGGCATCGAGCGCGTCGGGTGGAATCCCTGGACCGTGATCGAGAATAGTGACAACCCAGCCCGTTGCCCGAATCCCTGCAGGTGGTGCGTCTGTCATATCGGCTGGCGCGAGGATAATCTGCGGTGGCGTTGCATATTTGATCGCGTTCTCGACTAGATTGGTAAAAACGCGCTTCATGGCATTGACCGGACCGCGATATCCCACCCGACCCGGATTGTCGTACCGCACATCATGACCCTGATCGCAGAAATCATAGGCGACGGTTTCAAGCAGCCCTGAAAGATCGAAAGCCGTCTGTGTTTCATGGGAGGCATCGTCGCGGAAGAACGACAAGGCGCCATCGATCATGGCCTGCATCTCGTCAACATCGCGAAACAGGAGTTTCTGTTGCGTCGGGCAATCAATGAATTCTCCGCGTAGTCTGATACGCGTGAGCGGCGTGCGCAGATCATGCGAAATGGCAGCAAGCATCGTGGTGCGATCAAGGATGAATTTCGCGATACGCGCCTGCATGGCGTTGATCGTCACCGCCACCTGACGGATCTCTCTGGGCCCCGCTTCACTGACGCGCGCATAATTTGGCTGCGCGTCGAGCCGGCGGACTTCATGGGCCAGATATTCGATCGGGCGTGAAAGCTGGCGTGAGGCAATGAGTGACACCGCGATGATCCAGACAAACAGCATCATGCCTTCCAGCATGAGGCGCTGAAAGGCGTAAATCCCCCAGAAACGCTGGAGGGCAACGCAAAGCACCCAACTGCCGTCATCGAGCTGGATCCCGACGAAATACGCGTCGTGATACAGCGAACGGTCATAGGGCAGGCCGGGTAGGGTAGAGACAGGGTTATCTTCCTGGAACACTGCGATGGCAGGAGGCCTTTGCCCCAGAAACGGGCTCAGGAAATGCCAGCTCTCCTCAATCTCGCTGCGACGGTAATGCCCCGCGGCCAGAGCCTTCGCGAGCGGCGACGTTTCCGGGTACCACCCGAAATGGATCTGTCTGGTCTGTGCCGCCGCCAGCAGCGTTTCCCTGTCCGTGGCGGGGGCGACCCGCACCATGCGAAGCACAGCCCCAACCTCTCTCACCATACCGGTGGCCTCGATATCAGGCTTGCTCCACTGGCCGCCAAATTCGACAAAGATCGCGAGCAACAGCAGCGTTATCCCGGCGGCAAGGGCCACTGTGACAATCAGGCGGCGGGAGATGGTGTCCTGTGTGAAAGCGCGATCGGGGGGGAGCCTCGCCCATCTCATCGTTTCACCGCAGCGGTGAACATATAGCCGCCATTGCGCACGGTGCGTATCAGGGTTGGATTTCTGGGATCGTCCTCCAGCTTGGCGCGCAGGCGACTGACCTGCACGTCGATACTGCGATCGAAGGCTGCATGATCGGGACCACGAGCCATGTCCATCAGCTGGTCCCGCGTAAGGACGCGCTGCGGATGTTCGACAAAAGTCAGCAGCAGATCGAATTCCCCCCCCCCCGAGAGCGGGACGAGCGACTGGTCCTGCGCGCGCAACTCGCGACGGGCAACATCCAGAACCCAGCGACCGAAACGAAGGACAGGGCGCAGCGACGGGGGTGTCTCGCCCGGCGTGGCTGCACGACGCAGCACCGCCTTGACCCGGGCCAGAAGCTCGCGCTGGTCAAATGGCTTTGTCAGGTAATCATCGGCCCCGATCTCGAGCCCCACAATACGGTCAGTCAGATCGGCCATGGCAGAAAGCATGATGACCGGGATGCGGGATCGCGCACGCAGGCGCTGGCACAGGCTGAACCCGTCCTCATTGCGGAGCATGATATCGAGAATCACCAGATCGACCGGTTGCCTGTCCAGAATGGCAAACATGGTCTCGCCCGTTTCGGCCGTGGAGACCTGATAGTGATGCTTTTGCAAAAAACTGCCGAGAAGGGTCAGGATATCCTGGTCGTCATCGACAAGAAGAAGATGAGGCATTGGGGTCATCCCTCGGTCGTATTACGCAGGCTCGTCCGTATGATGTCAGCAACGGACATGATGTTTCAAGTTGCAAACAATCGGATGGAGCGATGCTCCGGGTCACAGGGTGAAGGCGCGCGTCGCCCTGTCTTCCCCGGGCTTTGCATCTCCTTTGACAAACCTGCTAGGAAATGAGCGACGGTGCCTCGCAAGGGGTGAAAAGGGAAGCAGGTTCGTGCCATGTGCATCAGTCCTGCGCTGCCCCCGCAACTGTAGGTGGTATGTCATTGCCGTCGCAGCCCACTGGTGACCATGCCGGGAAGGGGGCGGCAATGCCGGGCAACCGGGACCATGAGCCAGGAGACCTGCCGTCGCGTCACCGATTTCACGATCCGGCGGGGTGCCCGGAGCGCGACAGACCATGAACCCGCACCCGTCATCAAGGGGCGGCTTATGGCGGGCCGGGTACCCCGGCAATCATCCTTGTGCCCTGTTGCGCCCGTTTTGCGGGCCTGGTCCGGGATTGTTCATGGCCGAACCGATAACATCTTGCGATACGCCTCCCGTCATTCATGTCTGCCTCACCTGCAGGAACGGGGGTGAGGCGCTGCATGAGGCCCTCTTGCAGCAGGCGACCACCGCCGGTGTGCGTGTCGAGGGGGTCAAATGCCTTGCGGCGTGCCAGCGGGGCTGCACCGCCACCCTGTCCATGCCCGGCAAATGGTCCTGGCTTCTGGGAGGGTTGAGGCCTGAACTGGCGGAGGATCTGATGGTCTATGCCAAGGCCTATGAACACTCGCGCTCAGGTACGGTCATGCCCTCAAAGCGTCCTGAAAGCCTGCGCGATATTATTCTGGGGCGTTTTCCTGGCCAGTTGTCGCCGTCAGGCGAATCTCTTCAACCTGCTGCACCTGCCCAACCTGCCGCATCTGAAAGACTGTCATGAGCAAGATTCCTGTTACCATTATCACCGGCTTTCTCGGCGCGGGCAAAACCACCCTGCTGCGTCATCTGATCGAGAAATCGGATGGCCGCCGCATCGCGATCGTGGTCAATGAATTCGGGTCTCTGGGTATCGATGGCGAGACCCTGCGTGGGTGCAGTATTCCGAACTGCCCTGAGGAAGATATTGTCGAACTGACCAATGGCTGCCTGTGCTGCACTGTGGCGGATGATTTCATCCCCACCATGGAAGCCCTTCTCGATCGTCCGACCCCGCCCGATCACATTGTCATCGAGACTTCGGGTCTTGCCTTGCCCAAGCCGCTCCTCAAGGCGTTCGGCTGGCCGAGCGTGCGCACGCGCATGACGGTGGATGGCGTGATTACCGTGGTGGATGCCCCGGCGGTGGCCGATGGCCGCTTCGCCGATGACCCGGAGGCCGTGGCGAAGCAGCGCGAGGAAGATGAGTCGCTCGACCACGACAACCCGCTGGAAGAGGTTTACGAGGATCAGCTGGATTCAGCCGATCTGGTCATCCTCAACAAGACGGATCTGCTGGATGACGCCGCCCTCGCTGCGGTCGAGGCCGGTCTTGGTGCACGCAAGCGTCGGGTGCGCGTAATTCGTGCCCGTGAAGGGCGTGTCGATCCGGCTGTGCTGCTCGGCCTTGCCGCTGCGGCAGAGGACGATCTGGCAGCACGCCCCTCGCATCATGACGGGGCAGATGAGCATGAGCATGACGATTTCACGAGTTTCGTGCTGAGCCTGCCCGAACAGGCCAGTGCCGAAGCCTTTGTCGCCAGACTCGAGAAGGTGGCGCGTGAGCATGATGTGCTGCGTATGAAAGGCTTTGCCCGCGTGGCAGGCAAGAGCCTTCGTCTGGGCGTGCAGGCGGTGGGCGCGCGTATCCGACATGCCTATGAGCAGGGCGAGGCGCCAGAGGGCAGGCTGGTTGTGATCGGTTTGCACGGGCTTGACCCCAAGGCTGTGCAGCGCAGCTTCGACGCAGGCTGAGCCGTGCATATTCTCTTTCGGGAAACGCATGATCTGGATGGGCAGGCCGTGGCCGAGGACCTCGCCCACGCGCCAGCCGATTTTGTCCTGCTGTCGTTTTCCGAAAGTGACCTGCTGGGCCTGCGCGATGTGCACGGGGCGTCAGACCCCAGTTTGCAGGTCGCCACCCTGTCACGCCTGCGTCATCCCCTGTCGGTCGATCTTTATCTGGAGCAGACGATTGCCCATGCGCGTTGTGTGGTGGTGCGCTTGCTCGGGGGTACCGAATACTGGCGTTACGGCGTGGATGAACTGAGGCTCGTCTGCCGGGAGAAGGCTATTCCACTGGCCTTCATCACCGGCGAGGCCACACCGAATACCGCACTCGAAAGCCTTTCGACCATCGCGCCCGCCCAATGGGCCCGGCTCGACAGCCTGTTTCGCGAGGGCGGAACACGCAATCTGCGCTGTGCGCTCACCCTTATGGGGGCCATTGCCGGATTACATGCAGATGACGGGGCCGAGGCCGAAAAGCTGCCTGAGGCCGGAATTTACCGTCGCCTGAACATGGATGTCTCCAGTCGGGCTCTGGTCGTGTTCTACCGCGCCCACCTCCTTTCTGCCGATCTCGATGGGATCGATGCGCTGGCAGAGGCGATCGCAGCCGCCGGATGCGGAGTCGATCTGGTGTATGTCTCGTCCCTCCGCGCGGCCAAAGTCGTGCCTTTTCTCGACCGGTGGCTTGTGGACGAGCCTCCCGACATCATTCTGAATGCCACGTTCTTCGCCTCGCGTGGGGATGATGGCGGGGCATCGGTCCTTGAGGCCGCGGGTGTACCCATCGTCCAGCTGCTTCAGCCGGGCACGACGCATGAAGGATGGCGCAAGGCCGCCCGGGGGCTGTCCCCGTCCGATCTTGCCATGCAGATCGTCCTGCCCGAATTTGACGGTCGTCTTTCAGGGGCACCCATATCGTTTCGCGATGAGGCACTGCCCGGCCTGCCAGCCCGGCGCGTGGCTTATGCCCCCGGTATCGCGCAAATTGTGCGCCAGATGCAGGGCTGGTTGCGTCTGGCAGCCGAAACGCCGGGCGAGCGGCGTCTGGCGCTGGTTCTCTCCGATTATCCCGGTGCCGAAGGGCAGGCTGCCCACGCTGTTGGGCTGGACAGTTTGGCCAGTGTCGAGGCCATCGCCACCATGCTTGCCGGTGCAGGATACGACGCGCCACCTCTCGTCGCATCAGAGCTGCCAGACAGATTGTGCCGCGCCGCCCCCACTCTCATCATGAGTGCCGACGCCTATCGGGCGGCTTTCGACACCCTGCCTGAGTCGTTCCGGCAAAAAGTCATTACGACATGGGGGATGCCCTCTCAGCCGGTCAGTGTGCGCTTTTTGCGCGTCGGCGCTCTTATTCTCGCCCTTCAGCCCGGTCGGGGTCAGGAGTCTGATCGCAAGGCACAGTATCACGACCCTGATATTGCGCCCTGCCATGCCTATATCGGCTTCTATCTCTGGCTGCGCCGGGTAGGCGATATCAGTGCGATGGTGCATCTGGGCACGCATGGCACGCTGGAATGGTTGCCCGGCAAGGCTGTGGCGCTCTCACCCGAATGTGCCCCCGCTGTACTGCTGGACGGGGTACCGGTCATCTACCCTTTCATTGTCAACAACCCCGGTGAAGCCGCTGCGGCCAAGAGGCGCCTCGGTGCGGTGATGATCGGTCACATGACCCCGCCCGTGCAGCGTGCGGGGCTCGACAGCGCCATGGAGTCCCTCGAACGCCTGATCGACGAATATGCGGAGGCAGACGGGCTGGACAAGCGACGCGGCACCATGCTGCGCCGTCAGATTCTCGATCGGGCTGCCGATCTGGGGGTGCTGGCCGAGAGCCATTCATGCGCTGCGGGCCAGCAAGGGGCTGAGGGGCGCAATGTACGCTTGGGGACGCCCAAGGATGATCCGGCGGATGAGGCTGAGGCGCTGGCACGGCTCGATGCCTATCTGTGCGACGTCAAGGACCTCCAGATACGTGATGGCCTGCATGTTTTCGGCTGTACGCCGCCCCGCCATGATGCGCTGGTCGCGATGCTGTCCGAAACAGCCCATGTCCCCTCCGAGGCAGTACGGGCGCGTCTGGATGCCTGTCCTGAGGCCGAGCGTCTGGCTCTTCTGGCGGCGCTCGATGGTCGTTTCATCCCCCCCGGCCCCTCTGGCGCGCCGACACGCGGGCGTCTGGATGTGCTGCCGACAGGCCGCAACCTGACAACGACCGACCCGCGTATGGTGCCCACGCGGGCCGCCCTGCTTCTGGCCCATCGCACGGTCGAGCTGCTGCTGGCACGGCATATTCAGGAGGAAGGCGAAAACCTGCGTCATCTCGTGCTCGATCTGTGGGGCAGCGCCACGCTGCGCACGGGGGGAGAGGATATGGCGCTGGCTTTTCTGCTCATGGGCGTGCAGCCCCGGTGGGATGCCACAAGTGGCAGGCTTTGCGGCTTCGAGATCGTGCCGCTCACCGTGCTTGATCGGCCCCGTGTGGATGTCACCTTGCGTATATCGGGGCTGTTTCGCGATGCGTTTCCGGGGCTGATCGATCTGTTCGATCAGGCCTCACGTGCTGTGGCCGCGCGTGCTGAAGACGCGGCGTGGAACCCGCTCACTCTCGACCCTGACAGCTCGCGCATATTCGGTGCGGCACCGGGGGCCTATGGCACAGGACTTGAGACGTCACTTAGCCAGGGGGGGTGGAAGGATAGGGACGAGCTTGGTCGTCGCTATCTTGAGGGGTCACAATGGAGCTATGGCGGCGGTCGAGAAGGCGTCAGGGCCGGGGCGGAGCTTGCCAGTCGTCTCGGCCGGGCAGAGGTCGTGCTGCACATGCAGGACCATGCCGAGACAGATCTGCTCGAAAGCGTTGATATGGCAGCGCATGAAGGCGGGCTTGGTGCCGCAGCGTCCAGCCTTGGGAATTCACCGATCCTGCTTCATGGCGATACCAGCCAGCCCGATACGCCCCGGCTGCGCGATGTGGCGCAGGAAGTGGCGCGTGTGGCGCGGGGCAGACTGGCCAATCCCCGCTGGATTGCGGGCATGATGCGCCATGGCTATCGGGGTGCTGCGGAAATGGCGCGTGGTGTCGCAGCGCTTCAGGGCTGGGCGGCGACCCTGCCCACACGGCTGGACCGACAGATCGATCTCGCCTTCTCGGCGCTGCTGGAAAACGAGGAATGTGCCGCGTTTCTGGAGGCCCATAACCCGGAGGCGCTGTCAGACATGAAGCACCGTTTTGCCGATCTGCTCGATCGCGATCTGTGGCGGCCGCGCAGCAATGCCGTCGCGAGAGTGCTGGCGAGCGACGATGAGCCTGTCTGATCTGAAAAGAGGGCAACCCCGGTCCAGCACGTCTGCGGTTCTGTTGAGGAAGGTTAGGCTCATGAACGCATCCACCATGAGAGAGAGTCCATGACCCGTATGCTGATGGTGGCAGCCCCGCGCTCCGGTTCAGGCAAGACCACGCTCACCCTGTCGCTCATAGCCGCCTTCCGCCGCAGGGGGCTGACGGTGCGGGCGCTCAAGACAGGCCCCGACTATATCGACCCCGCGTTTCATCAGGAGGCATCAGGGGCACCCTGCGCCAATCTTGATAGCTGGGCGATGACACGAAGCCAGATGGCCGCAGGGCTGGTTCAGGCGGCGGAAGAAGCGGATCTGGTCATCGTGGAATCGTCCATGGGGCTGTTCGATGGTCTCCCCCTTGAGGACGGCGCGCGTGGGGCCGCCTCCGATATCGCTTCGCTTTTCGCCATGCCGGTTTTGCTGGTGCTCGATGCGAGCGGGCAGGGGCAGACCGTGGGTGCCATTGCACAGGGTATGACGGGGTGGATGCCTGATGTGCGCATTGCCGGCACCGTTCTGAACAATATTGCTTCGGACCGTCATGAAAGGCTCTGCCGCGCCGCCTTGCGGCATCCTCCTATGGGCATGTTCCGGCGCGACAGGGGTATCGTGCTGCCCGAGCGCCATCTGGGTCTGGTGCAGGCGCGCGAGCGTGGCGATCTGGCTGGATTTTTTGCGGCTCTGGCAGACAAGGCCGAGGCCGAGCTCGATCTTGACGCCATATTCGACATGGCTGCGGTGTATCGCCCGGCTGCCCCGCAGGACAGGGCTACGCTCAGGCCCCCGGGGCAGGTTATCGCTCTGGCTGATGATGCTGCCTTTTCCTTCCTTTACGCCCATCACACCCGGACATGGCGTGAGGCCGGGGCGGAAATCCTGACCTTTTCACCCCTGGCTGACGAAGCACCACCGGAGCATGCGAATTGCTGCTGGCTGCCCGGTGGTTATCCGGAATTGCATGCGGCGGCACTGGCAGCAGCCAGCCGCTTCAGGGCAGGCATGACGCGTTTTGCGGAGACACGACCGGTCCATGGCGAGTGCGGCGGGTATATGGTGCTGGGCGCGGGTCTCGAGGATGCATCGGGCGCGACCCATCCCATGCTGGGGCTGTTATCCCACCGGACCTCCTTCGCACGCCGCAGGATGGTGCTCGGCTATCGTGAAGCGCGGCTGTGCCATGACGGCTTGCTCGGCGCGGCCGGACAGGTGCTGCGTGGGCATGAATTCCATTATGCAAGCGTTACGGATCGTGGCTCGGACGAGGCTCTCGTGACGCTGCGTGATGGTGAGGGGCAGGATCTGGGTGAGGCGGGCAGCCGACGTGGTCTGGTTTCAGGCACGTTCTTTCACATGCTGTCTGGTCCCAGACCGTCGTCAGACACGTGACACCGGCTTTTTCCATGCTGCTGGCGCGCCACCCTGCGGTGCAGGTGGTGGCGGGGCTATGCTACGGGCGTCTGGACGTTGATCTGGCCGCGGGTTGGCAGGACTGTGTTGCCGGTTGGCAGCGTATCTGGTGCGAAGGAATGGTCGCGCGATCCTCAGGCACGACGGGGGCTCCTTTGCCCTCTGAAATCCGGGTGTTTCATGCGCCCGCATCACGTTGCGCGCTCTCTGCTCAGTTACTGGTCGAGGTATCCGGACAGGGTGCTCATGCAGGACAAAGGCCGATGGCGTGTGAGAGCGATTCCCGTCTGGCCGAGCTGGATTTTGGCAACTGGGAAAACCGTCTGTGGTCAGACGTGCCCCGCGACGCGCTGGATGAATGGGCGGCCAACCCGATGGGGTATGCGCCGGGTGGGGGCGAAACCGTGCAGGCCCTGTCGCACCGTGTGACGGGTTTCTGGCAGGAGCGCATGGCGGCGGCGCAGGATTGTTGCATCGTCACGCATGGTGGGCCGTTGCGCGTGATGCTGGCGCTGGCGGAGCGCCGCCCTTTCGAGGTGTCAGACCCTGCCCCTGCACCGGGTGCGGCAATTCTGTTGCATTTTTTCAACAATCCCGGTGGGTTTGTTGCGCAAAAGCCGCCGATCCGTTGACAAACTGCAACAGACGAATGAGGAGTGGGGCAATCCTGAATCAACGGTAAGGTTTGTCATGCTGTTACGCTCCCATACCCTCCTGCCATCAGTTGCGCGCAAGGGGGTGTTTTTCCTCATTGCCTCGACGTGTCTGATGTCCTGTGGGGGTGAGGCGCTGGCGCAAACAGCCTCAGCAGACTCCGCGAGCAGCATGGCGGCCCCGGCCAAACAGGCAGCTACCCATGCTGGCAAGAAAAACGCGCTGCGCACGCGCCAGTCTGCGCCGGTTCGCGCTGGCGATGCCGATGGTGGCAGTGAGGCCATCGTGGTGACGGGCACGCGCGAGATCGGCAAGAAGGCGCGTGATTCCATCGCGCCGCTCGATATCGTGTCGCACAAGCAGATTGCCGCCACCGGGCAGGGCACGCTGCGCGATGCGCTCTCGCTTCTTCTGCCGTCGCTCACCACCCCGACCGCCGGTTTCGATGCGGGTGCGATGACGGACACGATCAGCCTTCGTGGCCTCAACCCCAACGAGACGCTCGTACTTGTTGATGGCAAGCGCCGTCACAACACGGCCAATATCTATTCCAACCCTGGCCCGCAGCAGGGCTCGACGGCATCTGACATTGACATGATCCCGATGTCGGCGATCGACCATGTGGAAGTGCTGCGTGATGGTGCCTCCGCCCAGTACGGATCGGATGCCGTGGCAGGGGTGGTGAACATCATCCTGAAGAAGCAGGCGCGTGGTTTTCACGCTCAGAACATTACCGGCATCACGTCAGAAGGCGATGGCTTCCAGCAGGGTGTCTATCTCGATGGCGGGGCCGGTCTGGGCTCGCGCGGCTTCGTGCATGTTAGCGGTGACTTCGTCCATCAGGATCACACCTATCGCAGCGCTGCCGATAACCGCACCGGTACCTATCAGAACAATATCCTGAGCCAGCCGGAGCAGACGCGCGAGAGCGTTGCCGTCAATGCAGGCTATGATCTGACGGACAACATCCAGCTTTACGCGCTCGGCACCTATGCCCATCGCTATGCGCAATCCTACCAGAACTACCGTCTGGCCTCATCGCTCAATGCCTATCCCGCCTACAAGGCGATCTACCCCTGGGGCTATTCGCCGGTCGAGACGCTCAACGAAAACGACTATGAACTCAAGGCCGGCATCAAGGGTGATTTCCGTGGCTGGCACTGGGACGTGTCGAGCGTCTATGGCCGCGATTACGACGATATCGGGCTGATCAACTCGGTCAATCTCTCGACCAACAAGGCGACTGGCGCCACGCCGACCTCATTCAATGTCCAGGGTTTCAACAACCAGCAATGGACGAATGATTTCGATTTCAGCCGCAAGTTCACGTTCAGCGGCTGGCCGCATAGCGTGAATTTCGCCGGTGGCGCGTCCTACCGCTATGAAGGCTATTCCGTGGGAACGGGATCGCCCGGTTCGCTCTATGGTAACGGCTCCGACGCTCTGGCGGGTACCAATCCGGGCAATGCGGGCAATTACAGCCGCGATGTTGCGGCGGGCTATCTCGATATCTCGACCTATCTCGCCAAGGGACTGCAACTCGACCTGGCCGGGCGGTACGAGCACTATACCGATGTAGGCAACACCCAGAACGGCAAGGTCTCGCTGCGTTATGACATCACGCGCCGTATCGCGCTGCGTGGCACGATCAGCAATGGCTTTCATGCGCCGACACTGGCCCAGAAATACTACTCGGCCCTCAATATCTCGCCGACTGCAGCGCGTGGCCTGATCGGTGCGGGCTCACCCGGTGCGCTGGCCAATGGCTCGTCTGGCCTGAAGCCGGAGCGTTCGACCAATGCCGAGGGTGGGTTTATCGTCGAGCCGATCCGCAATCTGCATGTCACGACCGATATCTATCAGATCAACATGCGCGACCGGATCATGCCGGGGGGCAATATCTCGGGTGCAACGGCCATCAGCGCCATGCAGATGAACGGCTTTGCGCTGCCCGCAGATATCAGCACATGGAACCAGAGTGCGATCACGGCCAACTGGTTTGCCAATGTGGCCAGCACCCGCACACAGGGTCTGGATATCACGGTCACCTATCTGACGAAGCTCGGCGCCTATGGTCGTATCGACTGGGATGCCGCGATCAACCTCAACCGCACGCGTCTGTCGCATCAGGCGAGCAACCCCGTCACGGGCGCGCCGCTGCTCAACGCAGCGTCGATTGCCTATCTGACGACGGCCTATCCGCGCAGCAAGATCATCTTTGGTGGAAACTGGACACACGCCAAGTGGATCGTCGGCCTGCACGAGATCCGCTGGGGCCAGACAACCAACCAGCTGACCTATTATGCGCCGGGCCCTTATCAGTTCAGCACGACTCATTTTTTGGAGTACCAGAACAAGCCGAAATGGACGACCAATCTGGATGTGTCCTACCGCATCACCCCGCGCTGGACGGCCACGATCGGTGGCAACAACATTTTCTCGGCCTATCCCAGCCGCGTGCCTGACGGAAACCGCTACCTGGGTGCGCCGCAATATTACATGAGCACGTCACAGCTCGGCATTAACGGCGGCTACTACTATTTCCGCGTGAATTACGATCTCTGAATCGGCGATTAACGCGACGTCCCCCCTGCTGCGACCGGCTATGCCGGTCCAGCAATGATTTGTCATGAGGGCTTTGCATCAGATTTAACGGTGTTTTTTCCCCGTCAGTGGTGGTCTGCTCACGAAACCGGCATAAAATGACGACTCTCAGGGTCCAAAAAACCTGTCAGTTTTCTTAAAAGACGGTCATCTGTTCACAGGGAGCTTGAGCCAGACATTGTCTTCTACCGTCCTGCGCTTCTTTTCCGCCTGCCTTGCCGTTTCCTGCCTGACCCCCGTGGCTCACGCACAGCAGTCGACAACGGCCGTAGCATCCGCACAGACCGGCCCCGCCGTGGCGGCGAACGCCGTTCCTGCACCGGCCGGGCTCGGTGCGGTCAATGCAGGGCAGCAGCCCTCTGCCCTGACCCAGACATCGCTGTCGGAGTTGCACAAGGACACGACGGTCGCCCCTCTGCCCAAGCCGGAGGCAATTTTCGTCAATCCTCTGGGCATCAATGCCTGGTTGCGTGAACGCGGTATAGCGATCCTGCTCGACAATACGAACGAAATGTCAGGCATGCTCAATGCCCCGACAAAAGGCCTCGGTCTGCGCCAAGGCGCCAGCAATGCCGGTCAGTATTCGATGGAAAACGATATCGACTGGGAGCGTCTGGCAGGCTGGACCGGCTTCTCCACCCATGACGTGATTGTCGGGCGTTACGGTATTCCCGCCAGCCGCATGTTCGGGGACAATCTGAACCCCAGTCAGGAAATCTATGGCGGCGGTGGTAACGTATTCGTCCACCTTGTTTACGCCTATGGCGAAGAGACCATGTTCAACGACCGCTTCGATGTCGCAGCGGGGCGCATGTCCTTCCTGTCAGATTTCTCGGCCAACCCGCTCTACTGCAACTTCATGAACAATGCGTTCTGCGGCAATCCGAAAGCGTCGAGCGATAACACCGCCCATGCCTCTTATCCCGACGCCAACTGGGCAGCCCGCTTCCGCCTGAGACCGACCGACAACACGATCTTCCAGTTCGGTGTCTATTTCACCCAGACACAGGCCATTTACGGCAATGCCCAGATGCGCACGGGCTTCAAGTTCAATGGCGCGACGATCGATGGCGAGGCCATGCCGGTCGAGTTCATCTGGGAGCCGCGTTTCGGCCATGATCATTCCCTGCCGGGCCATTACAAGGCGGGCTTCGCCTATGACACGGCAGACCACAAGGACAATTACTACGACGGCAACGGCAATCCCTTCGCCCTGAGCGGGCTCAAGCCACGCGATGTGCATGGTGCCTGGGCCGCCTGGGGGCTGGTTGACCAGATGGTCTATCATCATCCCGGCCAGGCCCCTGATGCTGGTGTGACCCTGATCGGGGCCGCCTATTTCAACAAGGCCCAGACACAGACGCGCGCCGATCAGCTTTCGTTCGGTGTGCTCGATCGCGGTTTCTGGAAGTCGCGCCCGCTCGATGCGGTCGGTGTGAATTTTTCATGGACACATGTGTCGGATGATCTGACGCGCTCCCAGCGTCTGTACGCAGCGCAGGGCCTGCCTTTGCCCAATGGTTCGCTGTTCCCGCAGACCAGCGCGTATGTGGTGGAAGCGATGTATCAGATCCATGTGCTGCGCGGTGTTACCTTCGCGCCTGACTTCCAGTATTATTTCAATCCGGGTGCCCAGAAACAGCTGCGCGATCAGGCCATGCTGGGCTTCAAGAGCCACATAGAAATCTTCTGAAAAATACCGCGGGGCAACCTTGCCCCTCTCTCGATTGTTGCAATGGCCCGACGAGACTGCCTAGCCATCGCCGCGGCCTGTCAGCTCAGCATGATCGAGAGAGAAGCGCCCATGACGCACGACCTTCCCGCACTGGCCAGGGAGCTCTCTCCCGCAGGGCCCCTCGACGGGTTCTGGCCAATCGAGGATTATGCAGCCCTTGGCGACGGCCGTTGTGTGGCGCTTCTGGCGCCGGATGGCAGTGTGGACTGGCTCTGCGTTCCCAATATCGACTCGCCTCCGATGTTCGATCGTCTCCTGCATCGTGCGGGCGGCTTCTTCCAGATACGCCCTGTCGGCGCCTATAAAGCCACGCGGCGCTATCGTGAGGACAGCAACGTTCTCGAAACCCTGATCGAAACCGAGACGGGCTCGGCCAGGCTTACAGAGTCGCTCAACAGTACCTTCGCCGGGCGTCTGCCCTGGACCGAATTTGCACGGCGTATCGAGGGTTTGACGGGGCGCATGACATTCATCGTGCGTTTCAGGCTCGGCACGCGCTGTGGCACTGTCGCGCCCTGGATCCAGACCACACAGAACGGCAATATCTTCCATGTGGGGTCTGTGCTCGCCCATATGGTGCACACGCCCAACATGCGCATCCTCCGCGAAGAGGATGAGGCCATCGAGGCCGAGATCGTGGTGGGTGAGAAAACCCATGCCCTCGTTGCGCTGGTCGCCACCGAAAACGAGCCTCTTGCCGTGCCGAGTGTTGAGGAGATCGACGGGCGTATCGAGACCAGCGATGAGGCTTGGCGCAGCTGGGCCAACACGCTCCATTATGACGGCCCCTATCGTGAGCAGGTCCGGCGCAGCGCGCTGGCACTCAAACTGCTGCTTTATTCATCGAGCGGGGCTATTGCGGCGGCAGCCACCACCTCGCTGCCCGAGCGTCTGAAGGACGGCAAGAACTGGGATTACCGTTACGCCTGGATACGCGATGCCGCCTATGTGGCGAATGCCTTCCTGCGGCTTGGCGCGGTGGCAGAGGTCAAGGCCGCACTGGCCTGGCTCGTGCATCACCTCGGCGAGTCAGGCCCGATGGTGATGTATGGCCTCTCGGGGCAGAGTGTCGATGACGAGATTGTCTATGATGAGGTCGAGGGTTATCGCGGCATCAAGCCTGTCGTGAGCGGCAACCGCGCGGCGGGCCAGCATCAGCATGGGATCTACGGCGATATCTTCGAGACGGCAGCCTTGTTCGTCTCACGTGGCAACCTGCTCGACCAGAAGACCGCCGTGCTTCTGGCCGATCTTGCCGATCGCTGCGCCGATCACTGGCGCCAGAAAGACGCCGGGATCTGGGAGCTGACCGAGGACCAGCACTATACCATGTCCAAGATCAGCTGCTGGCAGGCATTGGATCGCGCATGCCAGATGGCTGAGCGTGGGCATCTGGCCAAGGACCGCGCGCCGCGCTGGGCGCGTGAGAAAGAGCGTATCCTGGAATGGATCGACCGTGAGTGCTGGTGCGACAGGCGCAAGGCCTATCTCTTCTACCCCGGATCGGACGGTCTGGACGCATCGATCGCGCTTGCCGTGCCCTTTGGTCTGGACAGGCGTGATCGTATGCTCTCGACCCTGCGTGCAATACGAGAGGAGCTTGGCCACGGGCCATTCCTGTTCCGCTATACCGGCATGCGTGAGGAGGAGGGCGCCTTTCTGGCCTGTAGCTGCTGGATGGTCGAGGCGCTGTATCTTCTGGGGGAGAAAGATGAGGCCGAAAGGCTCTACGCCAGTTTCCTCGAACGCCTGCCAAGTAATACCGGCATCATGGCCGAGATGATCAACCCTGAGACGGGAATGTATCTGGGCAACACGCCGCAGGGGCTGAGCCATCTCGGCGTCATCCACGCAGCCTGTGCGCTCGCAGGCAACAGGATGAAGGCTTTCGATCTGTCGTAAGGCGGGCACTTCACCGATTGGATGGGCCGTTCACGTTCCGATCAGGGCTGGACGGCTCATTCTCACGGCCTCGCATCCTGTCGGTCCGTTACCAGGCATAGTGCACGCAATTTAGGACTGACCGCGTTCAGGGGAGAATCAGCCGCGCCCCGTAAGGCTCCACGCCTCGCGGGCAAGTGTCAGTGCGTGCAGACGGGCTGCGGGGGCATAGATTGGCGCGCTGATCATCAGTTCATCGGGCGCATGGCGGGCCATGAATCGCTCCATGCCCTCAGCCAACTGCTCGCCTGTGCCAATCAGGCTGGTGCCCTGCATCGTATCGAGTTGTGCACTGACCTCTCGAGGCCAGGGGAGATCTTCTGGCGGGACAGGGGGCAGGATGCGTCCGGGTTTCCCCTGACGCAGGGCTGCCACGAACAGGCGCCGTGACGTAGCAAGGTAATCGGCTTCTTCTGCTGTGTCGGCGGCAATCACGTTGACCGCAAGCATTACATAGGGTGCGGCCAGATGGGCCGAAGGCTGGAAGTCGCGACGATAAAGCGCGATCGCCTGCTCCATCATCTGCGGCGCAAAATGCGATGCAAAGGCGAAAGGCAGCCCCAGCGCCGCAGCAAGCTGCGCCGAGAACAGCGATGACCCCAGTAGCCAGACCGGCACGTTCGCTCCAGCGCCCGGCGTAGCCACCACGCCATTGGCGCTGCCTGCTGGCGAGAGATAGGCCATGAGCTCGAGCACATCATCGGGGAAGCGTTCGGCGTGGTCGATATGACGCCTCAGCGCGCGCATGGTGCGCTGATCGGATCCCGGTGCCCGGCCAAGCCCCAGATCGATGCGCCCGGGAAAGAGCGCCTCAAGCGTGCCAAATTGCTCGGCAATGACGAGCGGCGCGTGGTTGGGCAGCATGATGCCCCCCGCCCCAATACGCATTGTTCGCGTGGCTGCGGCCAGATGGCCGATCACAACACTTGTGGCCGCTGAGGCTATGCCGGGCATGGCATGATGCTCGGCCACCCAGTAGCGATGAAAGCCAAGGGCCTCCGCGTGGACTGCCTGATTGCGGGACTCAAGGAGAGCATCCCGAACCGTGCCGTCTGCGCGGATGAAGGAGAGATCGAGTACTGAGAGCGGTGTCATGATCCCGATATGGGATGCTGTCTGGCGCTCTGAAAGCCCCCGGAGTGATCCGGGGGTGCAGCCTCGCGGTGTATCAGATCAATCGCGGGGCGCGTAATCGCCGAAATGCGGCCTTGGATCAGGCTTCGTGGGGCTTGTCGTCCGGTTTCCGGTCGCTTTCCTCGACCAGAGTCTCGATGGCAGGGCTGGGGTTGGGGCTGCTACGCGTATAGATCGGGGCAGGGGCGGCGCTATGCGCTGCCTCCATAAAGCGGTCGGCCAGCGCGCCATAAAGCGCGTGCTTGCAGATCATGCGCGAGACACCGAAAGCGAGAAAGGACGTGGCCATCAGGGCAAGCGTCACCTGCTGGTTGTCGCACATCTCCATGACAATGACCGTCGCTGTCAGCGGAGCCTGCACCACGGCAGAGAAATAGGCCACCGTACCCAGCAGCACCACGGCGCCGGCTGTCGTATGGGGCAGATATTGTGCGATCCAGCCGCCGATTCCGGCACCAACGGACAGGGAAGGGGCAAAGAGGCCGCCCGGAATACCCGAGCAATAGGACACGACGGTCGCGATGAATTTCAGCACGAAGAACGACGCCGGATAATGCTCTGAGCCGTCAATGATCGCGCGTGCCTGGGTATAGCCTGTGCCGTAGGTCGCGCCGTGCGATACCAGCCCAAGCAGTGCCAGAACCAGACCGCACAACGCCGCGAAGGCAACTGGTCGTGCCTTGATCAGCGCCCCGATGCGCCCTGGCAGGCCTTTGGAGAAGCGGATGAGCAGGGCCGAGAATGTTCCGCCCGCAATCCCCCCTACGATGCCGCAGGTCAGCACCGCAATCCAGGCTGTGCCAATAGGGACATCGACATCCGTATGCCCGAAATACGAGTAATTGCCCACGAGAGCGATGGCCGTCACACCGGAGAGCACAACACCGGTCAGCATGGTGCCCGATGTTTTCTGCTCGAAGGAGTGCGAGAGTTCCTCAATGGCAAAAACAATCCCTGCCAGAGGCGTATTGAAGGCAGCCGAGACACCGGCGGCACCGCCAGCAAGAATGGCGCCGCGACGGGCTGCCACGTTCGAGATGCCAAGCAACCGCGAAAAGCCGTGCATGATCGCGGCGCCAACCTGCACCGTAGGGCCCTCGCGGCCGATGGATGCGCCAACGAGCAGGCCAAAACAGGTAAGGATGATCTTGGCGAAGGCGATGCGCAGCGAGAGAACACGATTAACGATCGAGAAATTCTCGATATGCAGTGTGGCGATGGTCTGAGGAATGCCGCTGCCTTGCGCACCTGCAAAAAAGCGACGGGTGAGCCAGGTTGAAAGGGCCAGACCCGCGGGTACGACCACCAGCATGACATAGGGATCCCAGTGCAGCAGACGGCCTCGGGCGCGTGCGGCCCAGTCCGCCGTACCAGCGAAAGCGACAGCCACAACGCCAACCAGAACGGCGCCCAGCCAGTAGGTGAGGGTGCGTCGCCATTGCGTGGTGGTTCGGCGCGCAGAGCGGCGCAGATGCAGAATCCGGTTCTTTTGCCGCAAAGCGGTGCTGGGGCGCATAGGTTCTCGCCTGGCTGAGGGTCAGGAAGCCCCGACCGATGAGGAACGCTCCTGCCAGCACCCCAGGCAACTGGTCAAGAAACTCTTGTCACGAAAAAACGTAACGGGCGGCGCCTTTTCTGGTTCGCCCATTCATCGTTTCAGGCCAGCACCGGGATGCCGGTCTGCTTGGCCTTTTCTTCAGGCTCGACATGGATATGGATAAGGGCGCGTCCGATATGACGGCGCAAGGCGTGTTCGACCCGGTCGCAGATATCATGCGAGTCCGATACCGTCATGGTGCCAGGCACCACCAGATGAAATTCGATGAAGCTGACACTGCCTGCGGTACGTACCCGGATGTCATGGGCCTCGATCGCACCGCTGGCATGTTCAGAGATGACTGCGCGGATCATCTGGAGTGTGTCCGTGTCCGGCGCTTCGTCCATCAGACCGGCGATGGATTGCTTCATCATGTCGAATCCGACGCGCAGGACGTTCACGGCCACAAGGGCCGAAAGAATGGCATCGAGGCGCGTGTAGCCGGTGAGCGGAATGAGCGCGATGCCAATCACCAGGACGACTGTGGTCCAGACATCGGAAATGACATGGCGACCATTGGCTGTAAGGGCGGGCGAGCGGCGCATGCGGCCCTGACGCACCAGAACGAGCCCCCAGACCAGATTGACCACACCGCCAAGCGCGTTGAACACGATGCCACGCCACGGGGCAAGATCATGATTGGGCGCCCACCAGCTCTGCCACGCGACCCAGGCGATCCCTATGGCGGTGAGCACCACCAGAACAGCCTCGCTGACGGCAGAAAGATATTCGGCCTTGTCATGCCCGTATGTATGGTTCTCATCCGCCGGTCGCTGCGCCACTTTCAGTGCCCACAGAGCCCCCAGAGCGGCAGCAACATTGATGATCGTCTCAAGCGCGTCCGACAGCAGGGCAGAACTGCCACTGACGCGCCAGGCCACGTATTTCAGCCCGAGAGCAACGAGGCTGACGAGCAGCGAGAACCAGCCGAAAACGATCTTTTCGGGCTGCTTCAGCATGAAACGGCACCCTGGCAGGCAGGATTGTCGCCGCATGTCGTCCCGTGATCATGAGGGCTACAGGGGAAAGGTGATCCGGCGGCCTCGATCTGAAAGGTCGCATGGCCGATCCTGAAGCGCCTGGCGAGCATGGTGGTTGCCTCCCGCAGGATACCAGCCTGCCTCGTGGCGTCGGCATCGCTGACAAGATGAACGGTCAACGCGGTTTCAGTCGTGCTGAGCGACCAGACATGCAGGTGATGGAGGCCCTCAACGTCGGGCAGCCCCAGCAGGCCGGCTTCGACCTCATCCAGCCGGATCTGCTCGGGCACGCCATCGAGTGCCATATCGAGTGAGGCGCGCAGGAGTGACCACGTACCGATGATGATGGAGACACAGACCAGCAGGCTCACGGTGGGGTCGAGAATGGTCCAGCCCGTCATCATGATGACGAAACCCGTAATGACCACAGCAAAGGACATGAGTGCATCGGCGGCCATATGCAGGAAGGCCCCGCGCAGATTGAGATCATCCTTGCCGCCCCGCATGAAAAGCAGGGCTGTCGCGCCATTGACCAGAATCCCCCCGAACGCCACCAGCATGACCACGCGCCCGGCAACTTCTCCCGGCGCGACAAGCCGCGTGATAGCCTCCCAGATGATGCCGCCGGTTACCAGCAGCAGCAGTACCGCATTGCCAAGGGCCGAGAGAATGGTGGAGCGCTTGAGCCCATAGGTAAAGCGCGTGGTCGGCGCACGCCGGGCCAGACTATGGGCAAGCCATGCCGCCCCGAGCCCGAGCACATCGGATAGATTGTGCCCGGCATCCGAAAGGAGCGAGAGGGAATGAGCCAATAATCCCCAGATGGTCTCGGCAACGATATAGGCAATGTTCAGCGCCATCCCCAGAAGGAATGCACTGCCGTAACTTGCGGGCTCATGAACATGGTGGTGTCCCCCATGCCCATGCCCATGCCCATGTGTTTCGTGATCGTCATGACCGTGTTCATGCGTATCTGCGTCATGTCCATGCGGGTCATGATCATGGTGGTGGGCATGGTCGCAGGCGTGTTCGGCCATGAAATTGCTCTCGAAAGAAATTGCCACAGGGATTGTGCTGGTCAGGGATCATATAGGGCATCGACACGATACCCGCCAAGGCGAAGCCGGACTGTGAGCGAGAAATGACGGGCGGCGCACAATATGGGCGATTCTGTCTCAAAAGTTAACGTAATTCTAAAATCGTTACTATGAAACACTTAGTCAAATTGTAATGCATCGATTGTTTAACGACATGTATGTGCCCGGTTTCTGATAAAAGAATAGAATGGAAAGTGAATGATTCGGGTGGTTATTCCGTCCAGAAAGGGTTTGTCATCGAATCATTCAATTTCGTTATTGAATTATCGGCTTTATTGGGGTGGTATGCGTGGCACGGAGTTGGGCTACTGGCCGTTAATGAGCTTTTAACGTTATTGGGTATTTTGGTGAAGGTCTCTCAGCTTTTCCGAGTTTGCGCCTCGGGTCTTCCAGCTTCCGAAAGGACAGTCCCGGCCGTGCGCGGCAAGTTCCGGTCGTCCGTCGGGCAGATGCGCCAAGGGGCTGCGGCGTCACAGTTTCCATGTCCGGCTTCAGCCGGATCTCTTCACTCCCGGAAGGGCGATGCGTCCTCTCTGGCGGAAATAAAACACAGGATCCGGAGCGGAACTGCCGCTCATCCCCCTATCACTACTGTACCGCTTTCAGCGGAACAGCGTGACCGAGACGTTATCGCGTCCCATAAAAGCAAGGAAAACATGATGCGATCGCTACGCCCTTCCGTTGCAGCCCTCATTATCGGAACGGTTCTGACCGGAATGCCAGCCCGTGCAGCTGAACCGCTGGTCTATGCGCCGATGGAGCCCGGCCGCATGTCGGATGTGATTCGTACGCTTGCCTCAGATCCGTTCGAGGGACGTGCACCTGGCACGATGGGGGCGATCCGAACGGTCAATTATATCGTCTCCCAGTTTCAGGCGATTGGTCTGGAGCCAGCGGGGGATAACGGGAGCTGGACCCAGGAAGTCCCGATGATCCACACGCGGATCGCGCCCGACTCCCTGGTTCATTTTAAGACTGGTGGGGCGGAAGGGCTCGATTTCCATCAATCGGAACAGATTTATCTCACCACCGGGACACCGTCGTCCCAGATACGCATTACGGACGCACCGCTCGTGTTTGTCGGGTATGGCGTCACTACACCGGCCCGCGACTGGGATGATTTCAAGAATGTCGATCTCAAGGGCAAGATTGCGGTCATCCTGATCAACGATCCTGACTTCAAGGCTATGGCGGATGAGCCCGTGCATGGTCGTTTCGGCGGTCGGACCATGACCTATTACGGTCGCTGGACCTACAAATACGAGGAAGCGGCCCGCAGAGGCGCCGTTGGCGCGCTGATCATCCATGATACAGAGGCCGCTTCCTATCCGTGGAGCACCGTCATTGCGGCGGGCGGAGAGGCCTTCGATCTCGAGCGCAAGGGCAAGGCGGAATCGCTGGTCGTTAAAGGCTGGCTG
Organism: Asaia sp. SF2.1; assembly: GCF_000505765.1. Lineage (NCBI taxonomy): Bacteria > Pseudomonadati > Pseudomonadota > Alphaproteobacteria > Acetobacterales > Acetobacteraceae > Asaia > Asaia sp. SF2.1. The sequence goes on along the minus strand of NZ_AYXS01000023.1, from coordinate 262,021 downwards.
GAGGGGCAGGCCGCCCGTGACCTGTTTGCTCGTGCGGGTCTCGATCTGGACAAGCTGAGCGTGCAGGCACGTCGCACCGATTTCACGCCTGTCACCCTGCCGGGTGTCACCATGACCACGACGCTGGATGTCACCACGTCGCATCTGCAAAGCCGGAATGTTCTAGCCAAGCTTCCGGGCAGCACGCATCCTGACGAGACGATCGTTTACGGTGCGCATTGGGATGCGTTCGGCAAAAGCCGCGGCCCCAATGGCGAGGCCTTGATACGGCGCGGTGCCATCGACGACGCTTCGGGCATTGCGGCGGTCATGGAAATTGCCCGTGCCTTCAAATCCGGCCCTCAGCCGGAGCGGACGATTCTCTTCAGCGCCTGGACGGCTGAGGAGCGTGGGCTTCTGGGGTCGACCTGGTATGTCGAGCATCCCCTCATCTCTCTGCCCAAGACGGTTGCGAATTTCACCATCGACGTGCTGCAAATGGGTGGGCTGTCGCGCAATGCCTTCCTCGTAGGGGCCGGGCAGGACAGTCTGCAGGATGACTTCGCGACGATCGCTTCCGCGCAGGGGCGTGTGACCGTTAACGAAGCCCTGCCTGAACGCGGGGCCTTCTATCGCGCCGATCATCTGCCTTTTGCCCGTGCCGGTGTGCCGGTGCTGCCGATCATGGATCTGGCCGGATACCCGGACCTCGTAAACGGCGGTGTTCCAGCGGGTCGCAAATGGCTTGAGGGCTATATGGCCTGCTATCATCAGCCCTGCGATGCCTGGAGCGCCAGCTGGGATCTGCGCGGTGCGGCTGAGGACGCCGCCGCGCTTTACGAGGTGGGCAGAAGTCTGGCCTTTTCGCGTATGTGGCCAAGCTGGAAGCAGGGTTCGGAATTCAAGGCGATCCGTGAGCGCACGGAGTCGCAGCGCCCCGCGCTCTGACGAGTATGGAGGCCGGGAACGGCCGCAGCCCTGCCTGCCATAGGGCTATCAGCAATGCAGTGGGTACGTATCCCGATGACGCTGGCACAAGGCGACATTGTGCAGAGCAGACCTCGTCCTGCCAGTATAGCCCGTCAGATCGGGGCAGATCGCGCTATTCTTCTTGACAAGACACGCCCAGTTCGTGACTTGCAGCCCACATGATCCGGCTAACAGAACTCAGGCTCCCTCTCGACCATTCAGACGATGCCCTGCGCGAGGCCATTCTTCAGCGTCTCTGTGTGCCATCCGAGGCATTGACCGCATTCACTATTGCCCGGCGTGGCTATGACGCCCGCAAGCGCGGGCGCATCATGCTCATATACAGCATCGATTGCGCCGTCGAGGATGAAGACGCCGTTCTCGCCGCCCATGAAAACACGGTCTCGGTGATGCCGACACCAGAGATAAGCTACAAGGCGCTTTCGGCGGAACCGGGCCCTCTTCGTCCCGTGGTAATCGGCGCCGGGCCCTGCGGTGTGATGGCAGCGCTGGTTCTGGCGCAGGCCGGTCTCAAGCCCATCGTTATCGAGCGCGGAAAGATCGTGCGTGAGCGCACGGTGGATACGTTTGCCCTTTGGCGTCGCTCTGAACTGACTCCTGAAAGCAATGTGCAGTTCGGCGAAGGTGGAGCAGGGACTTTTTCGGATGGCAAGCTGTACAGCGGTGTGAGCGATCCTCGCCATCTGGGCCGCAAGGTCATGGAAGAGTTCGTCAAGGCAGGCGCACCGGAGGAAATCCTTTACGTTTCCAAACCTCATATCGGGACATTCAGGCTGGTCTCAATGGTGGAGCATATCCGTGCCGAGATCGAGCGTCTGGGGGGAGAGTATCGCTTTGGCGTGCGCGTGGATGGTCTGCGTACCGGGGGCGAACCACGACGCCTGACGGGGCTCGTTCTTTCCGATGGCAGCACGCTCGATACCGACCGCGCCATTCTGGCGGTGGGTCACAGCGCGCGTGATACGTTCGAGATGCTGCGGGATGCGGGCGTGGCCATGGTGCCCAAGCCATTCTCCATCGGGGTGCGTATCGAGCATCCGCAATCGCTGATCGATTGCGCACGCTTTGGCGACCAGGGTGGCCACCCGCTTCTGGGGGCTGCCGACTACAAGCTTGTGCATCATGCAAAAAACGGGCGGGCAGTTTATTCCTTCTGCATGTGCCCCGGTGGCACGGTTGTCGCCGCTACTTCCGAACCAGGGCAGGTCGTGACAAATGGCATGAGCCAGTATTCGCGCGCCGAGCGTAACGCCAATGCCGGAATTGTGGTGGATGTCTCGCCCGAGCGTGACTATCCGGGGGATGTGCTGGGCGGCGTTGCGTTCCAGCGCCACTGGGAGCGGGCTGCCTTTGTTGCGGGTGGCAGGGATTATCGCGCGCCCGCCCAGCGCGTTGAGGATTTTCTGGCCAACCGCCCCTCGACCCATCTGGGGGAGGTCGTGCCCTCCTACAAACCGGGTGTAACACCAACGGATCTGTCGCTTTGCCTGCCAGATTTCGCGGTCGAGGCCATTCGCGAGGCGCTGCCGGCTTTCGAGCGCAAGCTCAAGGGGTTCTCGATGGGCGATGCCGTGCTGACCGGCGTGGAAACACGTACCTCGTCGCCCATCCGGATGCCGCGTGACGAAACGGGGCAGAGCCCCGGGCTGGTCGGCCTTTTCCCGGCTGGTGAGGGCGCAGGCTATGCCGGGGGTATTCTTTCGGCGGGTATCGATGGCATACGCGCCGCCGAATGGGTGATCGGGGATCATCAGGGCGCTAAGGCCAGTGCCGAGGGCTGAGTCTCGGCGGCGGCATATTCGCTCATACGAAGGGGTAGCATCTGCTCTGCATGGAGCGGGGTAATTTCACTGCGCCTGCGGTCCGGCCCACGAGTTGCATGGCAGCGCGATAATAAATAGGCAGAACCGCGTCGTTTGGCCGTCGTTGCAGGCTCATCATCTTTCGAGAAGTTGAGCCATCATGACCCTTATCGATCCCCGCACGCGTTATCCCCGCCCTCCTTTCGAGGTGCAACCGCAGGAATTTCCGGGTGTCTCCGCAAGGATGAAGCCCGAGCCCGATTACGGTGATGATAGTTATCAGGGCAGTAATCGCCTGAGCGGTCTTGTCGCCCTGATTACAGGGGGTGATTCCGGCATCGGGCGCGCCGTGGCAGTCGCCTATGCAAAGGAAGGGGCGGACATTGCCCTGTCTTATCTCGAAGCCGAACAGCAGGACGCGCAGGATATTGCGCAATCGGTGGAGAAGGCCGGTCGTCGTTGCCTGCTCCTGCCCGGCGATATCCGCGAAAAATCCCATTGCGAGCATCTGGTGAGCCAAACGGTTGAGGCCTTCGGCGGGCTCGATATTCTGGTCAATAACGCCGCTTTCCAGCATCCAAGAGAGAATTTTCTTGATATTGAGGATGAGGAATGGCGCCGCCATTTCGACACCAATATCCACGCGATGTTCTACATCACCAAGGCTGCCCTGCCGCATCTGAAGCCGGGGGCCTCGATCATCAATACCTCATCGGTGAACACACGCACGCCGATGCCCATTCTCATTCCCTATTCTATGACCAAGGCGGCAATTGCCAATTTCACCGTTGGGCTTGCCGGAAGCCTGGTCGAGAAGGGTATACGCGTAAACGCAGTACTCCCCGGCCCGATCTGGACACCGTTCATTGCAACCGGGATGCCGCCCGAACAGCATAAGGATTTCGGCTCGCAGGCCCCCATGGGGCGTCCTGGCCAGCCGGCCGAATTGGCCGGTGCCTATGTCTATCTGGCAGACCCGAATAACAGCTACACGACAGGAGCCCTGCTGCCGGTGCATGGCGGCATGCCGCAACTCTGAGGTCGGGCATAAGTCCACCGAGGAACTGACACCCGATGTGGTATGATCGCTGCATCGGGTGTTTTTGCAGGTAATCAGGATCGGTTTGGCAGCTTGGACGAGCGGCCCGCGCTTGCAGAGGCGACCTATCTGGCTGAATATGGAACTCTTCCCAAATAATGAGTTAATCGAGAACGGTCAGTTCAAACATAGTCATTCATAAGTATAAGAAATAATAATTTGACGCACTTGATACGATAACTCATATAAATTGTTTGTTATTATTAATGACTGTTAAAATGCAATCAATGCAAATCCGTTGATGTATGTATGGGGTATAATCTCTACTTCATATTTTATCTCTGCGTAATAATATTATATACTTTATGTCTGTATTTGTGTAAGTCTTGACGTATTCTCCAATTTCCCGGTGTGATTGCGTGCGTCATGGTTGTCGCAGGCGGCACGGATGCTGAAGGAATGCGAGAGTGGCCACCAACATCACGGGAACCTGGTCTGCAGTTTTGAACGACAAAGGTGAGACGGTCTATCAAAGCGGCACGACGATCCAGGAAGGCCCGGTACAGCTTGTCGGGGGGGCAACACTCTATGTGACAAGTGGTGCAACCGCTGCCGGTGTGTCCAATTCTGGCAATATCCCCAACATCATTGTGTCCTCCGGCGGCACATTGCTCAGCTCAACCATCACCAACGGTTATGTCTCCGCGCTTCAGGGGGCTACGACCAGCGGTAACGTTTTCAATTCCGACCCGGCCTATTACTTCAGTGGCGCCCAGTCGATTGGCGACTCATATTACGCTGGTGGCGGTTATGGTGCCGATACCGCCTATTTCAGTGCAGGTTCGATTGTAACCAACGCCACGACATCTGCTGGTGGCCCGATGATTTTCTACTCAGGTGCTACGGTCAATGGAGTCACCGTGTCGTCCGGCGGGGTTGTCACGTTCAGTGCGGGTTCGGTTGTCTCAGGGCTGAATATTCAGCCGGGTGGCTCGGCCTTCATCAGTACGATTGTTGGTACGCCAGTGAACTCAGCGCCTGTCATGCCCACAAGCGGGGTGACAACGGTGACAGGTGTCTGGTCGGCGGTGCTGAGTGGCGGCAAGACCATCTACAAAAACGCTGCCGGTACGGCTGTCGAGGCTCCCCTCCGTTTGAGTGGTGGCACGCTTTATATTGCCAGTGGTGCGACCCTGTCCGGGCTGCTCGTTCTGGGGGGGACGCCTGTCGTCTCGGTGTTCAACGGAGGAACCCTGCTCAATTTCCAGATCAATAACGGGTATGTCTATGTCGATGGGGGCGGGATCACGAGTGGCAACCTGCTGAATTCGAACCCGGTGCGCTACAGTGCGGGCGCAAGTTCGGTCAATAATATCTTTCTCAATAGCGGCTACACGGCTGATACGGTTTACGCCCTCAATGGAGCGACTCTCATCAACCCGACGATTTCGGCAGGGGCACTTGTTGTTATCAGCAGTGGCGCGACGATCATTGATCCGGTGGTAACGTCCGGCGGCCAGCTCTCGATTTACGGCGGTACCGCCACAACCTGCTTTCTTGCGGGTGCCATGATCGAGACGCCGCAAGGCCCCTGCACCGTCGAGGCCCTGAGGGCAGGACAGGAAGTCGTGGTCTATCGGGATGATGTGCGTTGTGTCGAGACAGTTTCACGCGTCTGTAAAGCGGGCGCCATCGTCGAGAACCTGCATGATGACGATATGGCCGGTTTCCCGCTCCGGATCAGCGCTCATAGTCTCGGGCAGAACATACCCGACCGGGATCTGCTGGTAACGGCAGAGCATTGCCTTTATTTCGATGGCGGATTCATACCGGCCCGGATGCTCGTCAACGGGCAGTCCATTCGCTGTGCGCGCGAATACGAAAGCTATGATTATTACCATGTCGAACTGTCCCGACATGGCATCATCTGCGCCAATAACGTTCTTACCGAGAGCTATCTTGATACCGTCACGCCGCTGCATGATCGCGAAGGCAAGGGTCTGACACGCTATCGCAGCTGGGCGTCTCACGGGGCAGCGCCCTTGCGCGTGGATCGGACTTTTGTCGAGCCGATATACAACGCTCTTCTGGCGCGGTGCAGCAGTGAACGGACAGCGAAAGACGCTCTCGATCATGATCACGGGTTGTATCTTGTGACTGACGGCGGGCGACGTATCGAGCAGCGGCGACGTGCTGGCGATCAGGTGTTGTTCGCTCTCCCGCCGGGGGTAGAGCGCGTCAGGCTTGTGTCACGCCTTGCGCGACCATTCGATACGCTGGGGCCCTTCGTCGATGACCGTCGCGAACTCGGTGTGCTGGTCGGTGATATCACGCTCTATCGCCCGGATGGTACGCATGACATCCGGACCCATCTGGAACAGGACGCCTTCCCGGGATGGGACGGGGCACAGGGCGGGGATTGTCGCTGGACGCTGGGTCACGCCACCTTGCCGCTCGACCTGCCCGTGCAGGACGATCCTGCACTGCTGAGCGTACGCATTGTCGCCGCCGGACCGTATTGCGACAGGCAGGTCATTCGTAAGCACGAGCTGTCTGACTGGCGGCCCTAGCCCATCATATGGCGCTGGTTGCCGAGCACCCATAACGTTCCACCCACCATCAGAATGACGATCAGCAGCGAAAACAGGATCAGCTGCAGGTCGTCACGATGGGAGCGCGACAGGTCGATGTGCAGGAAGAACCGGAAATGCACCACGACCTGAGTGAGCCCCAGCAGGGCGATGATCCATATCAGGCTCGGGCGCGGTAACAGTCCCAGCATGACCCCCGCAAAAGGTATGGCGGACAGGAGTAGTGCAAGGGCCAGGCCGATGATGTAGCCGTGCAGTTCCTGACGGCGCTCCTGCGCATGACGATCGCTCATGACAGGGCTCCCAGCAGATAGACGATCGAGAAGATCCCGATCCAGACAATATCGAGAAAATGCCAGAACAGGGCCAGGCGCATGAAGCGTGTCTGCACCAGCGGATCGAGGCCGAATTTCGCGACCTGCGCAAACATGATCAGCATCCAGATGCAGCCACTCGTGACATGCAGGCCATGTGTGCCGATCAGCGCCCAGCTTGCCGAGAGCCATCCGGATCGCGACGGGACACCGCCTTTTTGCGCCATGCTGATGAAGTCATGCAATTCCAGCGACAGGAACACGATGCCCAGCGCCAGGGTGACTGCAAACCAGAATAATGTCTTGCCCGTCGAGCGGTCATAACGCATGGCCAGCGTGGCAAGACCGCAGGTGAAGCTGCTCAGAAGGAGAGCCACGGTCTCCCACGCTGCGGAGGAGAGATCGAACAACTCATGCGGGCCGGGCCCACCGGCGAGAGAATGCCCCATTGTAGCATAGGTGGCGAAGAGCATCGAAAAGATGATGAGGTCGCTCATCAGAAAGACCCAGAACCCGAACAGGGCTTCCTCGGCCTGGGAGCGCACAGCTTCCTGGTGTGATTCCGGTGCTGAATGGCTCAGACGGATACCGATATGGCTCGGCCCTTTGCCGTGAACATCCGCCGCCATCAGACAGGCTCCCTGACCAGACCGCGATTGGCGGTCGCAAACATGGCATCATTGGAAATGGCCGGGCTTTCGCGCAGGGTCAGCAGCCAGCGTTCCTCGGTCGCCCGTATCTCCGCAGCCGGGATCACGTAGGACGTATTGCGGTTGAAGCTGCGTACGATAATCGCCCCGAAAAACACCGCTGCGCCAAGAAGGACCGCCCACCAGATGTGCCAGACAAGCGCAAAGCCGAACACGCCACTGGCCACGCAGCAGACAAACCCGACCGGCGTGCTCGAAGGCAGTTCGATATCGTAATAATGCTCGGGTGCGCGCCACGCCGTATGCTGCTTCTTCGCCTGATGAAAGGCATCGACACTGTCGATCTGAGGAATAAGCGCAAAGTTGTATTCAGGTGGCGGTGCTGCCACCGACCATTCCAGGGTGCGACCATTCCAAGGATCGCCGGCCGGCACGGCGAGGCGCTGGCGATCACGGATGCTGGTCCAGAGCTGAATGACCATGCTGGCCAGCGCACACAGGACGAGCAATGCGCCGCAAAGCGCGACCCAGAGATAAGGACGGTAAACTGCCTCGAAAAACTCCTGGCTCCGTCGCGGCATGCCAAGCGCACCCACAATATAGAGCGGCATGAAAGCCAGAATGAAGCCGCCGACCCAACAGCCGAAAATCACCCGGCCCCAGCCTTCATGCAGCCGGAACCCGAATGCCTTGGGGAACCAGTAGTGATAGGCACTCAGCATGCCGAAAAGCAGGCCGGGAATGAGCATGTTATGAAAATGCGCGACGAGAAACAGGGTGTTGTGCACCTGATAATCGAAGCCCGGATTGGCGAGCATGACACCGGTTGCGCCACCGACCACAAAGAGCACCATGAAGGCGCAGGCATAGAGCATCGGGACACTGGTCCGTATGCGCCCACGCACCATGGTCAGCAGCCAGTCATACACCTTCACCCCGGTCGGAATGGCAATCAGCATGGTGGCAATGCCGAATACCGCATTGACGTTTCCATCTTGCCCCATGGTGAAGAAATGGTGCAGCCACACCGTGAAGGACAGAACGGCAATGGAGATCGTGGCCCAGACCAGCGAGGTGTAACCGTACAGGCGCTTGTTGGAGAACGTCGCGATGGTTTCGGAATAGACGCCAAAGGCGGGCAGAATGAGGATATAGACCTCGGGGTGACCGAACAGCCAGAACATGTTGATGTAGTTCATCATATTGCCGCCAAGCTCGTTCGTAAAAAAATGCATGCCCAAATAGCGGTCCATCGCCAGCATGAGTGTCGCGACCGTAAGCGGCGGCATGGCAAAGATCATCAGGATCGAGATGCACAGCGCCGTCCAGGCAAAAAGCGGCATACGAAACAGGGTCATGCCCGGCGCACGCTTCTTGTATATCGTGACGGCAAAATTGATGCCGGTCATCGTATTGCCAATGGAGCTGAGCGTGAGCGCCCATATCCAGTAATCGACCCCCACGCCGGGGCTGAATGACAGCTCCGTATAAGGGGGATAACCGGTCCAGCCTCCTGTCGAGAACTTGCCCACGCAGAGCGAAACCATCATCAGCACCGCACCCGCGCTGGTCAGGCCCAGACTGATGGAGTTCATAGCGGGGAAGGAGACATCCCGCGCGCCGATCTGGAGCGGCATGGCGAAGTTGTACACGCCAATCAGGAACGGCATGGCCATGAAGAAAATCATGATCGTGCCATGCGTGGTGAACAGCTGGGCGAAATGTTCCGGCGGAATGAAGCCGGGGTTGTTGTAGGCCACGGCCTGCTGCGATCGCATGACAGCGGCCTCGACCACTGCACGGGCCAGCATGACGAATGAGACCACCACATACATGATGCCGATGCGCTTGTGGTCCACGCTTGTCAGCCATTCGGTCCAGAGCGCCTTCCAGCCTTTCAGCCAGGTGACAAAGACCAGCACGGCCAAAGCCCCCAGCAACACCACCGACGCGGCAACCGTTGCGATTGCGCTATAAAATGGCAGGGCGTCATAGCCGAGCTCACCAAAAAGGAAATGGCGCAAAAGCGGGTCTCCGGTCATGGGGGCGTTGCGTGAACAACGGCAGGGTCACGGCAGTTCAGCCGTGATCATGGGGCATGGAGTCGTCGTAGCGGCTGACGATGTCATGAAAGAAGGTGTCTGGTACGGCCGAAAAGCTGGCCATGGTGGCATTGGAATCATGCAGCAGCGTCTGCGCTGTCTTGCGCCCATTTTCCTGTTTGCGCACGGCGTCATAGGTTTGGGTATCGAGATGCAGGGCGCTCTGTCCGGCCTGCGTCAGAAACTGCTCGAACTGGGCAGGGGGCACCACATCGACGGCAAATTTCTGATCCTGAAAGCCCATGCCGTTGAACTGGGTGTTTTCGCCCAGATACCGGCCCTGCCGGTCGGCCAACAGATGAAGCCGGGTGACCATGCCCGCCATGGCATAGATCTGGCTGCCCAGAGACGGGATGAGAAACGACTGCATGGTGGCATCGGAGGTAAGGTGAAAGACGATTTCGCGTCCTTTGGGCAGTACCAGATGGTCAAGGCTCGCGACATGCGCATCGGGATAAATGAAGAGCCATTTCCAGTTCAGGGCCACCACATCCACGCTGAGCGGGGCGCCGTCGGTGATTGGCTGCTCCGGGCTGTAACGACGCTCTGGCCCCCATACGAGCAGGGAGAAAGCAATCACAACAACAGCAGGAAAGCCCCAGACGAGAAATTCGAGGGGCAGGGCGAAATCCCAGTCCGGTCGGAAGGTCGCTCGTCTGTTTTCAGCCCGGTAGTGCCACAGGCAGAACGGCACGCCGATCAGCACGGGCAGAATGACCAGAATCAGGCCTGCAACCAGAAGCTCGAACCAGTGTCGCTGAAATGCTGCGATTGGGCCTGCGGGGGCGAGAAAAGAGATATGGTCTGTCTGACATCCGCCGAGCAGGAGGAGGGGCAGCGCCATGACTATCAGGGCAAGGACACGTCGGCCAGGGCGCAGGGCCGACCTGTTCGGGGCGAGGCGTGGCACGTGGGGCGTGTTCCATGGCAAGGGTTCGGGCTGATAACTCTGAATCGTGATCAGTGTTTCCCTTTTTTCTCCTTAAAATGTCTTTTCATGTCTGATGTTTTTTCCCCTCGAGGCGTTGGAATGCCTGCCGGCTGGGCGATAGGCAGGCTGTTCTTTCGGCGCTACACTGGGCCTCAGGCAACTGCGCGGTGGCTGGGGCGTCTGAACAGCAAGCCTGAGCGAACAAAAAAGGAGGCGAAGGTCATGACCCCACGTTCTTTTGCGGCTTTTGCCGCGTCACTCCCCCTGTGTTTCCTCGCCACGACCGCTCATGCGTTGCCCGGTATGGCGACATCCGCCCTGCCGCAGGAAAAGCCAGCCGACGCCGTCACGACTGACTCCACCATCTCCTTCAGTCTGAAAGAAATCGGGGGTGGTTTGGGGTATGAATGGGGCAAGGGAACCCTCCACCACAATGGCAGGGATTATGCTTTTGAGATCGGCGGGGGCGGGATCGCGTCTCTTGGCTATATCACCGTCAAAGGTACCGGCACGGTGAAGGATCTGGCCCGCCTTGATCAGTTCGATGGCACGTACTGGACGGTCAAGGCAGATGCCGCCATTGGCTCCGGTGTCGGGGCTGCGGTGCTCGAGAACCAGTATGGCGTCAAACTCAACCTGACCATGAGCATCAAGGGTGCCCATGTCGGGGCCTCTGTAATGCGTCTACGTTTCAGAATCCTGCCGGACAAGACCGAAAAGCTAGCGGCCCAATAAGAACCGCGTCAGTTGCCGAACCGGGGTAGAGGGCGGGCTACCCGGTTCGCAGGACCTAAACCGTTGTCTTGTCCCCTTTTCTTGACCCCCTCAGCAATCGAGATTTTTGCGGATGGAAATGACCGGCTGGCGCCTGACTGGCGCAGCGTTGAGCTTCATCGTTCAGATGATCTTTATCGGGCGCGCCCTGATGCGCCCGCACCGTCAGCCTGCCTCACGAGTAGCCTGGGTCGCGATCATTGCGGCGCTGCCCATTCTGGGTACGCTCGCCTATCTGATGCTGGGCGAGACCAATATGGGCAGCAGGCTGGTGAGCCGCATCACCGAAGCCCGCAAGACACTCCGTATTCCCGGCAAGACCAGCGAAGCCCTGATCGATGCTGAAGAGAAATATCACCTGCCACCGCGCCTTGCGCCGCTCTTCAGGGTCGGCCAGTCAGCGAGCGGCTACCCGCCCGAGGGAGGAAACAAGGCGCGCTTGCTTCCAGATTCCAACAGTGCCATCGACGCGATGGTACGTGATATCGATGCGGCCCGTGATCATGTTCATATCTGCTTCTATATCTGGCTGACCGATCATAACGGTACCGAGATCATCGATGCGATCTGTCGTGCCGCCTCGCGCGGTGTGACCTGCCGTGTGATGGCCGATGATCTTGGCTCGCGTCGCCTGATCCATAACGAGGCATGGGCACGCATGAAGCAGGCCGGCGCGCATCTGGTGCGTGCCATGCCCCTAGGCAACATCGTGACCTGGCCCCTCCATGGCCGCATGGACATGCGCAATCACCGCAAGATCGTAGTGATTGATAACCGGGTCACCTATTGCGGCAGCCAGAACTGCGCCGATCCGGAATTTCGCGTGAAGGCGAAATTCGCGCCCTGGGTCGATCTGATGACGCGGTTTGAAGGTCCGGTCGTGCTGCAGAACCAGCATCTCTTTGCGACGGACTGGATGGCGCATACGGATGAGGATCTTGGTCTGCTTCTGGCCTCTGCCCCTCTGAACGAAGGTGAGGGGTTTGTGGCGCAGGTGATCGGCACGAGTGCCGCCCTGCGCTATGCGGCCATGCCCGAGATATTCGTCTCGCTCATGAATGCTGCGGCAGATGAGCTGACCATCACGACGCCCTATTACGTGCCCGACGAACCCATTCAGGCCGCCCTCTGCGCCTCGGCCCGACGGGGTGTGAAGGTGACCATGACAGTGCCGAAGCGAAACGATTCATGGATCGTCGCCGGTGCAAGCCGTAGCTATTACAAGGAGCTGCTCGAGGCCGGGGTGCGTATCTTCGAATATCCGCTTGGTCTGCTTCATACCAAGGCCCTGACGCTCGATGGCGCCATGGCGCTCATTGGCTCGGCCAATCTCGACCGACGCAGTTTCGACCTCAATTTCGAGAATAACATCCTGCTTGCCGACCCTGATTTCACCCGCCAGATACGCGAGCGTCAGCAAAGCTACCTGGATGCTGCGGTCGAAATCACGCTGGACGATGTATGTGCCTGGCCGTGGTACCGGCAGCTTTGGCACAACACCCTCGCGATGATTGGCCCGGTTCTTTAAGAGACTGCGTGAATCAGGCAAACGCCTCGCTCCGAGGCGTTTGCCCGTCAATCTGTAAATAGCGTCGCGTTGAGTCGCGCTGTCCAGTCTGGGCGAAGCGGCAGTGCATGGCCCTCGACGAATTCGACCTCACGGATGGACAGGCTGCTGACCAGCCATGCCGCTTCGACGCCCATGAGGGATGCGGTTGTCAGGCGGAATTCGTGGCACAAGCCGGCTGCTATCAGAGCCGCGCGTACCGTGCCGGGCAGGGCGCCATCCATCAGGGGCGGCGTGAGCAGGCGCTCGTCTTGCAGGACGATCAGGCTGGCCGCGCTCGCTTCCGCAATGTGCAGATCATCCGATGACAGGAGGAGGGCATCGTCAGCGCCGGCCTCCTGCGCTTCGATCCGTGAGAGGATCTGCGGCAGGTAGTTGAGATGTTTGACACGCGAGAGCGGCGAGGCCCCGTCGCGCCGATAGCGGCTGACATGAAGGGCGCAGGGCGGCAGCGCCGCCGCACGCGGCGCCTGGGTGATCAATAGGGTCGGTTGTGGGTTGGCAGGCGGTATGATGCCGCGTGGTCCGGCACCGCGTGTGAGGGTAAGGCGTAGGGCGCCCTCTGTTTCACCATTGGCCGTGATCAGGCTGGTCAGTGCGTGGCGAATTGCGGGTTCACCTGGCATCGGCAGATGAAGCAACGCAGCCCCTTCTGCCAGACGCGACAGATGCGCGTGCAGGCGAAGCACCCGGCCCTGATGCAGGTTCATGGTTTCGAACAGCCCGTCACCCAGCGTGAAGCCCCTGTCGGCGGGATCGATCTGAAGCTGCGCCACGGGGCACAGACGCTCATTCAGCCAGGCCTGTTTCATGCGTCAAAAAGCCCGAGCAGGGGGGCCGCCTTCAGGCAGAGTTCGTCATATTCCCGTTCCGGGTCCGACAGGGTGGTTATGCCGCATCCGGCACCGAGGCTTATGGTGTCGGGTTTGAGCACGAGGCTGCGAATGATCACGTTGCTGTCGAGCGCACCATCGGCCCCGATGCGAAACAGCGTTCCACAATAGGCGCCACGGGCAGCGTGTTCCGTCTGGTCAATCACCTTGAGCGCATGGTGCTTGGGTGCTCCCGTGACCGAACCGGGGGGAAGCGTGGCACGCAGCAGATCGAGCGCCGTCATATCCGGTGCCAGACGTGCCGTGACCGAGGAGACGAGATGATGTACATGGGCAAAGCGCTCGACCTCGCACAGCACGGGCACATCCACGGAACCGATCTGTGACACACGCCCGATATCATTACGCATCAGATCGGTGATCATCAGGTTCTCGGCATATTCCTTTTCGTCACGAGCCAGAGCGTCGGCAATGGTGGCATCTTCCGCCGCATCGCGACCGGGGGCGGCGGTGCCCTTGATCGGACGGGTTTCGATACGGCCCTCACGGTCCATGCTCAGAAAGCGCTCGACTGAGGCGCTGAGCAGCGAGAAGCCGGGCAGGGTGAACAGCGCTCCGAATGGTGCGGGAGAGGCCCGCCTCAGCTTACGATAGACGGCCCCTGCGGCAAGCGGGGAAGCGCATCGTGCGCGAAACTGCGTGGTGAGGTTGGCCTGAAAAAGCTCTCCGCGATTGATGCGTGCGATGATCTGGCGCACGCCTTCGCAATAGGTTTCGCGGTCGGCATCGGCCACGAAGTCGAGTTTCGGCAAGGGCACGGGCGGTGTCGAACACTGGGGCAGGGGGACTGGCATGGCCGCATCGCAATAGCTGCTCCACCAGAGCCTTTTTTCCTGACGATCAAAGACGAATGCGCCTTCATAGAGCGCTGCGCTGACACCGGGGATGAAGGGTTTATGACGCGAGACGATGTTTTCGAGCGCGAGCCCGGCCTCATAGCTCGCCAGACCAATGACGCCGCCTGAAAATGGCAGGGTGCCCTGCGGCGGGACAGAAGAAAGCAGCGCATCGAGCTTCGCCCAGGCTGCACTGTCATCCGTGGTGAGCGTCGTGACAGGCCGGCAGCAGAAAAAGCTCCAGCGGCTGCGTGCGCCTGCGGGACCGCCGCTATCGAGCATGACCGCCCAGGCCTCATCGCCATAACGGGCGATGAATGAGTCGGGCGAGCGCCAGGGGAGTTCCTGCTCCAGCATCACATAAATCCCTGCGGATGCCGTCTCGCAAAGAGGGAAGCACCAGGGACACAGGACGAGTGGGTGAAATGCCGCATCAATCGGCCTTACCGCGCCTGAATGGTCCCGTCCAGAAATTGGGCAGAACCATGCTGGTCCGGCTGGTTCCTCAAATCCGACGCTGGCTGATGCAGCAGATTGATCAGGTGTTTTTCGGGTCGATGGTCCTGAAACCATAGGTGACATAATCGGGGATGACGCGGCCCTTCTCGACACGCACCACCAGATAGCCTTCTGGCGTGCCAAGGCGGGTCCCGTGCCACCAGTTACCCGAGACTGCGCCCCCGGTGATATAGGGGACGCCATGCCATGTGACGGTTTCGAGCACATGGGTGTGACCTTGAAACACGCCGATCACGTTGTAATGGTCGAACAGCTCCAGCACCTGCCACGCATTCTTGACGCGTGTGCCCTGATGGGCCGGGGCCTTGCCCGGTGGCGGAGCGTAATCCTCGACGGCGGTGACGAGCGGAATATGCGTGGACACGATAACCGGCATACCCGCTGGCATGGCCGCGAGATCGCGGCTGAGCCAGTCGATCTGCGCCTGATCGATAAACCCTTCATAGGAACGATCAGCCGTAATGCCGATCGAGTCCAGCACCACAAAATGCACACCCTTGTGGTTGAAGGCGTAGTAGGGCGCGCCAAAATTATCGGTGTAGTATTTCTTGCCATAGAGCGGGTCACTCGGCTCGATGCCGCTCTTGGTATAGATGCCCATCACGTCGTGATTGCCCATCGTATTGTAAACCTGATGGCCCAGTGTGTCGGCCGTCTGCTTGTACAGATCCATCAGGCTCAGGGCGCGTGACTTGGGAACGCCAAGGGCATCGAAAACGTGGTCGCCGCCTTGCAGGGTAAAATCGGCATTGGCGCTGCGCACTTGGCGAAAACAGTCGAGACAACCCTTCGAGGCATCGAGCTCAGGCTGGATATGCGTGTCGGTCAGGAACACGAACGAGAAATCATCATGCCCGAGCATGGCCGGGCGCTGCGGTGCGAGCGCCAGTGCGCGATCTGTCAGGCCGATAGTGCCCGCTGCAAGGCCGGTCAGGGCGGCGGAACGGAGAAACCGGCGTCTGGGTAGCAGCATCGAAAGCACCTTGCACAATCAGGTTGAGGCGCGTGACAGGATGCAGCGAAGCGAAATCTGACGCGCACGGGATAACAGACCGGCAGCCATAGCCCGCCATGCAAGGAGGCAGGGTTAAGTTTTGGTGACAGTGCGGCCGATCCTCGCGTGTTGAAAGGGCACGATTTCAGTCAGGTGCCCCCGTCTTTCCGGCGTGTGGCGACGCCCGGTTCATCTGGGGCAAGGTGTCGATCTGGCGCAGGGCATAAAGCGCCGATACGGTGCCGGTATCGACGAGTGACAGGAACAGGGTTTGGGCTGATCGGCTGTCGTTTTCGCGCCGATAGAGACGCAGCGCCTCGATGAAGGCTGTCGTCCAGCCTGTGACAAGGAGCGCCGCAGCCAGGTGCAATGAAGGGTTATCGGGCGGGCAGGGCAGGGCAGCAGACAATGCCTCGCGCAGGTCATCCGTCATGACATCGCGCAGGGCGCGTGCGCGTGATTTCAGGGTTTCGCTGGCTGTCAGCGTGTCGATGAAGCCCTGGGTCTGGGGGGCAAAGCGCAGAAAAGGCGCGTTTTTAGAGACCATCTCATGAGCCAGCTGGCGCAGCACATCGAGGGGGTGGCCTGAAAGCGGCCCCGTGAGCGCATTGCGTATGATCTGCCTGATTTCATCTTCACGATCGAAAAACAGATCTTCCTTGCGGGCGAAATGATTGAAAACCGTCATCCGGCCTACATCCGCAGCCTCGGCAATGGCATCGATCGTCACGTGATCGAAGCCATGGGTGGCGAAGAGCGCCGTGGCGATATCGGAGATGCGCTGACGCGTGGCCTGACGTTTTCGGCCTTGCCGACTGATGGATGTTGACATACCGCCTTCATATCAGAAAAATATACCCGGTACAATTATGGATTCGGTCTATGGAATATGTCGATGTCGTCATCGTAGGCGCAGGGCCTGTCGGGTTGCTCCTGGCCATCGAGCTTTCGGTAGCAGGGGTTGACTGTGTGGTGCTCGAGGCCCGTGACACTGCCGAGGACGTGCAGAAGGCCTTGTCCATTGGCCCGCTGGGCGTCGAAGCCATGATGCGACGAGGGATGAGTCAGGCGCTCGATGCGGCGGAGGCGCAGACGAAGGCTCTGGTTGCCCCTTTCCTTGCTGAAAACCGCGGTGGCTGGGCGCAGGGCGTTTTCTTCCGCGAGGATAGAGATGCGCCTGCGGACATGCGGCCTCGGAAGAAGCGGTTTGCAGGGCATTTTGGCAGCATCCCGCTGCCTGCCCAGCCTGTCGATGCACGTCGCCCGACACGGCTGATTGACCAACGCTATCTGCAACAGGCGCTCGAAACCGAGGCGTCTTCCCGCGGCATTGTCATTCGCCGTGGTTGTAGGGTGTGCGATGTCCAGAGCGACAGCGAGCGCGTTACTCTCGTAGTCCACGGGCCAGACGGGGAACGACCGGCACAGATCGCGGCACGCTATGCGGTGGGATGCGACGGTGGCCGCAGTACGCTGCGCAAGAAGGGTGGTTTTACCTTCGATGGCACGCCTCCCACCCTAAAATTCTATCAGGTTTCGGTCACGTTTGCCGCGTCTGACAGCACGTTTCCCTCTGGCTGGCAGATGCAGCCGGGTGGCGTCACGGCCTATGGCCCCGTTCCCGGCAGGCTCTTCATGATCGATTTTTCCGGACCTCCGGAGGCGGGAGAGGAAATCCCCGACCGTGCCGATGTCGAGGCGGCCCTTGCGCGCATCTGTGGTCGGGCTGTGCCTCTGGCCGCTTATCACGGTGGGCGCTGCTGGGCTGACCATACCCGTCTGGCAGATCGCTACCGCAAGGGTCGATTGTTTCTGGCCGGTGATGCGGCGCATATCCACGCCCCTTTCGGTGGGCAGGGGCTTGGGCTTGGGCTGGTCGACGCGGCCAATCTGGGCTGGAAACTCGCCGCAGTGGTGCGGGGAATTGTAACGGGTGCCGAGGCCGAAGCCCTGCTTGAAAGCTATGAGACAGAACGGCGCCCGGTGGCTGAGTCCGTGCTGGCCAACACGCTGGCGCAGGCCGCCCTCACGAGGCCCGATCCACGGTCACGCGCCTTGCGTGATGTTATGGCGACTATGCTGGCCAATGCGGATATCGCCGCTGAATTGAGCGCAGACATGAAAGGGTTTTCCATGCGCTACGCGCTGGATGAGGACGCACCGGAGAAGGGCATGGCATGCGACGATAATACCCTTGGGGGCCTCGCGGGGGACAGGACTCTGGCCAACGGCCAGCCGCTCTATGACCTGATGCAGCATGGGGCTGGGGTATTCGTGCTCTCTCCCGCCATGCGGCAGGGGGCTGGTCTATCCGTTCTGCCCCCCAATCTAGTCTTCGCAGACACGCTTGAGGAATACAGCGCGTTGTACCGCCCGGATGGCTGCCTCGTCTGGCGAGGTAGCGAGGCCACCCCCGCTCTGACCCGCGCCTTGTCACGCTGGTTCGGTATGCCATCATCGGCCCAGAGGTGACGCGGTCGGCTTTTTGACAATTCGTGCGCCTGTACGCCGCGCACCCTCCAACTCTTATCGGGGCCGCCGCGCCAGAGGGCGGACGGCACGGTATCGTCTGGTCCTCCGTCGTCTCATGCGTCCGGGAGGCGTTGACGGATGCGGATGATCAGTTCGTTATGCGGGCGAACCGGTTTTTCAGGAGGCATCATGCGCAATCAGAACGGGATCTCGGCAAGGGGCAGGCTGGCCCGGCTCAAGAGTGTGGCTCTTGGGGGCGTGGCTCTTGGAAGCATGGTCCTTCTGGGGGTTCCCGGCGCAGCATTGGCCGATGATATTGGTCATATTGTCCGTGATTACGATGCCTTTACCACCACGCTCGACCCTGTTTCTGCTGCTTCACGCGGTGATCAAGCTGCCGCCGAACTCTGGCCTGATGACAGCCCGAAGGCCGAGCAGACGCGGCTTGCGCAACGTCTGGCGTTCAGAACCCGACTGGCGGCGCTCGATCAGAAGGCGCTGCATGGTGAGGATCTGCTCAATACCCGCCTGATGATCTGGGAGAATGATCTGGCGATCGAGAGCCAGAAATTCGACCCTTCGCGCATGCCGTTCACCAGTGATGAGGGTTTTTATCAGGAAGTCGGCTACGCCGCCGATAACACGCCCCTGCGCAGCGAGGCAGATGCGCGCCACTGGCTGGTGCGCATGGACCGTATTCCTGATTTCAATGCGCAGCAGATTGCCAATATGCGGCGCGGCATCCGCACCGGCTTTGTCCAGCCGAGGCCGATTGCGGATATCGCCGCCCATACCGTGCAGGCCCAGGCCGATCTGCCCGAGCGTGAAAACCCGGCCCTGCGGCCTTTCGACTCACTCCCCTCCACGATGCCGGAAGCCACGCGTCGCGAACTGCGTGCGCAGGGAGAGCGCATCGTCCATGAGCGTATCAAGCCTTCGGAAAAGGCTCTGGCGGCGTTCTTTGCGAAGGAATATCTGCCTGCCAGCCGATCAACCCTGGGGGCATCGTCCTTGCCGGACGGGCGCGCCTATTACGCCTATCTGGTGCGACAGGAGACCACCACCACCCTGAGCCCGGACCAGATCTTTGCGCTTGGGCAATCCGAAATTGCCCGTATCCATCGCGAGATGCAGCGCCAGATGGATGCCGTCGGGTTCAAGGGCGATTTCAAGGCCTTTGTGGCTCACATGAAGGCAGACCCGCAGTTCTATGTCACGACACGGCTTGCCCTGCTGGAAAAAGCGAGTTTTCTGGCCAAGAAGATCGACAACGAACTGCCCCGTCTGATCGGCAAGTTGCCTCGGCTGACATATGGCGTGCGTGAAGTGCCCCGCGCCATTGAAGAGGGCTATACGACAGGGCGCTACGATCCGGGCAGTCCGGCGCTTGGCATTTCGGGTGGGCTGATGATCAACACCTCCCATCTGGACCAGCGGCCGCTATACGAATTGCCCTCACTGGTGGCGCATGAGGGGGTGCCCGGCCATCATATCCAGATCGCGCTGGCGCAGGAAATGACCGATCTGCCGGGTTTTCGTCGTGATTATGCCACGACCGCCTTCGTCGAGGGCTGGGCTTTGTATTCCGAACAGATGGTAAGCGAAATCGGGCTTTACCCAACGCCCTATGAGCGTTTTGGGCAGCTTTCCATGGAGATGTGGCGCGCCTGCCGTCTGGTCATGGATGTTGGCATACACTGGAAGAACTGGACGCGAGAGGAGGCGCTTTCCTGCCTGCGTGACAACACGGCCCTTGCCGAGAAGAATATCCAGAACGAGACCAATCGCTATATCTCATGGCCGGGTCAGGCTCTGGGCTACAAGATTGGAGAGATGACCATTCTCGATTTGCGTCATCAGGCAGAGAAGGCACTGGGTACCGGCTTCGATGAACGGCGCTTTCATGATCTGGTGCTGGATGAGGGCGCGATGCCGCTCGATCTGCTGCGCCAGCGCGTGCAGGACTGGATTGCAGAAAACCGCCACGCAAAACCCTGAACGCGTCACATCGCCTTATCGCAACCGGCCTGACCCGGCCGCGATAAGGCCGTCAGTTCTCTGGCGCAGCACAAAGGCGTGCTGCGCCAGAAGATCCCTCAGTGCAGGCCGCCCGAGGCGAGCAGGATCTCGCCGGTCAGCCAGCGTGAATCATCCGAGGCCAGGAAAACGGCAAGCGGTGCGATATCCTGCACCTCGCCGGTGCGCCCGAGCGGTGTCTGGGCAATGATGGCCTGTTCCATTTCCGAGCCGATGACGCTGGCCGTATTCGTCCCCTCGGTCTTGACCAGACCCGGATTGATGGCGTTCACCCGGATCTGACGCGGGCCAAGTTCCTTGGCGAGCGAGCCGGTAATGGCATCCAGCGCGCCCTTGGTGCCGCTATAGACAGAAGCGTGGGCCGGGGTGACGCGCGTCACGATCGAGCTGATATTGATGATGCTGGCCCCTGCCTCCAGATGCGGGCTGGCTGCCTGGGTGACGAAGAGCGGGCCGAGCACATTGATATTGAACAGGCGGTGGAAATGCGTGTCTGTGATCTCCTCGATCCCGGCAAATTCATAGACGCCGGAATTATTGACCACGATATCGAGACGCCCGTAGCTCTCGATGGCCTTCGCGATAATGGCCGCGGCCTCTTCCTTGTGTGACACATCACCCTGCACGGCCACGGCCTTGCCGCCCGATGCGGTAATGGCCGCAACCACCTTGTCGGCGCCTTCGCGGCTTGAAGCATAATTGACGACGACCGACGCACCTGCCTCGGCCAGTGCCTTGGCAATGCCAGCACCAATACCCTTCGAGGCGCCGGTCACAACAGCGACTTTTCCTGCAAGTTTGCTCATGATCTTCAGACCTGTCCGGTTCGGTCACGGCTGCCAGTGCCCCGTTGGGGGATCGATACGGGCAGCACAGGTGACGGATAAAATGGGAGAGAGTGGAGGCGTTGAAACTTTAATTGTGGAGCAATCGCTCCAACATCATGCATATGATAGGGCGCAGCCTGGTTTCAAGGATTTATGGAGCGATGACACCAAAAAAAAGCGAAGGCCCTTGTCGACCCCGAGGCCGACCCCCTGCCTTTGACCGTGCCACGGCTCTTTCCAAGGCGGTGAAACTGTTCTGGGACCGAGGTTATGAGGGCACGAGCTTTGATGATCTGATCACAGCCATGGGGATCAGCGCGTCGAGCTTCTACAACAGCTTTGCCAGCAAAGAGGCGCTCTATGTCGAGGCGATCGAAGCCTATGCGGAAAAGCAGGGGGCTTGGTTTGTCGAGGCCCTGTCGACAAGGGGGACCAGCTTCCAGGCCTTTGCCGCCATGTTCGATGCGGCAGCGACAGCGTTCACACGTGAAGATGCACCGGCTGGCTGCATGATTGCCGTGGCCGCTACTCAATGTTCACCGGCCCAGCTTCGTCTGCGTGACCTGATGATCAACCAGCGTCATCTGGCCGAACAGGCCATTCATGCCCGGCTGGAGCAGGGGGTGGAGGAGGGCGATTTGCCTCATTCCATCGATCCCGATGCCATGGCGGCCTGTTACGGAGCGGTTCTGGGGGGCATGGGTATTCAGGCCCGCGACGGGGCATCGCGCGAGAAGCTGCGTCTGGTTGGGAGAATGGCTCTGAATATGCTGCCAAATGGCGCGACTTGAGAAAAATTCTCATCAAGATCAGTCAAGATCGGGATACGTTAAGTGTCCGATACTATTTGAAAGAGAAGAAAGCCAATCCCGCATTGAATGATTGCCTTTCGGGTTTTAAATATCGCTCTATAGCGAGCTCGATAATCTTTACAGAATGTCTCAGGCGTTAGGTTGGGGCTTGTCTTGTCTCTGTTATAGTTCATAGACTGTATTGAAAGGTGACGACGCGGCCCATGTCCACTGAGAGTTCAGCCCCAGCTCCTGACGGTGAAACCGTGCCCGTTCCCCAGCCTCAGCAGGCCTCCGCGCCCAACCCTTATATAATGCCGCCTGATGTGCCGAATAATGATGCGGGTCAGGGCATCCATTTCGATTTTAACTGGGGGGCACGCGTCCTGTTGCCTAAGAGGCCTGATGGACGTTGGCGCGCAACGCTGACGGATCTCGATAATTCGACGATCATATTCCAAGGTGAGTTGGAGGAGGGCCACCTGTCCTCCACCAAAAAATTCTTCATCCGCTTTGCGGTGGATGTGGTGCGCATCGCGACTGATGGCACCGAGACGAAAGTGCTTCGTCATGAATACGATGCGCGTGACAAGCTGATTCTGGTGCAACTGCCGGTTGGTACGCTGGGCGATACGCTGGGGTGGTTTCCCTATGTGGCACGTTTTGCCGAGCAGAGTGGCGCGAGGGTCATCTGCTGCCTGGCGAAGGTGTTTATTCCGCTCTTTGCCGACGCATATCCCAACATCCAGCTGACGACGAAAGAGGATTTCGAGGCAAGTCCGCTGCGCTCGCAGGTTTATGCAACCTATAATATCGGTCTGTTCTTTGATGATACCGACAATATATATCAACCTTGCGATTTCCGGTACGTAGGGCTGCATCGCACCGCAGGCTATATCCTGGGGGTCGATCCCACCGAGGAAGCGCCCAAACTCGTCCTCGAGGACGATACGCGTCCGATCGAAGAGCCTTATGTCTGTATCGCCACGCAGGCTTCGGCCCAGTGCAAATACTGGAACAATCCCGGGGGCTGGCTCGGCGTGATCGCTTTTCTCAAAAAGCGGGGATATCGCGTCATCTGTATTGATCAGAAGCCTTTCAGCGGGGCTGGTATCGTCTGGAATCAGATTCCGAACGGAGCCGAGGACGAGACCGGCAACAGGCCGCTCGCCGAACGGGCGCGCTGGCTCAAGCATGCCGATCTGTTCATCGGCGTGAGCTCGGGTCTGTCCTGGCTTGCCTGGGCAGCAGGGACAAAGACTCTGATGATCTCGGGCTTCACGCATCCGAACAATGAATTCTACACGCCCTGGCGCGTCATCTCATGGCATGCCTGCAACTCATGCTGGAACGACCCCCGGCATCAGTTCAATCACAACGATTTCCTGTGGTGTCCCCGTCACGCCAATACCGATCGGCAGTTCGAATGCTCCAAGCTGATATCGACTGACGTGGTGACCAAGAATATCGCGCTCGCTCTGGACGCCTGAGCATTTCACTTGAACGGGGGAAGGCGCTCCCCCTTTCTCGCCACGATGTGCAGAGGGACATGGATATCGCTGACGCCCTCGCTGTCGTGCAAAGCGCCCGAATGCTGGTCGTGCTCAGAACTGTACATCGATAACGAGTTTGTCGCTGTAATTTCCCGTCGCGGGGGTCGCTTGATTGGTGAGTACATGCTCTGTGTAGGCAAAACTCTGCACGGCGATGCCGTCCAGCTTGTCGGCATTGGTTTCGGCTGTCGCGCTGCTGCGACGGGCCGATCCAGTGGCACCCCTGACCTCGCTCCCTGACTTCTTGTAAATGTCGTAGCGCAGCAACGCGCCAGCGCTGCTGCTCATGGCCCGGCTTGTGCCGTCTGCGTGATTGCCGGGACTGATACCTACCGTATAGCTCTGGCCTCTCGTGCACCCCACGCTGAGGGACTGATGCACGTCACCGAAGCTTGCAACGAACGGGCTCGGCGTGAACACCACATCGGGCGCGGTAAGACGACAATCGGCGGTGAGGGTGAACTCGACCGGTATGGTGACCAGGACAGGTGTTCGCTGGATGTCCTGCCCGATGCACAAGCCAAGTACGCCAAGGCCCCAGCAGACATCCCATGTCCAGCCGATGGTTATCGATCCGTGATAGGTACCGGCACTCACGCTATAGGGGCCAGAGGGAATGCGCAGATAAAGCGGCAGCGTTCCGCCCACGCCGTTGAACAGCCCAAGCAGTCCGATCAGACTGGTGGCGCGCCAGGAAATCACCTGCCCCGCCGCATAGGGGGAGGCGCAACTGGCTGAGTCACAGATCTGCAGGGGTAGGGTATCGCCCTTTTCATTGGTCAATGCCGTGATGGATTGGATACTTGCCGCGACTTCCTGGGTATAGGCCACGGAGAGTAATCCGCCCGTACAGGCAAATCCCGAGGCGACCAGTGTTGTGTTGCCCTGTGTGCTGAGCGAGAGCGATGAAAGTGCCCCTAGAGACGTTGTGCCGGGTTGTGTCACGGCGCAGGCACTTCTGGCGGCGGGGGTAATGAGTCCGCAACACAGGCCGATGGCCAGAATGGCGAGTGCTCTCATGGTTCCTACCCTCATGATTTCTGCCTGCAGAAAAGGGGGGTGGGCCGTCGCATCCCCTTTGTGACAGCGGGCGACGAACTGATCTTGACTGCACAGGTCTTGCCCGAGGCCAGAAACGCTGTCAGGCGATCCACACCCGTCAGGTCAGGCACGTAAGTCAACCCACCCCAGCCAACATAGATCACGTCATGGCCAGCCTTGACGCGCGTACCGACGGGCAAAGGCGTACCTTTCCCGTCATTGAGGCGGAACAGCGCTGCGCTTGTATGCCTGACCGGAAAATGCACCAGATAGCCGCTGCCATATTGTATGGCCACGCGCCGTTCGACCTGGCGTGCCTGCAGATCGGGCGAAAGAGAGAGGGTGTCGATCTCGTATTTGGCGGGATAATAGGAAATTGCATAAGGAACGAGAAGGTGGCCATTCTTGTCGGTCCTGCCGACGATCTGGTTCTCGTAACGCACCGGG
This sequence comes from Asaia sp. SF2.1, assembly GCF_000505765.1. Lineage (NCBI taxonomy): Bacteria > Pseudomonadati > Pseudomonadota > Alphaproteobacteria > Acetobacterales > Acetobacteraceae > Asaia > Asaia sp. SF2.1. Next base: position 236,872 of record NZ_AYXS01000023.1, on the reverse strand, counting down.
ATATTGGGCACACCGTCCGTGCTGATGACTGCGAAGGCATCCGACACCCGATTGCCAGCGAAAACCGCATGATCCATGACGGCAAGCGATCCCTGCGCCTCGGCCCAGCGTGTGGTGTCGTTCAGCGGGCCATAGAGTCCCCCTTGCAATTGGGTGACGCGGTTGCGCCATGTCAGCGAGGCCTGCATGGACCCCGGTGCGGATGTCTGATTTCCCGGGCCGGCATGCTGATAATTGGCATTCCAGCCGATACCCCCGCCTGGAGAGACTGACCGGCTTGCCGAGAGCTGCGCGATACTGCCACCGCCGGGCTGTCGGCTCCAGCCGGCGCTGGCCGTTCCGTAAGTGCCGAAAGGTATGACGATCTGGGCGTAACCGGCCCATCCACCCTCGTGACCGCCAAGATAACGATTGGCCATGAGCGAGAGGCTGACGCTTCGCCAGAGTGGAAGCGTGTCACCCAGCGTAGCGAAGCGGGTTCTTGCCCCTGTGGACGGGGTAACATCGAAATATCCGACGCTGAACGAGCCGAAATGTGGGAGGAGGAGGCTGGCATTGGCCTGCAGGCTTTTGCGCGGAAGACGCGTGAAGCCAGGCTCGTAGGTCGAAAGATCGGCAAAGCCCTGACTGCGCCAGATTTTCTGCGCGGAAATCGTGATATGGCCCTGTGTATATTGATACCCGGCGACGAACTGATGCCCTTCTTCAGGCAGGCGCTCTGTATCCGGGGTGTCGGTGTGGTCGGGCCTGTGACTGAGGCTTGCGGCCAGGTTGAGCACACCGAAACGTGGGCCAAGCCGTGCAAGCAGGCCAAGCCCACCCAGTGCAAGATGCGGGGCTCCCTCGATATGGGATTCGAGTGTCAGGTCAGACAGGATGCCGCGCCGGTACGAGGCATCGAGGTTCAGGGGGCCGTAATCCATGTCGCGCAGCCCATAACGTTTACGCTGAGCACCGAGTGAGACGGTGTAATCGCTGAATCCGGGCCGTAGCAGGGTGCTGGCGACATAGAACGGCACACTGGATTCCGTCTTGCGGCCCAGCGCATCGGTTGTAACGACCGTCGCCTCACCGGCGCCGTTGATATAGGGAATATTGGTCAGGCTGTAGGGGCCGGGCTGGACGTTGTTGTGCATGGTCTGCACGCCGTTGATCAGCAGATCGACGCTCGTCGGCACCGATGCCTGTCCCGAGAACTGCGGCAGGGGATAGGTGATGATATCCGGGCGTACCGCGAAATTGCGTGAGATCTGCAGACCACCCAGCCTCATCGTGTTCGACCACGCAAGCGCCTTGGTCAGAATGTCGCCCGCCTGGGCTGTCAGAACATGCGTCTGATCGGAATAGCTCCATGTGGTGTCGTAACGACGATAGGTTACATCGTTGCCTGCTCGAAATAATCCACCTGAAGCGCCGAACTGCGTCACCCCCGTATTCGACAAGGTGCCAAAATGGCCGAAAACTCTCTGTTCGCTCCACAGCGAAAAGCTGGAGAGATGGGCAGCCTGGGACGCATAGGCGTCGTAGTTGATAATGGCGCCCAGACTGGCCCGTGCCTTTGCCTCGCGTCGTTGTTGGTCCTTACGCGTCAGGATTTGCCGGGGAAGCCATTGTGGCGGCACATCGAGGATCAGGCGCTGTGTCGCGGGTTCGTAGCGGACAGCGAGAGCGCCGATTTTCAACGGATCGGCCGGGTCGGGGGCACGCTGGAGGATATGATCGCCAAGGCCGAGGCGACGCAGGGCCGCGTGGCTGATCAGATAACGCGTCTTCTGCATGGTGACAGGTATCACGAGGCCAGTATCATGCCCGTTGAGAACGGGGGCGAGATATAGCGTCATCTTCGCGGCCAGACCGGCTAGATCGGCCGGCCGCGGCGGTGGGGGAAGAGCGGCTCTCGCATCTCTCGGGCACAAGGCCAGTATCAGCATGGCGCACAACCCTGGCCGAGTGGGGAAATGCCTTTCTGAAGTGCCCCTGCCCGGGTGAGTCCTGCGTAGGGAGGGCAGGGGCGGCAGGTATTGTGAAAGCCGGGTTGAAGGCAGAGCATGTTTACGTTGCGCTGGCATTTCACAGGCGAAGCGGGATGGTCTCGCTCATGCGCGAATCATTAATGAAGGCCTGCAAGGCGCCGGACGCGGCGCCCGTCGGAAGGGGCCAGGCCATTTCACAGCCCGGCAGAACATACCCCAGAAGCCCGGTGGCCATCTGGGTGTGGCCGAGCGACACCCGGCTCAGCTTGGCATGGATGCTGCCCGTGTTGCTTACCACCAGCATCGTATGGCCATCACGATGGTCGAGACGCGCGATAAGATGAGGTTTTTCCTCAGGTCACTCGACATGGACGGGTTGGCAGCATCGGCAGGCGCGTTGGCGCCCCAGACAAAAAGCGGAATCGAATACCGCAGCTGGATCGCGATCTGAGAGGCACCTGCAACCGCATTCGGCTGGGCATCCGGTGTTGGAATTTCGTCAATCAGGACACGATAGGCGGCCTCGCTGTCATGGTTATTTCCGCCGGTGCGCATCAGCCTGATGAGTTGGCGCGTTCCGGGTTGCACCGTCGCCATCGGTGGGCTTGCGATAATGTCTGACTGCTCGTCGTAGCGGTCGTCGCCTTGCGCCTGGGTCCAGCGGAACACCCGTATCTGCAGTAGCACCGGCTTGCGGTCGTTGTTCTCGAGCCACAAGGCGCTGGCCTCGCTATCACGACCAAGTACCGGATTGACCGGCCAGATGGTGACGGACGAGGCCGCGAAAGCCGGCGCCTGATGCACTATCAGGGCAGCGAGAAAGCCAAGAGCACAGGTCTTGCGCAGGAGAGTTACCATTGGATCGTTACCGTCACTATGTCCGAATACTGGCCGGGCGGCGTGGTGCCATCCGGGGTGGCGCGCCCGTAGACGGGAGAGTCCAGGGGGGCGGGGGAGTGGCTCGTATCGAGGGTGAAAGGGGTGCCGGGTAGCAGGGCAATGCTGTAGCTGCTGTCGCGGTACAGGCTGTACGTCACACGTTCCGTTCCGCCATTGCGCATCATGGCGCGACTGCCGTTGAGCGGGTGCTGGCCATCATCGAGACTCATCATGACCGTTATGCCGGGCGTGCAGCTCAGGCTGATGGCCGAGCCGAAATCGAGTGTGCCGAACGAACCGACCGCGCCGCCCGACGCAGGAACAGCACCATTGATGGTGCAGCCGCCGATGATCTGGGCACTGACCGACACGGAGGTTGTTGTCGCTCCGCTGGCGTACGGGATCTGCCCAATAACGATGACAGACAGGCAAAACATGCTGCGAATGCGCATGTCTGTGGGCTCAGAACGAGATGGTTACGTTGATCGTGTCAGCATAGTCACCCGCCTGCAGGGGGGATGTGGCGTCTGCGCCGAAAGCCCGCCCGAATAGTCCAACCGTAAAGGTGGAGTCGTGGGCGGTGAGGGAAAACGGGGTATTGTTCTGCACCACCGTGGCAAAACTGGAATCGGTGTACAGGTCATAGGCAATGTAGGATGAGTCGTTGGCCAACGCATGATTATGGCCGCCACTCTTCTGGGCGTCGTGGGTGCCGCTGATTACAGTGAGCATTGGTGTGATACCGGGCGAGCAGGTGACGGTAATGTCGCCGCCACTATTCGAGCCCGCAGCAAGCACCCGGTTCGCTACCTGCTTGAAAAATGTTGTTTGGGTATCGAAAGCCAAGAGCCCCATTGCGGTATTGCCTGTAGGGGTTGTCCCTCCAATCTGACAGGCAGAGTCCAGGTGAAGCGAGACGCCAATCGTACCGGTGTAGGTCTCGCTTTCTGCCCTACATGGCGATGACAGGCGGAAGCCGAACAAACCCAGAGCAAGGAGCGCGTACCGGGCGGATAATGCGACAGGCCGTGCGGACAGGCTGGAAGATGACCGTGTGGCTGTAATAACCCCGGAATTATTCTGCGTCATATCATCCTCTTTGCCAGTACAGGATGATCAGCGTTGTCACGGATGACCGTTAACAATTGTCCTGCACGTATCAATTACATGGACCTTGAGGATCGTGATTCGCTTTGGTTCAGCGCGACGCCTCAGGCAATGTGTGAGCCTTTTTCCATCTAACCTAATATTCGTCAATAAATCGTTTTATCCCGTAAACAAGTTATCGACAGATTTGTTAAATTCAGTAAATAAACGAATAATCGTTATTGTTCGTTATCGGCCATAGGGCGGGTGTTCAGGTGTCAATTGTCACGGTGCGTCGTGACTGTTCCGATCATTACGCTATCTGGGGCAGCTTTTTGGGAGGGGTGCGAAGCAGGATAGTGCCGCCGCCCATTTCCGGTTGTCCCGTCGCCTTATGCAGCTCTGGCCCGCTCCGCGACTATCCCTGGCGGAATCATCATGTTCGTGATTTCAGTCTGATTGGGTACGGCATGATGAATTGACGAGGCATTCGCCTGGTCCCGGCAGTAGAGCGGCGATGCGCACAGGCCGTAGCGTTTTGCCCCCACGGCAGGGGTAAACGGAAACGGCCTGTTTTGCCCGGCGACGCCACTTTCCTCGGCTGCTTGGCCTGCAATGAGGCGCGAGGAGTCAGGAAGATCGCCCGTCCCCCTGCGCGGCGTTCAGCTTTCCTTGTCGACTGGCTCAGCGGCGCGAGGGCGATGTGGCCAGGCGGATCTTGACCTCACCCCACAGGGCTTCCTGAGCTGGCAAATCGAGATCGGCCAGTGTGCTGCCTGTTTCAGCCAGTACGGACTCCATTGTCTCGATGCGACGCGTGAATTTGGCATTGCCGTGCCGGAGGCAGGCTTCCGGGTCGAGCCCGAGCTTGCGTGCCAGGCTGGCGACAGTGAACAGTACGTCACCAATCTCGTCCTCAAGGCGGGCCTTGTCACCCCCGTCGAGTTCGGCCCTGACTTCGTCGAGTTCTTCCTCGATTTTTTCGAGAACCTGTTCCGGCCTGTCCCAGTCAAAGCCGACCCGCGCTGCGCGTTTGCCCAGCTTTTCGGCGCGTATCAAAGCAGGCAGGGCAGGGGCGATGCCTGCCAGCAACCCATATTCGGCTTTGGCGGTACGCTCAGCCTGTTTGTTGCGCTCCCACAGATCGGGGTCGAGCGTCTGGTCAGCAAAGACATGGGGATGGCGACGCACCATCTTGTCGCTGATCAGCCGCGCGACATCGGCAAAATCGAAACGCCCGGCCTCCTGGGCGATGCGCGCCTGATAAACCACCTGAAGCAGCAGATCGCCCAGCTCGTCTGGCAGTGCCTCCCAGTCCTCGCGGGCGATCGTGTCCATCACTTCATAGGCTTCTTCTATGGCGAAGGGAGCAATCGTCTCATGAGTCTGGACCCTGTCCCAGGCGCAGCCGGTATGTGGATCGCGCAGCCGTTCCATGATGGCGATCAGTCGATCGAGTTCCGCTGCGGCTGTCTGGCTGGCGACCTGGTGGGGTGGAAGAGGGGTGCTCAAAGGGGAGGCTCCAGTCCGGTGAAATGGCTCACCGGATCATAGGGCCCGGCTGGCTCAGTTTCCATCACCCTTGGGCGAGGGTTTCTGAAAGATCAGCGTGACCTGATCCGTATGTCCACGGATGTTCTTGTCGAACACAGGCAGGGTGTGATCATCGGTCGGGTTGCGCAGGACAGGGCTGCTGGAGACAAGACGGAAACCGGCTGTCTCGACCTGCTTCGTGATCAGGGCGGGATCGATACGGTGCAGTGTGGTCGGCGCCACGATGCCGGTGCCAGCCAAGGCAACATGGTCGATTACGACATAATATCCGCCCGGCTTGAGCGCCAGAAAGATGGCCTGATCCATGCGCAAGGCTGTCTCGGGACCCATGCCGCCATACACATCGTGATAGTTCTGCGATGTCCAGACCAGATCGAGCGGTTGCGAAACGTGGAAATCCACGATCGGCGTAACGACGACCGAGACATTGCTGAAGGCGGGGTTGGTAGCGATGGCTTGCGCTGTTTGGGAAAGCTGGGGATGACGCGCGGCCATTTCAGCAGGGATAACCGCAAACACATGACCCGACGCGCCGATTTCGAGGCTTAGCAGGCGGGTGAAATAGCCGCTGCCGGGCATGAGGTCAGCGACGGCGGCTCCTTTGGGCAATGGCACGAGCGCCAGCAGGTCGAGCGGCTTGCGCAGTGCATCGCGTGCACGATCTGTATCGGGGCGCGCCGGTGAGGCAAGCAGCCCTGCGTCGGACTTTTGCAGGGCGACCTGTCCCCGGCCTGACGATTCAGCGACAAGGGCCATGCCACCCAGCACAGGGGCGCCCAATGACTGGGCGCCTGACGCAAGCACGCTCCCCAGGATAATGATTGATGCCCTGAAGGCACCACGTCGCAGAGGGGAAACCTTCATGGGTATAATCCTGTCAGTGAAGTCCGGGCGCGGGACAGGGGAGTGGAAAATCTGCCAAGTCCACGCCGCGGACATGAAAACCGGAGAGGGTGAAGCTTGTCTTATCTGCCCCGTCTGCACAAGGCATAGAGACCCAGGATCATCACGACACTGGCGAGGCTCGCAAGAATGGTCTGGCGTTGCGCGGCCTGCGCCATCATGGCGAGCACAACCAGCCCGATCGCGCCAAGCGTGCCGAGATTGAGGACCGAGCCGAAAGGCAGGGTGAAAGCCCTGTTGGTCGGGTCCTCAAGGCGCAGGATGCGATGCGACGAAACGATCAGCCCGTAGATAAGCAGCATGACAGCGCCCGTCGCGCCCAGCAGGAAGGCAAAGATCAGCTTGGGCGAGAGGATCGAACAGAAGGCCACGACCAGACCGATAATGCTGGAAAAGGTGACGGCACGCTGGGGAACTTGGCTTTTGGAAAGCGTGGCAAACCAAGCTGGCGCGTCATTCAGCTCCGCAAGGCCGCGCAGAGTGCGCGACGTGATGTAAATGCTTGAATTCAGGCAGGAGAGAATGGCTGTGAAAACCACGATCTGCATCAGGGTCGCCGCACCCGGAACGCCGATGTGACGCATGACAGTCACGAACGGAGAATAACCCGGCTCGATGGCTGTCCAGGGTACAAGTGTCAGGATCAGGATTACCGACAGGATATAGAAAAGGGTGACTCGCACGCCGATGGTGCGCGTTACACGGGCCAGATTTTCTTCGGCGTTTTCCGATTCCGCTGCTGCCACAGTGGCGGACTCTGAACCAATCATGGAGAAAAGCACGGTCGGAACGGTCGCCAGAATGGCGCCCCAGCCATGCGGGAAAAAGCCGTCATGGCTGAACACGTTATGCACGATGCGTGGATGCGGGCCGACAAAGTGGCTCAGGCTGAGCAAACCCAGGGCGCAGAAGGCAATGATGGTCGCGACCTTGATGAGCGAAAGCCAGAATTCGCATTCGCCAAAAACACGCACCGAGACAAGATTGATGAGATTGACCGCTATGATGAGGGTAGGTGCCAGTACCCAGACGGGGAGTGCTACCCAGTCCTGCATGGCAATGGCACCGCCAATGGCTTCGGCGCCAATGGTGACGACCCAGAACAGCCAGTAGAGCCAGCCCGAGAGGAACCCTGCCCAGTTCCCGTGGGCTGTGCGGATGCAGTCGATGAACGTACCGATGCCGGGTCTGGCAAGCAGCATCTCGCCCAGCATGCGGATGACAATGACGACGAGGAGGCCGGTGCCGATATAGGTCAGCAGGATAGCCGGACCTGCCGCTGCGATGGCGGCTGAACTGCCGATAAACAGCCCTGCACCAATCACGCCACCAAGGGCGATCATGGCAATATGTCGGTCTTTCAGCTTGCCGCCATGCAAAAGAGGCGGCTCACCCTCGCGCGAAAATCCATGGTGTGAAAGATTATCTTTTTCCATCATATGTTGGACAAAGCCATGTAAATGCTTACTTCGTCCAGATGGAATATTTTAAAGAAGGAATGAATTGATGACACGGGTCTTCATCGACGGTGAGGCTGGAACGACAGGACTGGGCATCAGGGATCGCCTGCGCGGCCTGCCTGTCGAGGTTCTCTCGATCGATCCTGCCAAACGCAAGGACCCGCAGGCACGACTGGAAATGATGCAGGGTGCCGATCTTGTGATTCTGTGCCTGCCAGATGATGCGGCCCGTGAGGCTGTGTCCCTCACGGCGACTCTGGATACCGTACGCATCCTCGATGCCAGCACCGCGCACCGTATCGCCCCGCATTGGGAATATGGTTTCCCAGAACTCGATGCCGGGCAGACGGCGCGCATCGCTACGGCGCGTCACGTAGCGAATCCGGGATGCTATCCGACCGGTGCAATCGGATTGCTGCGCCCCCTGATCGATGCAGGCCTGATGCCGGCCGATCACCCCATCACCATCAACGCTGTCAGCGGCTATAGTGGCGGAGGACGCTCCGAGATCGAGGCCCATGAACAGAATGGCGGGCCCGCATTCGAGCTTTACGGGCTGGGACTTGCACACAAGCACGTGCCAGAGATCATGCATTATGCCGGACTGACCCGGCGACCGCTATTCGTGCCGTCCATTGGGCATTTCGCCCAAGGAATGATCGTCTCAATTCCCCTGCAACTGGCTGATTTGCCCGGTTATGTGCGCATTTCCGATATCGAGGCTTGTCTGCGCAATCACTATGCCGGGTCGCGTCAGATTAGTGTCGAATCAGCCGATGTGGCGCGCCTCGACGCCGCTGCGCTTGCTGATCAGGACACGATGGAACTGCGCGTCCATGGCAGCGAAACCTGGCGTCATGTGGTGTTGACGGCGCGTCTCGATAATCTGGGTAAGGGGGCTGCCGGAGCGGCGTTACAAAATATTTCTATCATGTGCGGGCTGGAGTGCTGAACTATCCGCTAATGATCCCAATAATAGGCGTTAAACCCTGGACCGTGGCTGCGCGTTTGATCTCGATTGAGGCATGATATCCCTATGCTCCCACCCCCCATCGAGCGCAGAAATCGTGACCGCATCGTGAGAGAACGATGCCCGGGTGCCGTTGTCCGCGCGGGGTACGTCATGCGAATGACTCTGTGCGGCATGATGGGTGGTGCATGAGCGACACAACGGCAAACACTGTAATCCAACCCGGAGGTCATGTGCTCGACTGGCTGCCGCTTCTGGCATGTCATGTCGATCCTGATGGACGTGTGTCCTATCTCAACAGGAACTGGTCACGGTTTTCGGGTTTTGAAGGGCGTGTTGCCCCGTTTTTTTGGACCGATCTGATCGACAGTTCGGAGCAGTCGCTTCCCTGTCGCTGTCCGGACAGGACGGAATACTGCGTTCAGCGCCATGTCACTCTTCGGCACCATGATGGTGCGCCCGTTCAGACGGATCTGCATTGGCAAAAGCTGGGCATGAACGAGGGAGGGGGCTGGCTTCTTTTTGGTCATCCCGAGGCAGATTTCCCTCTGCTCAATGCTTTCTCACCTCGCACCACCGCGCCGCAAACCGGGGCGGCAGAGAATCCTCGTACCCAGGTTCATGACGCTCACCTGCCTGCCGTTCATGCAGGTCTCGCGGCATCGGGTCTCGCCTCTGATAGCAGTGCTGGCAGCGATCCTGGCGGGCTTACCCTGCCTCTTTCATCCCCCGATATTCTCGACGCTCAGCGGCGGGCGACGGCAACGCACCGGCTGATGCGGTCTCCATCGGGTGACGCGGCTGGAGAGGATCGTTCTACTGGCACCGTCACAGGGCTTTCTGCCGAAGGTCGGCACGAGGGGGCTACGCATGATGTGCTGACCGGCCTTCCCACATGGCGTCATTTCGAGAGGGAGGCAGGCAGGCACTTCGAGCACGCGGCCGGTTCCGGGGAGAACCTCGGTTTCCTGCTGGTCGATATCGATTATCTCGGCGATCTCAACGATCTGTACGGGCGTGATATCGGTGATCTCGTTCTCAGGCTGGTCGCTGACCGCCTGACGTTGCTGACGGCTGGCGAGGGGTTGATTACCCGCAGTGGCGATGACGAGTTTTCGGTTCTTGTGACAGGTAGCGTCGATGCAGCCACACTTGCCGCTCATGCCCAGGCGCTCCTGAGTTTCGTTGATCTGCCCGTGCGTATCGGGACGCAACAGATCACCTTCGGGCTCAGCATCGGCGCCTCGCTCTACCCTCGCGATGGCGACACACTTGGACGGCTTCAGCACCACGCCCTGCTGGCGGTCAATGACGTCAAGGCCCGTGGACGCGGCGGATACCGGCTTTTTGATCCGTCCATGATCAGGCTCGGCGATGGCGTGACCGCCCAATCAAACCTGATCCGTGGCATGTTGCGCGATGATCTGATCTACCCGGCCTATCAGGCTAAGGTCAGTCTGATTGATGGGCATATTGTCGGGGCCGAGGCCCTGATGCGCTGGTACCGCGACGGTGTGGTGGATTGCGGGCCGGAATCCTTCCCTGAAATCTTCCGCTCCTATGATCTTGCAACGCGTGTGTCGGCCAGGGTGCAGGAGCGGGTATTTCAGGACATCGCCCTGTGGCGCAGGACAGGCCTTGAGCCACCCCATATCTCGATCAATGTCGCCCCGGTCGAGTTCATGCAGGATGACTATGCCGAGAAACTGCTTGCCCGTCTGGACAGGTTCGGTCTCTCGGCCCGGCTGATCGAGCTCGAACTGACCGAACATGTTCTCTATCAGAACAGCGAGCATTATCTGCATCGCGCCCTGACTGTGCTGCGCCGCGCAGGGATGCGCATCACGCTGGATGATTTCGGAACAGGCTATTCCTCGCTCAGTTTTCTGCGTGATTTCCCGATCTCGTCGATCAAGATCGACCGCAGCTTTGTCCGTCAGATCTGCACAGAGCCCTCAATGGAGGTCATTGTGGAAGCGATCATCCGCTTCGGCGAGGCCGTCTCGGTCGAGGTTGTGGCTGAGGGCATCGAGACTGCTGACCAGCTGGCTATTCTCCAGCGCATCGGCTGTCCCATCGGGCAGGGATATCTGTTTTCTCCACCCGTGGCATCAAGCGGCTTTGCGCGACTGCTCTCTGAGGGGCGCTCGCTGATACCGTGACCTTCCTTCGCCACGACGTGTCTTGGGGCTCTGTCGGGTAACGCATGACGAAGGAGGGTATAGATTGCCTTTTGTCCGGATACTCGCTAACAATCCGGCCATCAGGCGAGAGTGACGGAACGGTAGACGTAGTCGGCTCAAAATCGACCGCCGCAAGGCATGGGGGTTCGAATCCCCCCTCTCGTACCAGATTTTTCACCGAAAACAGGCTGAAAACAGGCTATTGACCGGGCCGTGACTTGCGCCTTGCTGTCCGGGTCCGGCATATCTCGCAAACTTTCTTTCAGTTTGCCTGCCTGCCAGTTTACCGGACCGATCATGCCCCAACGCCCTGACAGAAAACCCGCCCGCCCTTTCTTCTCATCGGGCCCCTGCGCGAAACGTCCGGGCTGGACGCTGAACGCGCTTGATGGCGCGCTGCTCGGCCGGTCCCATCGTGCGCCGGAGGGGCGTGCACGGCTCAAGGACGTCATTGATCGCTCGCATGAAGTGCTGGGTGCACCTTCAGACTGGAAGATCGGTATCGTGCCGGCTTCCGATACTGGTGCTGTGGAAATGATCCTCTGGGCGCTGGCGGGTGACAGGCCGATCGAGGTGCTGTCTTTCGAGAGCTTTTCGGGGCTTTGGGCGCAGGACCTGCGCGATGTGCTGAAACTTGATGATCTTGTCGTGCATGAGGCCCCTTACGGGGAACTGCCCGACCTGACGCGCATCGACTGGTCGCATGATGTGGTGCTGACCTGGAACGGCACGACCTCAGGCGTCTGCCTGCCGGGGGGCGAGGCTGTTCCGGCAGTGCATGAGGGGCTGGTCATCTGCGATGCTACCTCGGCGGCGTTTGCGATGGACCTGCCCTGGGATCGGCTGGATGTCGTGACATGGTCGTGGCAGAAGGCCCTTGGCGGTGAGGCCGCGCATGGCATGGTGGCCCTCAGCCCCCGTGCAGTGGCCCGCCTTGAGGCTGCAACGCCCCGTGCGCTGCCCAAGATCTTTCGCCTGACCAACAGCAAGGGGTTGATCGACGCCATTTTCTCGGGCGATACCATCAATACGCCCTCCATGCTTTGCGTCGAGGATGCGCTCGACAGCCTCAAATGGGCTCAGTCCATCGGCGGGCTGCCGGCGCTGAAGGCCCGCTCGCGTGCCAATCTCGATATTGTATCCCAATGGGTCGAGCGAACCGACTGGGTGGCGTTTCTGGCAGCTGATCCGGCGCAGCGTTCAAGCACCTCCATCTGCCTGCGTATTGTCGCGCCCTGGTTTGCCGCACAACCGGTCGAAGCCCAGCATAAGATCGTCAAGGCGCTGACGGGCCTCGTGGCTGAAGCCGGTGCAGGCTTTGACCTCGCTTCCTATCGCGATGCACCGCCGGGGCTGCGCATATGGGGGGGTGCCACGATCGACGCCGCCGATATCGAGGCTCTTCTACCGTGGCTCGACTGGGCCTATGAGACGGTCAGCATGGAATACGCCGCATGAAAATGACTGACGAGCCTGATACCGCTCTTTTGCCCTCGGGGTTTATCGACCTTCTCCAGCACGAGGCCGAGGCTGAGGCGCAGGGTATTGAATCCGTAATGGATGTGTTTGCCGCTCATGGCTATGAGCGCGTCAGACCGCCTTTGCTCGAATTCGAGACGTCCCTGCTCCATGGTGCCGGTCAGGCGCTTGAGGAACAGAGCTTTCGCCTGATGGACCCAGAGTCCCGTCGCATGATGGCCCTGCGCCCTGACATGACGACCCAGATCGCCCGCATTGCGGCCACACGCCTTGCCGGAACGGCGCGCCCGCTGCGTCTGTCCTATGCTGGGGCCTGTATTCTGGTCGGCACGCCCGGGCGAGAGGGTGAGCGTCAGATCAGCCAGGCCGGGATCGAGTTGATCGGGGTCGATTCCGTCGAGGCCGATTGCGAGATCGTGCTGATTGCCGCCGAGGCGCTCGAACGACTGGGTATTGCGGATTACTCCTTCGATCTCTCCTGCCCCGCCCTTGTTCAGGCGCTTGTCCAGCTCTCGGGCTATACCGGCACACGGCGCGCCGCACTCGTTCATGCGCTCGATCGCAAGGATATGGCCGCTGTTGCGGAGCTGGGCGGTCCTGTCGCTGCCGTGCTGACCGCACTGGTCGAAGCCTGCGGCCCATCCGATGCGGCGCTGGCTATTCTGGAAAAGCTCGAATTGCCGCCCGAGATCAGGGTCCATGCCGAGCGTCTGATGGCTGTGGTACGCGCCATTCATGCCCGTGCACCGGGGCTGCGCCTGACCGTCGACCCGGCTGAATTCCGGGGCTGGCAGTATCATACCGGTGTCTGCATGACCGTGTTTGCCCGGAGCCAGCGCGAAGAGCTGGGCCGTGGCGGGCGTTATCAGGCGCAGGGTGAGGAGCCTGCCTGCGGTCTGACATTCCGCCCGGAGGTCCTGCTGCGGGCGGCCCGACCGATCACACTCCGTCCGCGGGTTTATATCGCACCGGAATCGCAGGATTCCGAGGGAGCGGCACGACTGCGCAGGGAGGGCTATGCCACGGTTGCCGGTCTCGACAGCGTCGAGGATCTGGCTGCTGAAGCGCGTCGTCTGAACTGCCCCTTTGTTTTCGTCGCTGACGAACTCATCACGCTGTAAAAGGAAAAGAGCATGTCCAACGTCACCGTCATCGGCACCCAGTGGGGTGACGAAGGCAAGGGAAAGATCGTGGACTGGCTGGCCAGCCGTGCGGATATCGTCGTCCGCTTTCAGGGCGGTCACAATGCCGGTCATACGCTGGTGGTGGGCGATCAGGTCTACAAGCTCTCCCTGTTGCCTTCCGGCCTCGTGCGCGGCAAGACCGGTGTGATCGGCAATGGCGTGGTGGTCGACCCTGAAGCGCTGCTTGCCGAGATTGACCGCGTGTCTGCGCAGGGGCTTGTGGTCAATCCCGAGACACTCTGGGTGGCTGACAACGTGCCGCTCATCCTGCCGCTGCATGTTGCGACCGACCGCGCGCGTGAAGCTGCACGCGGCGACCGCAAGATCGGGACCACGGGGCGTGGCATCGGCCCGGCCTATGAGGACAAGGTGGCCCGTCGTGCCATCCGCCTGTGTGACCTCTCCGAGCCCGAGACGCTGGACTGGAAGCTGGATGAGCTGCTGCTCCATCACAACACGCTTCTTGCTGGTCTCGGCGCGCCGACTTTCACCAAGCAGGAAATCCTGGATCATCTGGCGAAGCTGGCCCCGCGCGTGCTGCCCTTCGCCTGTTCGGTCTGGGAGCGTCTGGACGAGGCCCGTCGTGCGGGCCGTCGTATCCTGTTTGAAGGGGCGCAGGCCGTCATGCTCGATGTCGATCATGGCACCTATCCTTTCGTGACCAGCTCCAACACGGTTGCAGCTGTCGCGGCCAGTGGCAGTGGTGTCGGCCCCGGCACGGTGGGTTTCGTGCTCGGTATTGCCAAGGCTTACACCACCCGCGTGGGAGAGGGGCCGTTCCCGTCCGAGCTGTTCGATCAGGTCGGGCAGGATCTTGGCGAACGCGGTCGTGAATTCGGCACGGTCACCGGGCGTGCCCGTCGTTGCGGCTGGTTCGATGCCGTGCTGGTGCGTCGCGCTGCCCGCGTTGGCGGTGTAAGCGGTATCGCCCTGACCAAGCTCGACGTTCTGGACGGCTTCGAGGAAGTGAAGATCTGTGTGGGTTACGAGCTTGATGGCAAGGTAATCACCTCCTTCCCGTCCAGCCCTGCAGCTCAGGCAAGGCTAAAGCCCGTTCTGGAGTCCATGCCGGGCTGGCAGGAAACGACCTTCGGTGCGCGTAGCTGGGCTGATCTGCCGGCGGCAGCCATCAAGTATATTCGCCGTATCGAGGAACTGATTGAAGCACCGGTGACGCTGCTTTCCACCAGTCCCGAGCGCGATGACACAATCCTGATGCGCGATCCCTTCGAGGATTGAGCCTATCGGCGCGGGCCGAAAGGCCCGTAGCCATCCGGTACAAAGCGGGTCATTGGCTCTGTCGCCATGATGCCGCAGTCAGTTCCTCTCAAAGGAGGGCCGACACTTGAACAGACGCATGACCAGAGCGTCATGGCAATGACGCCCGCCATTATCAGATCCGCACGGGCTTTCGAGACCGTGACGGAGCAAGGCGATAGCCCCGCTGCAATCACCGTGTTGTAATGTGCCTCGCGACATCTGGCACACAGCGTGGCCGTCCTGGTTGGTCCGCCTCCCGCTTCATGTCGGGCCTCGTCATTCCGCCGTGCTGATATGAACCCTCTGTGATTGGGTAAGCGCCGCTCACCGCTTACCGCGTTTTCGCTACGGGACGCACAGGCAGAAGCCGTGCGCATGCACTTCCCCTGCATATCTTGTCGATCTTTCCGGTGAAGTTCATCGAGATTGCTGCATGAGTGGCGATCAGCGATGTCATCGGGAAATCAAAATTCTCCTTCCACCGCTCTGGATAGCGTGAGCATTTTGCATTCAAAGATACATGCATCGACACAGTACGAAATGAATTTGAAGTAGTATTTCTTGATATATTTATTTTAATGAGAACCATCATAATCACATATTATATTACATTTTCGTGATTTTTCTATCAATAGCTTTGATATACATTGGGTGTTTATTAAATTTTTCAAAAAAATTTAGGTTTTGGCCTTACGGCATTGATCTGTCCCGGGTGCTCCTAACCCAGCGATGCGCATGCATCTCGAGAAATGCCCTTTTTCAGCCCAGGTGCCATTCGGGTTCAGCGATTGGGCGACAAAGCATAAGGAACGCTGTGATGGCGACAACTTTGTCCGGCACGTGGTCGGCGGTGAACATTAGCGGTCAGACAGTTTACCAGAGCGGTACGACAACCGTAGGACAGCCTGCGTCATTCGCCGCCAATGCATCCATTACGGTTACGAACGGCGCAACCGTCACATCGCTCTCGGGAACGTCACTGACGATAACTGTGCAGGCGGGCGGTGTCGTCACGGACGCCACCCTGACAGCCGGTACGCTAAGAGTTGCCAGCGGCGGCATATTGAGCGGGAATATTCTGAGCGGTGTCGCGACCACCCTGAGTTCTGGTGCCCAGTCCATCAACGATACTTATCTGAAGGGTGCGGCAGGGGGTACGTGGTCCTACGCCCTCAACGGTGCGACCGTGACAGGCGCAACCGTAGGAAGCGGCGGATATCTGCAATTGCAGGCAGGCGCCACCGGATCGAACATCACCGCCGCCGATGGCGGATCCGCCTCTCTTGCCGCGGGGACAACCAACGGATTTCATGCAGTCAATGGGGGCTATCTTCAGTCAGGGACGATGGTCTTCTCCGGCTATGCTGGCAATGGAACCACGGTTTCGACTGGCGCAATCCTGAACGGGGTATGGTCGGCGGTCAACGTTAACGGCAAGACGGTTTACCAAAACGCCACGACGACAGTCAGTGATCCTGTGATCCTCAACGGGGCCACGCTTTATGTTGCGAGCGGGGCTGTAGTTTCTGGTCTCACCTGTATCTCCAATACCATCCCGACAATCAGCATATACTCGGGCGGAACCGTGCTCGATTCCCACATTACCCGTACCTATGTGCGTGTGGATAATGGAGGTGTTCTCAGCGATAACCAGCTTGACGGTTGCGATGTCACGCTGAGCACGGGCGCGCGTTCAACCGACGATACCTATTCCTGGTATGGTTTCGCCGTGCAGAGCGTCAAGGTGGCCAGCGGCGCCACCATCACTAATGTGATGTCACCAGCAACACGACCATCAGCGCAGCCACCGGAGCAACCCTAAACGGCGTTCATGTGGCTTCTGGCGGGTCTGCCGTCATCGCGGCAGATGTCGATCTTTCGGGATTTCATTCCGATGCCGGGACCTACCTTGCCACATACACGTCAATCGGCGGTACGGTTACTGTGCCATCAACGCCCGCAACGCCTCCAGGGACGGTCCTGACCGGTACCTGGAGTGCCGTCAGCTCCGGCGGAGTCACAGTCTATAAGAGCGGTGCGACGTTCGTGCAGGCTCCTGCCACGCTCGGAAACGGGGCGGTGCTCTGGGTTACGAGCGGTGCGACGGCCAGCGGCCTCTCGGGCTATGCCACCACAGTCTATGTTCAAAGCGGTGGAACGCTCGCTGGATCCTATCTCGCCAATGGCTCTGTCTTTGTTTCGTCGGGTGGTATCACTAGCGGTAACCAGTTCAACTCGGACCCTGTGACGATTGCCGGAGGGGGTAGCTCCGTCAACGATATTTTTTATAAGAGTGGCTATGACAAGAACATCACGCTTGTTCAGGCCGGTGGCACGCTGATTGGCGGTCAGGTCGGGTCAGGGGGTATCCTCTCCGCTGTGTCGGGCTCCGTCGTTCAGGATCCTTCGGTGGGAAGCGGTGGCTATCTCGTGGCTGACAAGGCTGCGACTGAAGTCTGCTTCCTCGAGGGAACGCATATCCTGACAGCCCGTGGCGAAATCCCTGTCGAGGCGCTCCAGCTTGGTGAGGCTGTTGCGTGTCTGGTGAACGGTCAGACGGTCTTTCGTCCGATTATCTGGATTGGTAGCCGGTTCAACCGCCTCGAACCCTGGCAGCCTGTCGATCTGGCGGGCTATCCGGTGCGGATCGAGGCTAATGCCTTCGAGCCCGGCATACCCTCGCGCGATCTTCTCGTGACCCCGGAACACTGTTTTGCATTTGAAGGGCGGATGCTGCCGATCCGTATGCTCGTGAACGGCAGGAGCATACGCTATGACATCGCGATCCAGAGCTACGAATATTTCCATATCGAACTTTCGGAGCACTCGATCATCCTCGCTGAGAACACCCCGACCGAAAGCTATCTCGACACCGGAAACCGGCATATTTTCAGGGAGTCTGGCAATGTTGTCGCGCTGCGTCCTGAGCCGGCGCTGCGTTACGCCCTGCCGCTATGCGTTGATCGTGCCTATGCACAGCCGCTTTATGAGCGTTTTGCCCGTAAGACGGCGGACGTCGAAACACCGATTGTCACCGGCGAGCCTGACTTGCGCCTTGTCGATGCGGCAGGGCGCGAGATCCGTCCCGTGCGCCGCGACGGTGCGAAATATGTGTTCCAGGTTCCGCCCGGCACGACCGGGGTTCATATCGCCTCACGGGCATCGCGCCCCTGCGACAGCATCGGACCCTATGTTGATGATCGCCGTCGCCTCGGCGTGTTGATTGGCGCGATCACAGGCTTTTCCTGCGATGGCCAGAAGGCCGTGACCTCTCATCTGACTGCTGAGACCCTCTCGGGATGGTATCCGGGAGAGGGAGGCTATCGCTGGACAGATGGGTTCGGCTGGCTGCCACTGACGGATGAGGGTGGAGTAACGAATTCGGTTATCCTGTGCGTTGAGGTGATCGCGGCAGGTCCGTATGTGTCCGAGCCCTATGAGGCTGGGATAGCCTCAATCGCGGGCTGAAAAAAGGCTGAAGTCGGGAGGCTCGCTTATCGAGCATCCTGATCTCAGCGCTTCAGACTTAGAAAGATGCTTCTGGGTATGGCGCGGCGGTCTTTGCGCAAAAACCTGTCTTTGCACGGCCTCCTCATTCATCGCCCTCACGCAGCGTCCCATCCCCGTACCGTTCGGGGCGGTTTCAGCGAGGACCTCTTGGAGGGGCCTCGCCTCTGACGCCTGACGGAAGCACGCCGGTAAGACGGGTGAAGGCTTTCGAGAAGGCAGCGAAGCTCTCATAACCTGCACTCATCGCTGCGCTGGCGACGCTTTCTCCCTGGGCCAGCTTCTCATAGGCATGCGCGATGCGCAGGCGTTGCCGCCATGCTGAGAAGCTCAGGCCTGTATCATCTGCAAAATGACGGACGAAAGAGCGTTGCGACATATTGGCCAGTCGTGCCCATTCTGGCTGGCTTCGACGGTCCGACGGGTTGTCTGTCAAAGCCTGCGCCACACGCCTGAGCCGTGCATCCTGCGGGAAAGGAAGGGCTCCCGTGTCTTGCGGCAGGGAGAGGAATTCATCCCAGAAACTCTCCGCCAGTCGTGCCACCACCGGTGTCCATAGCGGATTGCGGGCCTGACGGGCGAGGCGCACGGCCTGTGCATTGAGCAGATCGCTCCCGCGCGACAAAAATGGATAGGCTGGCAGGGCCTGACATCGCTCAGGATGGATATAAAGGCTCCAGCCCATGACCGCGCCGTGGGAGCGGGCTTCGTGAGTCAGGGATGGCGGCAGCCATAGAAGCTGCCCAGGGCCGATCAACCACTGGGCTGCCTGCGTGCGCAGCGCCATAACGCCATTCGCAATCCCGAAAATCTGCCCGCGTTCATGGACATGCGGACGGGCCTCACGGCGCTCGCCCTGTTCCATATGGCCCCCGAGAATCCAGGGGGCGTCATGCGCTGTGACTTCGTGCGGGACCATGCTGCATTTGGCGTCCATGCACTGATTTATGGCGCACAGGCGCGGGAACGCCAGCAAATAAGCCGCTAGGCTCAGCTCATTCGCCTTTGGGTGTCATGAGGTGATCATTCGGGAGACACGCTTATGAAGACAGGTTTCATCGGCCTTGGTGCCATGGGGCACGCTATGGCCATGAGATTGCTCGAGGCCGGGCATGATCTGGTGGTCTATAACCGCACCCGCTCAAAGGCCGACGCCCTCGTCGCGCACGGCGCCGTGGTGGCCGACACACCTGCCGAGGTGTCCAGGCAGGCAGATGTCGTATTTTCCATGCTTTTTGACGATGCCACAACTCAGGAAGCCAGTTTTGGACCAGATGGACTTGCGCAAGCCATGCGTGGAGGCGCCGTTCATGTCTGTTGCAGCACGCTCTCACTCGATCAGGCGCGCCGGCTGCGCGATGGTCATGAGGCGCGTGGTCAGCATTATGTCAGCGCCAATGTGCTGGGCCGGCCGCCCGCCGCCGAGGCTGGAAAACTCTATGCCATGATTGCCGGTGAACAGGCTGTGCTGGATCGCGTCGCCCCGGTCATGGAAGCGTTCAGCCAGCGGATTTTCCGGGTGGGGAATGACCCGGTGCAGGCCAATCTCGTCAAGCTCAGTCTCAACTTCATGATCTACTCGACTATTGAGCAGATGGCGGAAGTCTTTGCACTCAACGAGCAGATGGGGACAGACCCGGCACTGGTGTTCGAGATCATGACCAACAGCTTCTGCAATGCCCCGGTGCACAGAAATTACGGTCAGCTCATGGTTGACCGCGCCTATGATTATCCGGGGGCACCTGTCACATTGGGCCTCAAAGACGTGAAAATGTTCCTACAAGCCGGGCATGAACTCGGCTTGGACCTGCCTTATGCCGATATCGTGCATGACCGTATGGCGGCCTCCATCGAAGCGGGAAACGGGGAGCGGGACTTTGTGGTTCTGCAGGAGCAGGTCAAGGCAGGGCTCAAATAAGGCTGAGCCGGTATGTGAAGGGGGAGGCGATCCCGCAACAGGATTTCCTCCCTGCCGGTCCGCCATGCGCAGCCCTGTCATTCAGCCGTGATGCCAGGCCGCGCCCGTGTAGAAAAATCGCCCCATACCAATGGTGAAGATCAGACAGCCATAAAGGGAATGTTCCAGACAGGCGAGGCGCAACGAGCGGTGACGCTCGTAATCGCGGGCAAACAGAAAGCCGCCGGCAAAGGTGAGGGCTATGGCAATCCAGTTGAGGAAGATGACATGAGCAAAAGCAAAGGTGATCGCGCTGGCCAGTATCCGACGCGTTGGGGTCACGAACAGTGACTGATAGCGATGAAACAGGAAGCCCCGGTAGAGCATTTCCTGTGGCCAGACGGAAAGCAGGGGATAGAGGCCCATGATGACCAGCCAGAAGCCCGGGCGATGTCGGGGGAGGTCGAGGAAATGGGTGGGCCAGAGGAAATAGGCCAGAACTGTCAGCGCGCTCCCTAAAATCCCGAAGCGTACAAGGATAGCCCGTATCTCCCTGTGCACGTCATGCGACACAGGGAGACGCCCACGTATGGAAAGCCACGCGATGATCGCGCCAACCCATAGCCCAGCGAACAGTATTCCCGGCTGACGCAGGGCCAGCACAAGAAGCGGGCCACCGCCGTAGAGTGCGAAAAATTCACCCAGACGCAGCGCCCGAGGCAGGAGACGCTTTGAGGGGGCAGGGTGGACGGGCGTCATGGCTTTACCCCTCTTCGGGACAGATTGTCACCGGCGTGATGATAACGCCCGGTCGGAGGGGAGCAGGCCGCGCCAAGTGGCGTTGGAAATGCTGCGACCAATGCGGGTGCGGTGAACGGCACCGGTTATGCGGCATTTTTCGCAACTGATGTGCCATCGTCGGGAGAGGAACGACAAAGCAGCGGAGTGCTCTAGACGTTGGGGCAACCTGATACTCAGGTGATGCGTAGCGCTGAGCAGGTTGGACAGGAGTAGATAGCCCTGTCGCCGGGGCTGCAGAGTAACTGCAAACCCGGCTGAATCAGATCAGGCCTGCACACGATGGTGCAAGGAGATGCCTTCATCCTGTTTGCGGCGCAGTTCGACTTCGACGGCCATCGCCTTCTGAAGCTTTTCGAACGCACGCGCCTCGATCTGGCGGATACGCTCACGCGACACGCCATATTCGTGTGAGAGCTCCTCGAGTGTCGACGGATCGTCCTTGAGGCGTCTTTCGGTCAGAATATGCCGCTCACGGTCGTTCAGCGATTTCATGGCCTCGGTCAGCAGGGCCTGACGTCCGCTCATTTCCTCCGCCTCACCCAGCGTCGTCTCCTGGCTTTCCTGATCGTCAACCAGCCAGTCCTGCCACTCGCCTTCGCTGTCGCTACGGAGAGGGGCATTGAGGCTGTGATCCGGCGCCGAGAGGCGCTGGTTCATCGACACTACATCCTGCTCAGGCACACCAAGCGTCGTAGCAATCTTATCGACCTGCTCCGGTTTCAGGTCACCATCATCGATGGCCTGCATCTGGCCTTTCAGACGACGCAGGTTGAAGAACAGCTTCTTCTGCGACGCGGTGGTGCCCATTTTCACGAGCGACCATGAGTGCAGGATGTACTCTTGCATCGCTGCGCGGATCCACCACATGGCGTAAGTAGCTAGGCGGAAGCCGCGATCGGGATCGAAGCGTTTGACGGCCTGCATCATGCCGATATTGCCCTCGCTGATCAGTTCGTTCAGCGGCAGGCCATAGCCACGATAGCCCATGGCAATCTTGGCAACGAGGCGCAGATGGGAGGTAACGAGCTTGTGGGCAGCAGCGTCGTCTTCCTTGTCACGCCAGCGGCGGGCAAGTTCGACCTCTTCCTGCGGCGACAGGATGGGGAATTTACGGATCTCCTGAAGGTACCGTGTGAGGTTGTTTTCAGGGCCGATTGACATGACGGCGGAAGAGGCCATTGGGCTGCAACTCCTTTCGCCCGGACAGAGAAGGAACCAGATATACGGGTATTCACCCCGTTGGTTCCCGCTGGCGGGTGACGCATGGATAAGGAAGGACTTACGTCACCGCGCGATACCCTCCCATTGAGCGATATCAGGCGGCACGTCCGTTCCGGCGGCGCGTCAGCTCGTCGGATTGGCTATGAGTGGATCATACAGCCTTTTCCGAGTCAAGAAAACGTACCACATTACTCCTATTTAACCCGACCGATAGTCCACGGGGTGCGCAAGTCCTTATCCAGCCTGAAGCAGGATGAAAGCGCGCTTTGATTAGCGCCCTCGCAGCGCACGCAGGAGTGACTGAAAATCCTCTGGCGGCTCTGAGGTGAATAGGAGGCTCTCTCCTGTCCGGGGATGGGTGAAACCGAGCCGCGCCGCGTGCAGAGCCTGACGAGGGAAGTCGAGCGCTGTCCTTCTTGCTGCCTCGGGCAACCCACGTGCGGCCGCGGGGATGCGGCGCAGATAGACCGGATCGCCAAGCAGCGGATGGCCAGCCTGAGAGAGATGCACGCGTATCTGGTGAGTACGACCCGTCGCGAGCTTGCACTCGATCAGGCTTACGGAAGCGTCGAAGGCTTC
Source organism: Asaia sp. SF2.1 (assembly GCF_000505765.1). Taxonomy (NCBI): domain Bacteria; kingdom Pseudomonadati; phylum Pseudomonadota; class Alphaproteobacteria; order Acetobacterales; family Acetobacteraceae; genus Asaia; species Asaia sp. SF2.1. Next base: position 213,936 of record NZ_AYXS01000023.1, on the reverse strand, counting down.
GAGGCAGCGCACATGGGTCAGGGCGTGCTTGCCCCCCTGGGTGACGACTGTCATGCGTTTGCGGTCGCGCTTGTCCCGTCCAATCGCACCGTCATAACTGATGGTGGCCGGCAGAAGTCCCCAGGCCAGCGCCTTGTACGCTCGATCGATATCACGGGCGGCGAAGGCATCGGAAAGCGCATTATGCGCGAGCGGCGTCTTGGCGACGACCATCAGCCCCGACGTATCCTTGTCGAGACGATGCACGATACCGGGGCGCTTTTCGCCGCCGATTCCCTCCAGATCCTCACCGCAATGACCCAGCAGGGCGTTGACCAGTGTACCTGTCTCATTACCCGGCGCCGGATGCACCACCAGACCGGCGGGCTTGTCGAGCACGATCAGGTCGCGATCCTCGAACAGGATCGGCAGGGCGTGATCCTCGGCCTGCGGGCGGGCAGGGGTGGCTGGCGGCACGATCAGCACTAGGCGTCGCCCGGCTCTGGTGGTTTCCGAAGGCTCGCGTATGATGGCGCCGTCGCAGAAAACCTGCCCGGCCTCGATCAGGGATTTGACGCGTGAACGGGAGAGCGTGCCGATGGAATCGGCCAGAAAGCGGTCGAGCCGCTGCCCTGCCTGCTCTGGCGTGACAACAAACTCGAATCGGTTTTCATCGGGGACATGGGCATCGGTCATGCGCCCCTTTAGCAATTAGGATCACTTGCCGCCATGACTACGCCGCCGCCCCCTGTTTCACGTGTTCTGATGGCTGCGGTTATCGGCATGGGCGTGATGATCGTCATCGGCACGGCCGGGCTGATTGGCGTTGTGGTCCATCGTGCCATGCATCCCCATCAGGCAACCCTGCAAGAGAGACGGGTTCCTGCTTCCCCAATGCCGGGGCAAGGCAACATCGTGGAATCCGGGGGCAGTCAGAAACGGGGGGATGGGGCCGCAGTGTTCACCCTTCACGGTGGCGGGCATGTGCTCTCACAGATCGTACGCCCCGATGGGAGTTTGTCATTGCTGATCGCCACCCCCGAAGGCGAGCAGATTGTCATCTGGAGCCCTGAGTCCAATCGTGTGATGGCGCGCTTCGCGCTAAGTCCCTGAGATGATCTTCCTCCCGCGCCGGGAGCCTGGGGGAGACACCATAATGGATGCTCCGGAGTGTGGTCTCGCACGCGATACGACGCGCCCCAAACGTCCCGCCGGTTCTAGTCAGGTCAGTACGACGAGAGCTTCGGCACGCCCCGCCTCGAGGCCAAGGCGCTCATACACCGGCCCCATCTCGACAAGTCCCGTCCACTCGCTGAAGCTTTTCTTGTCCATGCCCAGATGGTGCGGCATCATCACGAGCGGTGGCGGATCATCCATGAACTTGATGCGTAATGTTGCCCAACGCGGCGCGATATGCCGGTGATAGACGGCCGAGAGCGCACATTGCTCGATGCACCAGTTGGTTGGATTGGCGCCATGATAGGCACTGATGATGTAGTCGCTCAGCGCCTGTGCGATGACGGGCAAAAGAGGCTTCTCGCCAAAATAGGATACGCCAGCGCCGAACCCCCACGGCTCACCACCGCACTGTCGGCCGTCGCGATCATAGGCATAAAGTCTGAAGCCGTAGTCATAAGTCTTCAGCATGTCGCGTGCGAAAGACAGGAAATCGACCGGGATCATGGCATCCATGTCGATTGTCATGATCGGTCCATCAGCGAGACGGGCGATCCGCGGCATTATCAGATAGCGGATGCAGGAAAAGCTTGCGCCATCGGAATGCGACAGGCTGCCATAGGCAAAGACCAGCGAGACCATGCTTTTTTCTCTGCGCAGGGCCGAAGCGACGTCTTTCAGGAACGCAACCTGCTCGTCCGAGGCATGGGCGACGCCGAGAACCAGTCTCACATGTCCTGGCGCCTCAGCGCCATCGCAGGCCTGGACCAGTGAGGCGATCAGTCCAGGAATGAAGGCAAAATAGCGCCTGTCTCCAGCTGCGATCAGGGTGAGTACCGGCCTCGAACCGCCTGTATCCTGTTCTTCGTCGGGTAGTCCCGCCCAGCGCCATGAGTCGATGCTGAGTGGGTGCGGGTCAGCCGGACGCGTGGCGTGGCCTTGCCATGTATAGACCCCACCGTTGAAGTGAATGAAATAGCGCTGGTTCTGCAACGAGAGGCTGCGTGCCGTGTCATACAGGGCATTGGCTTCCTCCTGCTCGCCATCGAGCCAGTGTTTGTGGCCTTCCAGTATAGCGAGGGCATGAGAAGGACCATTGAGGCGTCGCTCCTCGTTGAGGAAGATCTGTCGCCGTTCTGCCGGACATTGTGTCCATTTTTCCTCGAGGCGATGGTAATAAGGCGTCTGTTCGGCAAAGCCTGCGTCAGCAGGAAGCCAGCCCGGGACGAGCAGATCCTCGTATGACGGATAGAGCGGCCGTCCTATCGCACGCTCAAGCGTGGGCCAAAGCGTGAGAAAGGTTTCGGGCTCGGCAAGGCGCGCCCGAAACCGGTCGATCACGACAGGGGTCTGAGCATCCTCTGGCAGTGCACAGGTGATAGCCGCAATCAGGGCTTCCTGGCAGGCGGGCTCGTCATGCTGCAGGCGTGCGAGGATGGCCCGCAGGATAAGCGCGTCTGTCCGGAGGGCGCTGTTTTCGAGCACATCAAGGCAGAGCAGGGCGACGTCATCCAACCCGATGAGGAGGCAGAGCCGCGCCAGAAACATCATATGACGGGGTTCGTTATAGTCTGTGATGGTCAGAAGAAGCTGCCGGGGCAAATCGTCAGGCTCGCCCCAGGGTGAGCGACCCCTGACAGCATTCGCCTGCAGATCCTGCATGGCCTGTGTCGCAGCCTCTATGGCGCGATGAAAGGCAGCATCAGGCCAGGCAGTGGCAACTCGCTTATCGGCTGCGCAGAGGGTTTGTCCGTCTTCCGTCAGGGAGAGGTCACTCAGGCCCAAACGGGTTTGACCAAGGATCAGGCTGAAGCCGTCTCGTCCGGGGCGTATCGTCTCGCCGTTATCGAGTTTCCAGTCCCGTGAAAGCGCGGCATGCAGGACGCTCAGATGCCTGGCGTCCAGGGCGAGAAAATGCTCCCATTGCGCGCAGTGGCCGACGGCACGGAATGTCTCTCCCTCGCGACAGCTGATTGTGAGCGCACCTCCCCGCAGGGCAACAATGCTGCCATGACCGGGCGTATTGTCCATGGTCATGCCCGGTGCAGGGGCTATGATTACAACTTCAAACGGAAGGGGCGCGGATTCAGAACGCGCCCGGTATCCGGGATCGACGGGCAAGGCATTCCCGGACAGCACGTCCGCGATGGGAGCGGGAAACAGGCGGCCGCCTCCAGAACATACAACGGCGCCATGCCAGGTGAGCAGGATCATGGCCATAGGTGAAAGATCTCCTGGCGCCGGGTTGTGCAGCAGCCTGTTCTGTTCTTCGTGTTGCAGCGTTGTCGCACAGCGCGTTTGACATCAAGGCCCTCAAGAGTTCCGGGCGATCTACTCCGCGAGGACGGCCTGCATCAATCCGGGAAAACGCGCATCGAGATCGTCTCTGCGGAGTGAGTTGAAATGCTGCACGCCCTGTATGCGCGTATGGAGCAGCCCGCTCTCACGCAGTACCTGAAAATGGTGAGACATACTTGAGCGTGGCCGATCACCAAGCAGTGCGGCGCAACTCGCTTCGGGAACCGAACCGAGGTGCTGAACGATTTCAAGACGGATCGGATCTGCCAATCCCCGCAGGACTCCCAGCAGGGTGAGGCTCTCCACAGGGGGGTGATCGTAGTCAGGCATCTGGGCTGTCCGGTTCCAAAAAACAGGAGGGGAGGGGTTGTCGTCACGACGACGCATTCCCATTCCTGATATTATTCGACAAAAATCGAATTAAACCCCCACGGGTTCATGAGGACTTAGCATTATGACAACTCTGTTCGATCCGATCCAGCTTGGCGCCATCGACGCGAAGAACCGGATCCTGATGTCACCGCTCACACGTGGCCGTGGCACACGTGAGCATGTGCCGACGCCGGTCATGGCAGAATACTATGCCCAGCGCGCCAGCGCCGGACTGATCATCTCTGAGGCAACCGGTATCAGCCGCGAGGGACTGGGCTGGCCCTACGCACCCGGTATCTGGTCGCAGGAACAGGTCGAGGCCTGGAAGCCGATCACCAGGGCGGTGCATGACAAGGGTGGCAAGATCGTTGTCCAGCTCTGGCATATGGGGCGCATGGTGCATTCCAGCGTAACGGGTCAGCAGCCGGTTTCCAGCTCGCCCACCTCTGCGCCCGCACCTCTGCACACTTATGATGGCAAGCAGGAGCCAGAGCAGGCACGCGCACTCACCAAGGCCGATATCACGCGTATTCTGGGCGAGTACGAGGTTGCTGCCCGCAATGCAATCGCAGCCGGGTTCGATGGCGTGCAGATCCACGCCGCCAATGGCTATCTGATTGATGAATTCCTGCGTGACGGCACCAATCATCGCGAGGATGAGTATGGCGGATCGCCTGAAAACCGCATCCGCTTCCTGCGTGAAGTGACAGAACGCGTCATCGCCACCATCGGGGCAGAACGGACATCCGTGCGTCTTTCACCCAATGGCGATACGCAGGGTTGCATCGATAGCGCGCCCGAAACCGTGTTCGTTCCGGCGGCAAAGCTGCTCAACGATCTCGGCATCGGCTTCCTCGAGCTGCGTGAACCCGGCACGAACGGTACATTTGGCAAGACTGACCAGCCCAAGCTGCATGGCCCGATTCGTGAAGTATTCCGGAACCCTCTGGTTCTGAATCAGGACTACACACGTGAGGAGGCTCTTGAAACCGTTGCCAACGGGACGGCCGATGCCATTGCATTTGGCCGTAAATTCATCGCCAACCCTGATCTTCCGCGCCGTTTGTCTGAGGATCTTCCGCTTCAGTCAGACGACATCAAGACGTGGTACAGTCGTGGGGACGAGGGATACATCGATTACCCTTTTTATAACGAATCTTGACTTTGCCATAAAGCCTGCCGAGGTGTGTTGACCTCGTAACTTGCTCGGGTTTCAGGAAGATACATTTCGTTTCTTTCTGGAACCCCGATGCGCACAAAGCAATGGTTTCACCTGTTCGTTTTGCTTGCAGAGCCTGTTAAACTCTTGCTGATTCCGGCTGTGGTCATGCTGTTATGCGACAGTGTCTCTGTTGGCTATTCGGTCCGAAATTTACTACGGGCGGCAGTGGCGTTGGCGCATCATGGTACGTCTTATTGGACGTACCATAAGTCTATGCCGAATGCGGACGCTGCCCGCCGTAAGAAGTGCCATGAAGCGAGCCCAGCCTGTAGTCCCAAAACAGATTTGCTGGTAAGAAGCCGCATTCTAAGCCCATGCCCCGTCACATCCAGCGGTCCAACGCAGGGAAGTCAGTAATCCGGTCGCGTGTCGAGTATATCTTTGCTGATCAGAAGTCACAGATGGGATTGTTCACCCGAACAGTCGGCATCCCCCGAGCCACCATGAGGATCGGGCTGGCCAATATTGTCTACAACATGCGCCGCGTCCTTTTCCTCGAAAGACTGAACGCGAGCGCGTAGTCATCCCGGAGGAAACAGCGTCTGGTCTGCTCAAAACGCAGATCAAAAGCTACTCAAAGAACCGGCAATCAAATATGCAAAAGCCAGAAATTATGGGCCAAGCGCATCAACCAACGGTTCTTCGATCCCTCCACCTGTGGCTGGATGGGGTATGCGGCGAAGGCAGCCGCCTTGGTGACGATGCCGCCTACCGAAGGGTAGACAAGTGAGCGAGAGGAGTCGCGCTGATTCCGGTATATTTCCTATGTCCTTTAGGCGATCAGTGAACGAGGTGCTGATCGCTCTTCAAACGTCTACTCATCGGATCTCTGCCTCGCCATCGCTGTCACATACCTGCTGCAGTGCCTAACACCGCGTCAGGCGCCGTTTGTGCTGCGCGTCATTCCGCTCCCCGACACTTAAGGTACACGGTGTTTTCGCGCCAGATCATTGAGGAGTATCGGGTTATATTCGATATGTTTATCCCGACCGGAGATGATGCTATTTCCGAAAACGTTTTGTTCTCGAACGTCACGATGGTGATAATTGGAGAGAGTTTCTCTGATATATCCAATATCATATTTGTATAAGAAATTTATATTGAAGTCCCAATCGCCTAAAACCGGATATTTTTCATTATAGCCGCCCACCTCGTCATAGCATGTGCGCCGAAATACGAACGAGATCGGAGCGAAGGTATTACACCGCCGTATCTCTTCGAGGTTGGGGGCAAAAAAATCGTCTCTGTACAATTTAGTGCTATGAGTTTGGATTCCATCGGGATGGACGCTTTCTGACACGTGAAGTGCTTGTGTGACGACGCCACCGTATTTGCGACCCTCTGCAGAGCGGAGGTAATCGATTGTCTTTTTGAGAAAATCGGGATGCCAAGAATCGTCATCATCGTGGATAACAATAAATTCGGATGTAGATTTAGAAATCGCTAGGTTTGATGCCGCTTCCATTCCTATGTTGATCGGAGACTCAACAAAAATGATTTTGCTATGGTCGATGTTGGCTTCGACGATCGTTTTCTTTATTAATTCCGCATCGCCCCCATCACATACAACCACGTGCACGTAATCTCTGAAGCTTTGGCTTGATACGCTCAATAGAGCCCGTCGTAGAAACAACGACCGATCCATTGTTCGCGTGATGACTGCGACTGTCGGTAGGGTGGCATTCAGCACGTCCGGGCAAGGACGTTTATGTGTGGACGGATATCTGAGGCCTGCCGACGAACGTTGCACAGGCGCGGCCATGTCCGCTGGGTACTCCAAAGCAATCTGACCGTTCTTCCACAATGCGCGGCTGATGCGTTCCTCGGATTTTTCTGGTCCATCCGGGCTGATCAGCACCGGAACCGAAAAAGACCTTCCGAGATCGGCTGAGCGCCGTTGCTTCAGCAACACTTCGGCCTCACTCTTGGTGGGCACGAGAAGAAACTGCTGTAATCGCTTCATGGCGTGCTCAGCATTGATCCTGAGCGTCAGTAGGTCTACAGGCGCTCTCGCAAGATGATATAACACCCCGGAATATATATGATCAGCGCCATTATTGTTGAGTGAGGCGAGGTTCTCCTTCTCACCAACAGCTAATATTGTGCCTAAATCGTCACGATAATAGGATTCAATGCTCGGCGCTCGGGTTTCGAAAAGATCCTCAATCAGATGTCGATGAGAAATAATACATGTTTCGGGTCGGTTCCAATCGACACGGTTCGCTTCGAATACAAGACCTTCGGCTTGCGCAATTTTACCCCCATCTTCGTCGGGAATTAGCCCAAAATAGAGACCCCACCAGTCGATATCGGGCAGGCCTGCTTGCAACATTTTCTGGCTCGTCCCTGCCCAGCCTGAGTCGACAAGTACAGCGGTGTCATGTTTGCCAAGGGAGGCTCGTACGCGGGAAAGGAACAGATTCGACTGTTCTTCGAGATGTGCGCGTATGGGAGCTGTCTGCGGAGCATTGCGGAGAATCATTCCTCCCAAGTCGAGACGATCGCTAGTCCAGTGCCACTGTTCCAAATCAATGTTACGAGGATTTCCAGTGTGTTCCCCGACAATGCATCTTCTGGCGATGTCGATGTCTGTATAAGCGTATGCGTCATCGAAAAGCGCACAAGATTCGAGCGGTGTTCTAGTCCATAGACCCTTCGCGATCATCATTCGGGAAGCCCAAAGATAATCCCAACCTGATGGGACTTCTCGACCGACACGTGAGAGATACACTTCTAAAGCCTGCCGGATCCTTAAGCCGGCTCGCGCCATGAAGAAAATCTTCGCGTTCTGCGCTCCCTCGAAATATAGTAGAGATTGATGAAGATTTTGTATGTATTGAGCAACAACGGGTCCAATAATGTCTCTTCCCAAACGAAACATATCGGTGTCGCTAATCGCGCTTTTGCGTGTTTTCATGACTTAGATCTTCGCCCACTCTCGTGCATCAATGCCAATATTGTCGAATCTATCGATGACAGTGTTTAGCGACAATTGGCGCATAATCGTCTCACTGCGCGTTATAGGGAAATGCAGGCTATTGATCCCCGCTTCACGTGCTTTCTGGACGTCAGAAAAGAAAGAGTCGCCTATATGAAGCGTCCGCGAAGGCGAAATGCCGCTACGTCCGATGATGTAGGGAAAGAGTTGTCCACTACGTTTGGACAGTATCGTGTCAGCAGAGCTGTAAATCTCGTCGACGTAATTAGCTGAGCCGGGCGATACTTTTTCTATCAATGTGTGGATATGATCCCTATGGAGATACATATCACTCACCAGAATTACCCGGCCGCCGCTTTCACAGAATCGACGCAACGTCTCAATCAATGGTTGATTTGCCTCAAGGCAAAACTTGCTCTCATACTCTAGTTCACAATGCAGAAATGCTTCAGCTAGTGTATCGCCACCGCCAAGGGTTCGGGCCATGTTCTCAACGACTTCGAGTATGGAGCCTTCGCGACATCCTTTGACTGCCCTACGGCTGCCGTAAGAGCGGCTCATTGCCGTGTTGCGCATCAATAGTAATGCCATAGGGTCGATGTGCGACACATGGGAAGAGAGGGGGCCGGTACGCAAAGTGTTGATGATATATTCGCATATATCGAGATTTCGTTCGGCTTCGGATTTGTTATGCCTCAACAGGACAGTATCGAATACGTCGCAGGATACAACATCCATACCCTCGATCACGCTAGAAAACCATAGCGCGGCGGCTTGATAATTCTCATTAAGCCACTCGGCACGAGAGGCCCCGTTGGGAATAGAGCTTTGGAAGGGTTGAAAGCCGAAGACTTTCGGAAGGCTATCAGCGTCGCTGGCTGCTGGGTCTACAAGTTGGAGTTCGAGAAACTCACGGCACCCTGTCGGGGCAAGAAAGCTCTTCCGCTCGTTCTCCAAGCGTTCAGGTGCGCATGTGTTGACGTTTGCTGTCTCGATATTTGTGCATTCGGTCGAAATTAGGCTGGGCGGCATACCGGTGAAGTGAGGGCCCGCAGGCAGGACCTGCGCAGTGTTTCTCAACAAAATTTTTCTAAGAGCTTTGCGCCTGAGGCTGGCGCGATCGCCTAGGGCACTTCTCGTAATTGTACGAAGGATGGAGGTAAATTTCCAACTGCGTGAAGCATGAATGGAGGCCAATTCTAGCCGTAAGCGATTGATTTCGTTTTCCAATTTGGGCCACCAGTTAAAGTGTCGTATATGGGAGTTTGATGTTTTAGTCTGAGGTATCGTTCATGGCGGCAAACTCACTGCATATTTATGTACCAGTCATCCCAACGTGTTAGTTCAGGATACCATCGTTGAAATCCGCGAGATTCAAGAGTTTCGCGTATGGCCTCCCGCTTTGACTCGTCTCCCGCATGTTCGACAGATATCAAGCGCACGTCGTAACGATCGAAACGGAAGCTTTGCAATATCTCAAGCTCAGACCCCTCGGTATCGATAGATAGATAATCAATGATATGAGGAGCGTTGTATTTTCGCAGCAGATCTTCCAACGAGATAGTGTTGACCTGTTCGACTGTTATGTTCTCACGGTTGCCTTCGCGCTGATGGATATCGGAAGGTACGATATCAGCCACGTGTGATAATTCCGGTGCCTGCGTCACGCATCGCATTTCAACGACATCTCCCGTCGATCGATAGACGCAAGAATGGTCAATGTGCGCTTCGCGATTTAAGAGAAGACTATCAGCCCAATGAGGATTTGGTTCCGCTAATATACCACTCCACTTATATTTTTTTTCGAGGAGCCATGTATTGCTCATGAAAATACCGTCGCAAGCTCCAAATTCCACAAAGAATCCACTGGTTTTTTCTTCGGTCATGAAGAGTACCCAAAGATCCTGGTAAATCTGGGCCTTGCTTTGTGCAAGATTATTTCTACAGAATAGGTAGAAATCGATGATATCTTTGTGAGTTTCCTCAAGGTCTCGTTCTCGGTCGAGCAGGTTCAAGAAGACGCCTGCGAGGGTCTCCCTTTCCCACTGAGGCAGAATTTCGTCCTCGCCGCAGTTAGCGATGTCTTGGCCTTGTCTGACACGCCAGGTAAACCAAAGCTGTTCGAAGAGCGTCTGATGTTTCATCTCGCCTATGCTCTTTCAATCAGTGAGATAGCTCTCCACCGACTTTGCCAGATGCGCCTGGCGATTACGTCCTGGGTCTCACCAAGAATGGCGTTACGGAACTTTTCCGAAGTTTATCAGTAAGTGTCTAGGTATGTCTAGGCTTTGCCTTGGCGTGCTCCGAGCGTAAATGAGATAGACTATAATTCCCGCATACGCTCAACTCCGGCCAGCTTTTTGGATGTGATTGCTATTAGGGTGCTTTTGGCATTTACCATGGTAATCTACCTACGCCTCATATCGAGGAAGGCACGGTCTAGCTTATGATGCACTTCTATAACTGCCTCAGGCACATCGATATGCCCGATAAATCCTCTCCCCGCAGGGCCATAACCCGTGGCCGTATCCTGTAGCCGGGGAATTTCCCCGAGAAGCAGGGACAGATAGCGCTCCTCCGTCCAGGACTCTGACGTTACCGCCTCTCCGAGGCGGGGCGTGAAAGGCGGGGACGAAAAGAACAGGGTCGGTTGATCGCGCCAGACATGGTGGAACGTCGCATCTGTGCGGCGTTGCAAAAGCGGGTCCTGAACCAGAACAACATGATGCGGCTTCAGTCCAAGCTCGTCGAGTGCCTCGCGTGTAAAAGCCGCGTTCTCGCCCGTATTTGTCGAGCGAGTCTCCAGAATGATCTGGTCACGTGCGATCAGGGAATCTGCTGCAATCAGGCGAGAGATCAATTCGGCTTCCGAAAGATCGGCGAGGGCAGAGGGCGCGCAGTCGAGGCGCGAGGCAAGAGCCGCCACAAGCGGCGGGGTCGAATGCCCGATACCACCAGTGATCAGCAACAGGCAGTCGTGCTGGCGCGCCAGGCTCGTGGCATGATCAACACAGGCAAGCACGCCATTGCCCGCAAGACAGACGAGGTCGATCCGGTTTGGCGCATCATCGACACTTGTCAGAGCCAGATAGCCAGTGATGCGATCGGCGGCTTCTCTGATCTCGGGTTGTTCCAAAGCGGAAAAATCCGGATGTGTCATCTCTGTCCCAACGCCTTCTCTCTCCCTTCACCGGTCAAGGGAGTGGCCGGCCAGGGTAGCGCCGCAGCTCCTGAAGAGATGCGGGGCCAATTTCAATTCCCGGTAAGTATGCTCTCGCGCTTGGGAAAACGCGGCATCACACTCGGGTCAGACCGTGAAATACTTGGCCCGCGGGTTGAGCATGACGAGCGCAGACGTCGATTGCTCGGGGTGAAGCTGATAGCCATCCGATAGCGAAACCCCGATGCGCTCGGCATCGAGGAGCTTGAGAATGGGTTCCTGATCTTCCAGACGCGGGCAGGCCGGGTAGCCGAAGGAGTAGCGTGAGCCGCGATAGGATTGCGCCAGCATCTTTTCCATGTCGCGATCATCCTCACCCGCAAAACCGAGTTCGGCACGTATGCGCTTGTGCGTGTATTCTGCCATGGCTTCGGCCATTTCGACCGAAAGCCCGTGCAGATACAGATAATCCTGATAGCGATTGGCCTCGAACCAGTCCCGCGCCAGATCGGACGCTTTCTGGCCCACTGTCACGACCTGAAGGCCCACCACGTCGCGCTCGGCATCATCGATATCCCGCACGAAGTCAGCGATACACTCGCCATCTTCACGGGGCTGGCGGGGAAGGGCGAAGCGTGCGGCCTCGGTCACGCCATCTTCGTGGAAGAGCACGAGGTCATTCCCTTCGCCCGCGGCCTTCCAGTAACCATAGATGGCCTGAGGCTTGAGAATGGCTTCTTCCGCACAAAGTGCCAGCATACGCTTGAGCACAGGGCGCAGCTCCTGCTTGGCGTAGGTCATGAACTCGTCAAGCGAGCGTCCCTGCTTACGGAAGCCCCACTGGAACTGATAGAGTGAGCGTTCATTCAGGAAGGGCAGTACAGCGGCAGGCGTCGCCTCGACCACGCGGGCGCCCCAGAAGAGCGGCACAGGCACAGGCTGCGTTCCGGCCACGCGGGCCCGACGGGCGCGCGCCGCTTCCTTGTCGATGGGCGCGAAGCCACGTGTCTCGGCCAGCTCGGGCGCTCGCTCGACCTTGCGCTGCTTGCCCGCCCGACGCGTCTGGATGGCGCTCAGATAGTCGTCAAACTGGTTGTTCACCACCTTGTCCATGAGCGACAGCCCGTCAAAGGCATCGCGTGCATAGGCGACGCGCCCTGCGGTCTCGATCCCGTAGGAGCGGGCACATTCATCTTCCACATAGTTGCGCGTCAGTGCTGCGCCACCGAGGAAGACAGGAATATCGATACCCTGACGCGCCATCTCCTCTAGGTTTTCGCGCATGATCACGGTGGATTTCACGAGCAGGCCCGACATGCCGATAGCCTGAGCGTTATGCTCTCGTGCTGCGGTGATCATGTCAGCCAGGGGCACCTTGATGCCCAGATTGATGACCCGATAGCCGTTATTGGTCAGAATGATATCGACAAGGTTCTTGCCGATATCGTGCACGTCGCCCTTGACGGTGGCGAGGACCATGGTGCCACGCGCCTGGCCTTCGACACGCTCCATATAGGGTTCGAGCCAGGCCACGGCGGTTTTCATGGTCTCGGCCGATTGCAGCACGAAGGGAAGCTGCATCTTTCCTGCGCCGAACAGCTCGCCCACCACCTTCATGCCATCCAGAAGCACGGTGTTGATGATGTCGAGCGGTGGCATCTCTTCCATTGCCGCAGCAAGATCATCCTCGATGCCCTTGCGGTCGCCATCAACGATACGATCCTTGAGACGTTCGGCCGGTGTCTCGGCGCGACGCTTCTGAACGGCATCAGCCGCCTTCCGGCCTGCAAAGAGTTCCAGCAGTTTCTGGAGCGGATCGTAGTCCTCGCTGCGTCGGTCGAAGATCAGATCCTCGGCGACCTTCACCTCCTCGGCGGCAATCAGATGCAGCGGGCGGATCTTGCTGACATGCACGATGGCGCCCGTCATGCCGGCCTTGACCGCGTGATCGAGAAAGACCGAGTTCAGCACAGCGCGCGCTGCCGGGTTGAGCCCGAAGGAGATGTTCGACAGGCCCAGAATGATCTGGATGTCAGGAAAGCGCTCGCGGATCATCCGGATGCCTTCCAGCGTCCAGACACCCAGCTTGCGGTCATCTTCCACACCTGTGGCAATGGTGAAGGTCAGCGGATCGATCATCAGATCGGATTGCGGCAGACCATGCTTGGTGCAGGCAAAATCGACCAGACGCTCGGCAATACGCAGCTTGTCTTCCGGCGTCTTGGCCATGCCGACTTCATCGATCGTGAGCGCAATCACCGCGGCGCCGAATTTGCGCGCCAGGATCATGCGGTCCTGGGCATGGCCTTCACCGTCCTCGAAATTGATCGAGTTGATGATGGGCTTGCCGCCATGCAGCTTGAGCGCGGCCTCGATGACCGGGGTCTCCGTTGAGTCGATCACCAGGGGCGCATTCACTGAAGACGTGAAGCGCGTGACGACCTCATTCATCTCGGCAATTTCGTTGCGCCCAACAAAGGCTGTGCAGAGATCAAGCGCATTGGAGCCTTCGGCGGCCTGTTCGCGCCCAACGGCAACGCAGCCATCCCAGTCGCCCGCTTCCTGTAACTCGCGCCATTTCTTGGAGCCATTGGCGTTGCAGCGTTCGCCAATGGAGAAATAGGAGTTCTCCTGACGCAGCGGTGTCTGGGTATAGAGGCTTGCGACAGACGGCACCCAATGATGGATGCGCTTGACCGGGGCGGGGCGATGACTGGTCCCGCCGCGCTTGCGAAGCATCCCGTCCAGCGCCTGGATATGCGGGGTGGAGGTGCCGCAGCATCCGCCCACCAGATTGAGCCCGTCTTCCACAATGAAGCGCTCGACCCAGCTTGCCATTTCACCAGGGGTGAGGGGGTAATGCGTCGTGCCATTCACCAGCTCGGGCAGGCCTGCATTTGGCTGGATGGAAATCAGGCCGGGCCAGTTCTCGGACAGCCATTTCACATGCTCCGCCATTTCCTGCGGGCCAGTGGCGCAGTTCATGCCGATGAGAGGCACGTCCAGCGCATGAATGGTGGTGGCGGCCGCGGCGATATCGGGGCCAACAAGGAGTGTGCCGGTGGTCTCGACCGTCACCTGCACGAAGATCGGTGCATCCGAACCCAGTTCTCGCTTTGCGGCCTTGGCGGCATTGACGGCGGCCTTGATCTGGAGCGTGTCCTGGCAGGTCTCGATCAGGAAGGCATCGACCCTGCCATCGATCAGGCCGCGGCATTGCTCGATGATCCCGGCCTCGAGGGTATCGTAATCGATATTGGCGAGGCTGGGCAGCTTGGTGCCCGGGCCGATGGAGCCCACAACATAACGGTGACGCCCGTCGCTGAATGTCTCGGCGGCCTCGCGCGCCAGCTCGGCCGATTTGCGGTTGATCTCGCGGGCGCGGTCCTGCAAGCCGAATTCGGCAAGGGTGACGATCGAGCCACCGAACGTATTGGTCTCGACCATATCCGCGCCGACCTCGAAATATCCGCGGTGAATCTCGCGGATCAGTTCGGGTCGCGACAGCGTCAGGATCTCGGTGCAGTTTTCCTGCCCCCAGTAATCGCGTTCCACTTCCAGATCGAGCATCTGGATGCGTGACCCCATCCCGCCGTCGCAAAGCAGGACATGGTCACGCAGGGCGTCGAGAAGATGAGGACGTGTCATGATGGCGGTCAGTCTCGCTGTATGGGTCGGACGGCAGGGGCGAAGCCGCGACTGGGCGCTACGGCTGCCTGCCTTTTTTCAGAGGCTACGGCGTCTGTCCAGTATGATGCGAGGCTTGATCCTCATGCGGCTGTGACGAAGCGGGAGGAGACAGAATAAGCCTGAGGCCGATTGGCGCCTCAAGGAGCAGCCCTTCGGAACTTGTTCGGCGCACTCGAAAGGGGCTTCATAGTCGCCGGCTCGCCCCAGCAAAGGAAGAGACAGCCATGTCAGGTGATGGACGCATCCCTCTCTATATACTGAGTGAGCGCGATGCGATGCCGCAGGAACTGGTCCGGGTTCAGGGTGAGGGTGCTTGCCTGGCCGTTGATACTGAGCGGCCGGGCGGCTGGGCAGTCTATCGGCGCATCGCCGCAAACGCATTGCCGGGGCGGGTTCATGCCCGGTTTTGCGCATGCTGTGCCGGGCGCAGCCCTGTTGCCTCTGCCCTTGACCAGCTCTTTCTCGACCGGATACGCGGGACGTCCGCGCACTTTGTCTTCGTAGTCATCATCTGCGGAGTAGGCCGCTTGGCGGATCTGATGGAGTTGCTGCAACAAGATGCAATGGTCAGATCACGTTACCGAATTTAAATTCTATGTATTTTTTGGCCGGTTGGTTTGGAATTTACATAGTAACTTTGACGGAATATGTAGTGACCTCACGCCAAGTTCAGTGATTTCTATGACTTATGGTAAAAATCGAAGATTCTCGCTCGACAGGGGGAGGGGTATTCGCGCTATTCGGGCAGCCTGAAGTCTGAGCGGCTTAGTGAAACACAAGAGGAAGCTTCGTGAAGCATCGTGATGGCGTCGCTGCGGACAGCGAAAACCAGAACCCCGTCTATATCCGACTACGCGCCGCCATGGCTGCAGCCAAGTACCATGGGCTGGACCTCGACATGCGTGATTTCGCTGCTGAGCCGGGCGAGGACTCGCCCTCACCAGCGGCGTTGGCACGATGGTTGAACGAGAACGGTGCCGTGGCGAAGGGAATGCGCATCAAGTGGCGCTATCTTGTTCGCATGCAGAACACACCGCCCATCGTACTGATGTTTCGCGATGGCTCTGCCGCGCTTATGGTGCGCGCTGATCCAGAAAAAAATATCGTTTGGCTCCGTGATCCATTGGGTGACGAGGGAAGCATTCCCGTTGCAGTGGATGAGCTCAGACTGACACAAGTCTGGACAGGTGACATCCTGCTGGTCAAGCGTCGTCGGGACCTGTCGGAGGCTGATGCGCCCTTCGATCTGATGTGGTTTGTCCGCATCGTGATGCGTGAGAAGCAGTCACTCCGTGATATTCTCTTCGCCTCGATGGTGCTGGCAATTCTGCAGATTTTCCCGGCCATGATCGTCATGCAGGTCATTGATCGTGTGGTGAATTACCATTCGATGTCGACCTTGGTATCGATCACGGCAATTGTGCTGATCCTTAGCTTCTATGAAACCTTGTTGACCT
This sequence comes from Asaia sp. SF2.1, assembly GCF_000505765.1. NCBI lineage: Bacteria > Pseudomonadati > Pseudomonadota > Alphaproteobacteria > Acetobacterales > Acetobacteraceae > Asaia > Asaia sp. SF2.1. Next base: position 197,644 of record NZ_AYXS01000023.1, on the reverse strand, counting down.
ATGGGCGTCGCGAGCTCACACTCGTCATGAGTACGCGAGTAGACACGCGAATTTCGCTTCATGCGTTCAATCGTCTGCTGGCTTTGCCGCTCGAATTCTATGAGCGTGAACAAACAGGACGCATTCTGGGCCGCTATATGGCCATCTACAGGGTGCGTGACTTCCTGACAGGTAAGCTCATGTCCACCTTCCTGGATATGTTTACTCTATTTGTAATCTTGCCGATCCTGTTCTGGATGAGCTCGACGCTTGCCTGGATGACCGTGGCGTGCGCAGGCTTGATTGGTCTTATCATCGTGATTTTCCTCGGCCCGATGACACGCGTCTATAACAAGATGATCCGAGCCGAGATGGATCGTAGCTCGATCCTCTATGAGACGGTGGCCGGTATTCGTACAGTCAAAACGCTGGCCTTGGAGCCTACGCGCCGCGAAAAGTGGGACGAAACCACGGCCGAAGTCATTCGATGGAAGCTCGCTGCGGGGCGTATGCAGAATTGGCCCACTACTCTCGTCATGCCACTCGACATGTTCATCAACCGCGGTATCATCCTGGTAGGAGCTTATCTGATCCTGACCGGATCGAGTAGCATCCAGCCAGGCGCCCTGATGGCGTTCATGATGCTTGGTGGGCGTGTCGCGGCACCGCTCGTTGGTCTGGCAAAAATTCTCGAAGATGTGAATGAGGTTATGACCTCCCTCAATGAGGCGGGTATGGTCTTGAATCAGCCGACTGAAACCAAGGCCCTTACATCCGGGCTGCGTCCGCCGATCAAGGGCGCTCTCTCTTTTACGCAGGTTGATTTCAGTTATCCAGGGACCACGATCAAGGCGCTTAACAACGTCAACTTTGAAATTCCTGCTGGCACCATGCTGGGACTTGTCGGGCGCTCAGGTTCGGGTAAATCGACCGTTACCCGTCTGCTTCAAGGCGTGAGTCGAAGCTATACAGGTTATCTGCGTCTCGATGGCGTGGAACTGCGCGAGATCAATCTCAGCCATTTGCGCCGCTCGTTTGGTGTCGTGCTGCAGGATAACTTCCTGTTCCGTGGCACAGTGCGTGACAATATCACCGCCGGACGTCCCGGCTACACAATGGACGATGTGATCCGTGCCGCGCGTCTGGCAGGGGCAGAGGAATTCATTGATCGCATGCCCGCCGGCTATGACACCCCGATCGAGGAAGGTTCTACCAACATCTCGGGTGGTCAGAGGCAGCGTCTGGCCATCGCACGCGCCGTGATCAGCGACCCGAAACTGATGATCCTTGATGAGGCCACCTCGGCGCTCGACCCTGAGAGTGAAGCGCTGGTGAATGCCAATCTGCAGCGTATCGGCAAGGGCCGTACGATGGTGATCGTCTCCCACCGTCTGTCCTCCCTGGTCGATTGCCATCAGATCTGTGTCATGGACAAGGGCAAGGTGGTCGATGTGGCGCCCCATAGTGTGCTGCTTGAACGCTGCGAGATCTATCGCATGCTTTGGATGCAGCAGAATCGTCACGAGCATTCCGCCCATAACAAGAACACCGATCAGAATGATGATCCCATGCTGATGGATGAGGAATAAGCCATGAGCAATAAGGATATTGTTCCCGAAGACGGGAACCAGGAAATCACTGAAGTCCAGCAGCACGTCCCGCGGGCGGCTGATGATCCGTTCTCTCCCCAGGGGCTGCCTCTGGCGCTGCTGGAGTTTCACTCCCCGAGTGCGGCTCTTGTCAATTTGCCGCCTACAGCGTCAGCACGCTACATCATATGGCTCGTCGGGGCATTGTTCCTCTCGGGGTTAGTGGCTGCTGCGGTATTTCCGCTTAATAAAGTTGTCAGCACGCCCGGTAAGCTGATTGCGGTCAGCAATAATCTGGTGATTCAGCCTATGGAGATCTCCATCATCCGATCGATTGATGTCGAGCTGGGTGAGTATGTGAAGAAGGGTCAGGTGCTCGCGCATCTTGACCCTACGATCACCAAGGCAGATATCGTCAACCTCAAGGCGCAGCGTGATTCTTATCATGCCACCATCTCACGGCTTCATGCCGAGGCTGATGGTACAACCTATGTTCCTGACCTGAATGATAGCTACGCTGCGCGTGAGGCGGCATCCTATGCGCGGCGCAAGGCCGAATACACTGCTAAGGTTAGTCAGTTTGACCAGGAGATTGCAGCCTTGCAGAGCCAGATCAATGGCTCTCTTGCCAGCGCGGCCATGCATCAGAGTCGTGGTCGTGTTGCGAATGAAGTGCTGCAGATGCGTCGTCGCCTGCAGGCGGATCAGGTGGGCAGTAAATTGTCGACGCTTGCTGCGCAAAGTGAGCTGATGGAAGCCGAGAGAGCGCAGATTGAGGCGCAACAGGCTGCAGCCTCCACGAAGTCGAAGCTGGCTGCCATTCAGGCAGAACGCGACGGTTACATCCAGAACTGGAAGGCGCAGGTCTACACCCAGATTGCAGAAGTGCAGCATCACCTTGATGAAGCAATCGGCGATTACGACAAAGCCGCCATGCGTAATAGACTGGTACTACTGAAAGCCCCTGACGATGGCGTAGTGCTGAACATTGCGAAGCTATCGGTTGGCTCGGTGATCTCACCTGCTCAGGTTTTGATGTCGATTGTGCCAACTGGAGCTGCGCTTGAAGTTGAGGCGGTTCTCAAAGGAAATGACGCCGGTTTCGTAAAGCTCGGTGACCATGCCTTGCTGAAGTTCTCGACCTTCCCCTATACGCAGTATGGTGGCGCTGAGGGTACGGTTCGTCTGATCAGTGCCGACGCATTCACAGCGGCCGACGCCAAGAGCGCTGCGACCGGACAGGCCCCCTCCGGGGATGCAGATCCTTCCGAGAGTGGGTTCTATCGCGTTCGATTGCGTATCGACCGCTATACACTGCACGGTGTTCCAAGCTTCTTCCATCCTACGCCGGGTATGTCGGTTTCGGCAGATATCCAGGTCGGTAAGCGCACGCTGCTTCAATATATGTTCAGCAGGGTTATCCCCGCCGTGTCGACCGGCTTGCGCGAGCCAAACTAACCGAAGACGATTTCTCCAGAGGAGAGCAGGGTGGCTTTAAAATCACGTCTCGCATCAATGGTCTCGCGTGATGCGCGACTCAATTATGCGATCACCCAGATCGAGTCTGGCGAAAACGCCGTTCAGGGTTTTGCTCTGCTCGGCCCGCTCGCGACGCAGGGGAGCGTCGAGGCACAGTATCGCATTGGCAAGGCGTATCTGGAGGGCTGGGGAACCCCCCCCAGTCTTGAGGATGGCACGAAATGGATGCGCAAGGCTGCCCAAGACGGTCATGTGCAGGCCCGGCTCATGCTGGGCACACTCTATCTCATGGGCTTTCCCGAAGGTTTTGACGAAAACCGCCCGGCAATCCTGATCGACAACCGTGAACGCAAACGGATTCCTGACTTTCATCAGGCGGCGCATTGGAGCCGTCTGGCAGCCAATGAGGGCCAGCCCGATGCTCAGGCGCTACTTGGCTATATACTGACAAACGGCCCCGAAGATCTGCGCGATCCTGCACAGGCGCGGGAGTGGTATGAAAAAGCTGCGGCTGCGGGTTCGGCCCAGGGGCATCTTGGTCTGGGTATGGCTCTTCATACCAACCCGACCGCAGACAATGATCTGGCACGAGGCACCGCCGAGCTCAAACTCGCCGCTCAGGCAGGGCTTGCGACGGCTTTTTATTTCCTTGCCTGGATCAACGAGCAAGGCATCGGGCAGGAGGCTGACTTCACCGCAGCCGCCGGCTATTTCGAAAAGGCTGCTGAACGCGGTGTCGCTCAGGCACAAACGCGCTATGCGCTCTATCTTCTGCAAGGCAAGGGCGTTCGACGCAGGCTGGACCGGGCGGAGACCTGGCTTCGCCGCGCTGCGATGGGGGGGGACGCCGAAGCTGCGGCGCTTTTGGGCGATCTGCATATTCGGGGTGAGGAAATGGCCCCGAATTATCTGGAGGCAGCAACCTGGTACCAGATTGCTGCCGAACTGGGTCATGGGGCTGCTGCACGAGGGCTGGGGCTGCTCTATCTGACTGGCACAGGGGTGCAGCGGGACCCGGATGAAGCTGCAAAGTGGTTTCGTGTCTCTGCCGAGTGCGGCGACCGGGTGGCCGATGCCGATCTTGGCAATCTTGCACTGACCGGTGTTGGTTCCGAGCAGGACCGTGATGCCATGCGCAAACGCTTCCTTCAGGCGGCCGAGAAGGGCGACCTCGTGGGCGCGTTCAATCTCGGCGTATGCTACGCCGAGGGGGTCGGGATCGACCGCGATGACACTCAGGCTGCATACTGGATGCAGCGTGCAGCCGATGGCGTTGTGAATGCGCAATACTGGCTGGGGCGCATGTATCTGGAGGGGCGGGGTGTCCCGCATGACATGGATCTCGCCTTGCGATGGCTTGATCGGGCTGCGCAGGCGCGCATGTCTGAAGCCATGACTCTGCTCGCGCAGATCCTGGTTTCGGGTCGGGCGCCTGAGGGGAAAGATCATCAGCGCGCGCTTGCTCTGTATCGACAGGCTGCCGAGCAGGGATATGTCGATGCCATGTTCTCTGCCGGTGCCATGCTGGGTGGCGGCCACGATGTCGCGGTTGACCGCCGCGAGGCGCAGCGCTGGTTCAGGTGCGCGGCCGAACGTGGCCATGCGCTTGGTCAACTGATGTTGGGCCGTTATCTGAAGCGGGGTCTTGCTGGTGAGGTCAATCCGGTAGAGGCCCGTATATGGCTTGAGCGTGCCCAGGCTCAGGGCGTGAATGATGCTGCGGTAGAACTTGCGAAGCTCGAACGCCGTCTGGGTAGACATGGCTGAAGGGCGCAAGCCCTCAACCCGCCGGCCACCTCCGGTCCAGTCGGGCTATGGCCATGTGGTGACAGCCAAAGACCGGGCCGACTGGCAAAGGTGGCACGACGCCCGGGCGCAGGATGCTTATCGCCGCGGCACGGATGCTTCGAATAACGGCGACGCACAGGCGGCTCTTTATTGGCTCGGGCGCGCAGCCCGCATGGCGCATCATGATCCTAATGTGATCTTTGCCTATGGCATGGCGCTGCTTTCGGCCTCTCGGTGGGAAGAGGCGGTCACGCGTTTCGCGTGGATCGCCAAGCGCTTTGTCATGCGCAAGGCGCTGGTGGGCCAGGCCATCGCCTTGTCTCATCTCGGCCGCATGGATGAAGCCGTCGGTATCTTCGGCCGTATGTTGGCGCATTATGCCCCCGCCGATGAGGTGCTGCCCTGGACGCGGCATTTTGCTGCCCGGTCGGGCTGCCCTGGCTGGTGCGCGACGAGCAATGAGGGGGTCATGCGCGGCGAAGCGCAGGGGCCGGTTACGATCAGCCTCGATGGTGAGATCGTTGCCACTGATGTCGCGCTTCCCTTTGTTCTGCCCGAGAGGTGGATGAAGGCGTCGTTGTTGAGCGCGGAGTGCGGCGGCAAGCTGCTTTATGGCGCTCCGATCGATTTGACGGCCATACGCCATATGCAGGGTTTTGTGTCAGTGCGTCGCCATGCGCTGGACGGTTGGATCTGGTATCCGGCAGATCCCGATTTCACGCCCCATGTCATCGTCGAGGCCGGCGACAGCCATTTCGATCTCACGGCGTCGCAGCTCGAGCAGGCGACATTGCTTGAAAAACCGCTCGCACGGCCACGCCATTTCGCACTTGCGCTCGACACCTTGCCTAAGGGGGTGGTTCACCTGCGCGATCGTTACGGTCAATCCCTGACGGGTAGTCCGCTCGCGCCTGCGGTGATGGCGCTTCTCGATCATGCTGGTACGACGCTAGCCTTTCAGGCGCCTGAGGATGAAGTCGTCGTTGCCAACCGGCCGCGCCATCCTCCAATGGGACGCCGTGTGCCGGGATGCCTCGCGGTCATACCCGCCTATCGCGATCATGATCTGACCCGACGCTGTATAGAGGCTGTGCTGACCGACAAGAGCGACGATCTGGAATGCCTGGTCGTCGATGATTGCTCTCCTGAGCCAGCTTTGCGCAGCATGCTCGCAGAATTTGCTGCAAAGGGCGCGATAACACTTATCATTCAGGAAGAGAATCGTGGCTTCACGGCCAGCGCCAATGCCGGGCTGGCCTGCGCACAAGGGCGCGACGTGATCCTGCTCAATAGTGACGCCCTGCTGCCCAAGGGGGGAGCTGCCCGTCTGCGGGCATGGCTTGATCGCGCAGATCGTGTTGGCACGGTTACCCCTTTCTCCAACGATGCGAGCATCCTGTCCTATCCCTGTGTAGCGCGGCCGAACCCTGTGCCGGATCGGCGTACAGCCCTGTCGCTGGACAAGGTGTTTGCCTCTCTTCCAAAAACTGCGCTTATCGATCTGCCGACCGGTAACGGATTCTGCATGGCAATACGCGGGGATTGTCTCGAAGAAACCGGGCTGCTGAATGTCGATATCTTCGCGCAGGGCTACGGTGAGGAGAATGATTTCTGTTGCCGTGCCTCAGCCCTCGGGTGGCGTCATGTGGCAGCAACGGATCTTTTTGTCAGGCATGTCGGCTCGGTCTCGTTCGGTCGGACACGCAGCCTGCTTCTGGAACGCAATCTGCGCATGCTCAACATGCTGCATCCTGGTTATGATGAGCAGGTCGCTGTGTTCATCGCTGAAGACCCCCTGCGTCTGATACGACGCAATGCCGGGCTTGTGCGGATGATCGCAAGGCGCAAATCGGCGACGTCCTGTCTGATCATGGTAACGCATGATTCCGGCGGAGGGGTTGAGCGGGTGATCAGTCACCGGCGTCAGCAGGCAGAGGCGAGGAAGGAGCAGGTTCTGATCCTGCGTCCCCACGAACGGGGGTGTCGCATTGAGGATTGCGGCGGGGATACGGTCAATCTCGTTTTTGATTTGCCGCAGGAATGGCTGGATTTCGTATCGATCCTGCGCCGCATGAAAGCTGATCGTATCGAATGGCACCATCTGCTCGGTCACGCGCCGGTCATGCATGATCTTGCGGGTGCGCTGGGCATGAAATGGGATGTCGTCCTGCACGATTATATCTGGTTCTGCCCGCGTATCTGCCTGGTTGGTCCGAATGACCATTATTGTGGAGAGCCTGCTCTGGCCGGATGCGAAGCGTGCGTAGCGCAGCAGGGCTCGCTGATTGACGAGCGCCTCTCAGTGGCGGAACTCGTGGCGCAATCCGAGCAGAGTCTGCGGCAGGCCAACAGGGTCGTGGCCGGATCGCTCGATCTGCAGAGACGCTTCAGGCGGCATTTTGCCGGGCTGGACATCACGCTCGAACCGCTGGAGACCGGTAACTATCCGCCTTTAAAGCCCGCTCGCGCGCTGGATGGCGGGAGGCGGCGTATCTGCGTGCCTGGCGCGATCGGCCGGGAGAAGGGCTATGATATTGTGCTGCAACTGGCTGAGGATGCGGCAAAGCGTAATCTGCCTCTCGATTATATTATCGCGGGTTATACCATCGACGATGACCGGCTCATGGCAACGGGTCATGTCCAGATATCCGGTGAGTATCGTGAAGACGAGGCTGTCAGCGTTATCGAGTCGTTTGAATGCGATCTGGGCCTCATTCCCTCCATATGGCCGGAAACCTGGTGTTTCGCGCTCTCCAATCTTTGGAATGCCCGGCTACGCGCCGTAAGTTTCGACCTTGGCGCGCAATCGGAGCGAATACAGCGTGAGGGCAGGGGGTCTGTGGTGCCGCTCGGTATGCCTGTGTCCCTATTGAGTAATGTGTTGCTACACTTTTCACATCAAATGATATAGCTTTTACTGAGTAGTATGTAGTGCTATACATCCGATTATTCCTTTGGAGAGTTCTGTAGCCACATTGTGCAAAATTCCCAAATGCACACCTAAATCAAAGATGGGTCGATATAGATGTCTAATTCCGCGAGTTCTTCAGGGACGGAGCAGGTTGTTCAGCTCAAGGTTCACGCTTCTCTGATGACCTTTGACGCCGGTCTTTTTTGTGTGTTCCTGCCGCCGGAATACGCGGTCCAGAGCGTTAATGGCTATCCCGCGGTGACCGTCACGCAGGCGCCGAACATGCCCAACGGCATTGTGACGATCAAAACCTTCGAAGATGATGGTGTGATCAGCAGCAGCCACGGCGCAGGTGCCGGTGCGGCGCTTGTTCGTGTCGCGCGTGGTCCTGCTCAGGTTATGGTGACGACATACCAGGCGCCTGACAGCTCGCTGCCTGCCCCTGGCATCCAGGTGGCGCGTCTCTCGGGCGATCCGGCGGCCGCCGCGCCGGCTGCTGCGCCCGCTGCCCAGCCTGCACCTGCTGCTGCGAGCAACCCTGATTTCAAGCCTGAGCTTGCCGCCCATGTGCAGCGTCGTGGCGACGTACTGGCCCAGATCGGGGAATGGATGGGTGAGCCGGGCAGCCAGAACTGGATTGAGGGTTTCGGCATTGCGCCGCAATCTCTCGTTGCACCTGAAGATATCGAGTATCAGGCTGTTCTTGGTAAGGGTTGGCTCTCCCCCTGGGCCGAGGCCGGTCAATATTGCGGATCGCGTGGCATGGCCCTGCCGATTCTGGGTCTATGCGTACGTCTCAAGAACGGTGCCGAGGAAAAATTCGATATCGCGATCAGCGCGACCTTCACGGATGGCACGCGCATCGGGCCGGTCGCGGGTGGCGTAACGCTGGAAGCCGAGTCTCTTGCACCGCTCGAGGCATTCCATCTTGAAATCCTGCCCCGTAACGGTGCGGTGGCCCCTGCTGCCAAGGAAGAGCGAGCCGCCAAACCTGCTAAAAAGCCCGCCTCGCGTCGCAAGACGAGCGACGCCTGAGTTTGGGCCAGCCCCGGTACCGGTCGGTATCGGGGCTGTTTTTTTGCTGTGATTTCCTGTCACTCTCAGATCTGACGAATGGCTGAAACTGCGTCCCGCATCGATGCGCGCGAATGCTGCCCTGCTGTTCCCTGTGTCCCTGCCAGCCAGAAGGCTCTGTCGTCTTGCGTTTCCTGTTCGTGCACCAGAATTTCCCGGGTCAGTTTCTTCATCTGGTCAGGCATCTTCATGAGCGGGGAGGCCACGAGATCGTTTTCATCTCCGAGGCCAATGAAGGATATCTGCCGGGGGTCAGGCGCGTTCTCTATCGTCAGGAACGTGTGGTATCGCCTCATACCCATCCTTCGCTACGCGAACTTGAGATGGGGCTGAGCCGAGCGGAAGCCGTTGCAAGGGCAGCGCAGACACTCAAGGGTCTTGGATACACCCCTGATATCATTATCGGGCATCATGGCTGGGGCGAACTGCTCAACCTGGTCGATGTTTATCCCTCGACGCCCATTCTCGGCTATTTCGAGTTCTTCTATCATACTGACAAGAATGACGTTGATTTTGATCCGGAATTTCCACCCCGGCCCGATCTGGCGCCCAATGTCCGGGTCAAGAACGCCATCAATCTCCTTGCCCTGAACCTGAACCAGCATGGTCAGACCCCCACGCTGTTTCAGAAAGGAACGTATCCCGACTGGGCGCATAGCCGCATCAACCTGTTGCGCGAAGGGGTCAATCTCGATCTCTGTGCGCCAGATCAAGCGGTGTTCAAAAGCGATGTCGTTATCGGCGACCAGGTGATCCGCCCCGGGGACAAGTTTGTGACTTTTGTGGCGCGCAACCTTGAGCCCTATCGCGGGATCCATAGCTTCATGCGGGCTCTGCCGCGTATTCTCGATGAACGCCCCGACACACGGATCGTCCTGATCGGTGGCGACGGGACAAGCTATGGTGCGCCGCCTCCTTCAGATGCGGGAAGCTGGCGCGATATCTTCCTGAAGGAAGTGGCGGGACGCATCGACACCGATCGGGTGCATTTTCTGGGCAAGGTCGATTACGACACGTTCAGGCTTACGCTGCGACGCTCTGATGCGCATGTCTATCTGACCTATCCCTTCGTCGCCTCATGGTCCTTGCGTGAGGCCATGGCAACGGGGTGCGCCATCGTGGGAAGCCAGACGGCTCCGGTGGAAGAGTTCATTACGGATAGACGGACAGGGCTGCTGACCCCGTTTCTCGAACCCGATCGCATTGCGGAGTCTATCCTCGAAATTCTTGAGGACCGAAAGCTGGCGGCCCGCTTGCGCCGGGCAGCCCGTCGACATGCGGAAGCCGAGCTGTCGCTTCAGGGCTATCTCGAAAACTACGACGCCCTTATCGCCTCCATCGTGGGATGAAAAGGCAATAAGGGCGTGTATAGCGCAGGTTGATCGAGGCCCCTGCGAGGCAGGGGCGTGTGAGGATCAGAAGATTTCGATGTGCGACTTGAAGCCGAGTGTTGCTGCATCCTTCAGGCCCTGCTGGGCACCCGGACGGATGAAGTACTGGAAATCAGGAGCGAAGGTGATGCCGCGCCAGACGCGGATCTGATACATCGCTTCGATGACCATCCCGTTGGTCTGCGGGAAGAACGAGCCGTTAAGCAGGGTCTGATAACCCAGGCTCTGCTGGATTTCCTGAGCGGTTTTGACCTTCTTGGAGACCTGGATGTAGCTGAAGTTCACACCCCAGGCGTCCAGCGGACGGGACTTCCAGAAACCACGATCGAGCACGCCGATCGAGTATTGACGTTCACGCGTCTGGGTTACAGGCGAGTTGTTGTAGAACACGCCGAGCAGGGTGATGCCGGCATCGGGACCATTGCCCTTGTGACGCATGATCATCTGATCGGCCAGAGCATAGGCAGACCACGAGTTGTTGTGAACCTTGCGGGCCTGGCCCGTCACAGCCCAGTAATTGTCGTTGATATCGTACAATACGTCCGGGTGGGGTGCCGTATCGACAATACCACCAAGCTTGTAGTGACCAGGCAGCTTGTCCTTGCCGAAGATCGGCTCCCAGCCGAACTCGACCGGTGCGGCCTCGCCGTTGATATCCGCGCCGTTCCACTTGAAGCCCGTGCGCATCTGCTGCACGCCGTAGATGCCCATCGTGTTGAAGTAAACGCCGGCCTGCAGATAGGTGTACTGCGACGGACGAACACGGACACGCGCTGCCCAGTTCGAATCCGGGTAGGATGAATGGCTGGTATTGTCAGAAGAGGCCTTCGGGTTACCGCAGAAGGCATTATTCATGAAGTTGCAGTACAGCGGGTTCGACGAGAAGTCGGTCAGCAGCGGAATACGACCGGCGGCAATGTCGAGGTGACCATTGAACAGCGTTTCTTCACCGTAGATATAGACAAGGTGAACGACCACGTTGCCGCCACCACCATAGATTTCCTGGCTGGGGTTCAGGTTGTCACCAAACATGCGGCTGGCAGGAATACCGTAACGTCCGACGAACACGGCGTGGGTCGAGAAGCCGCGAATACCGGCAAGCTTTTCCCAGTCGATATCGTTTTCAAAGCCATACTGACCGGCATTGCTGCTGCCCTGTCTCAGGCCCAGGCCTTTGGTCGGGCTCGTGATGGCACCCGCGAATTCGTTGGTCGTATCCAGAAGGATCGCGACGCCATGCTGGCGCAGCCAGGTGTTCCATCCCCATGGATCATCGAAAATGGCTTCCGGATGGGGCAGGGGCGGGACGGATGAATTCTGGAAATTGACTGTGCCGATCGGGCTCGAGACACGCACCGAAGGTGCAAGGCCTGTGCCGTTGGGCGCACCCCCAGCCAGAGGCGACTGCGCCTGGGCCGACGGCATGGCAGCAAGGGTAGCGAGAGCTGTGGTGACGACACCCAGCGCCTTAGGGGAGATACGGGGAAGAGACATGAGGGCAATCCGCCAGTCGGATGAAAAACGCGAGGTTCCGTGACTTTCCGGGATGAGGTATTTCATTCCTTATCCCAACATGACCCTTTTATTACATCTAATTTATATTTGGCAATGGGGCAGAAAGCCGGATTAGGCTCACAGCGCTGTGATATAAAAAACCGGAAAGACGCTGTGTCTTTCCGGTCACTGTTTATTGCAGCGTGGTGGTGTTACTTGACGGCTTCAAGAGCAGCGATAATCGCTTTCTTGGCCTCTTCTGGTCCTGCCCAGCCCGAGACTTTGACCCACTTGTTAGGCTCGAGGTCCTTATAACGCTCGAAGAAGTGACCGATTGCCTTCAGAGTGATTTCAGGCAGATCGTCAATCGTTTTTACATCGGTATACTGCGTGTGGATCTTGTCGTGAGGCACGCAGATGATCTTTTCATCCTGTCCGCTCTCATCTTCCATCTTCAGCATGCCAATGGGGCGCGCACGAATGACCGCACCCGGAACGATCGGCCCCGGTGCCAGAACCAGCGCATCGGCCGGGTCGCCATCAGCAGCCAGCGTATTCGGAATGAAACCATACGCGGCCGGATAGTACATCGGGGTGAAAAGGAAGCGATCGACGAAAACGGCGCCGCTTTCCTTGTCCACTTCATATTTGACCGAAGAGCCCTGCGGGATCTCGATCACGACATTGATGTCATCGGGAACGGATTTGCCGGGGGAGATCTTGCTGACGTCCATCACTACATGTCCTGGTGGGGGTGAATTGATCGCCTTATCTTAACCGCTCGTTTCCTCCCTGCACAGACGCCGTAACGTTATGTACCGTCCATGTTGTTCTATTGGTCACGGTTATGGGCAGATGTGATGAGGATCATGCTCTTTGCCCGTGATTTACCGATCAACATGGCCCAGATCACGCTCCGGGGCGATCACGTCGCGAACGCGCTGCTTGATGTCCTTGGGGCCGGGGAAACCCCCGTCGCGCTTGCGCTCCCAGATCAGATGATCACCCGCCATGATACTGAAGTGCCCCCCGGTATCGGGAATGAGGGCGACTTCTGCCAACTCAGTGCCGAAGGTCTGCAGCAATTCCTGGGCGATCCAGGCGGAGCGCAACATCCAGTTGCATTGGGTGCAGTAGCGTATCGCAATACGCATCCCGGCCGAGGGGAGCGGCATGGGGCTTTGTGCTGTCGTATTGTCTGGCATCGTTATTGTCCCTGTCATGACCGTCCGATCAGGTCGTCTTCTGATGTGTGGGCAGATTTAGGGATGGGTCAGGGTGGAAACCAGTCATATCTTGGTGCTCGTGCAATACCCTTGTCCTGAAGCACCACGATCGTACGAGGCTGGGGAGATGCCAGTGATGCGGCGGGAGACCTCTCGCAGGCAATGACAGACAAAATGACGAACAGACCTATTTCTTTGTCATGTCGTCTTGCAAATGGGGCCGAATTGCGCGATTTCCTGCACAACCTGTGCGCCTGTAGCTCAATTGGTTAGAGCAGGCCGCTCATAACGGCTTGGTTGCGGGTTCGAGTCCTGCCGGGCGCAGGGGTTTTTACGCTCCTATGCGGAGCGCACTCGAGCCGCGTTCTCGTCCTATTCCGTCCGACCATTCCATCAGGAGATCCGTCATGGCCGCCTATCAGTATGTCTATGTCATGAAGGACCTGACGAAGGCCTATCCCGGGGGCCGTGAGGTCTTCAAGGGCATCACCCTGTCCTTCCTTCCCGGCGTCAAGATCGGTGTGCTCGGTGTGAACGGCGCCGGTAAATCGACTCTGCTCAAGATCATGGCCGGTATCGAAAAGGAATATGGTGGTGAGGCCTGGGGCGCTGAAGGTGCGCGCATCGGTTATCTGGAGCAGGAGCCCAAGCTCGACGAGTCCCTGACCGTCGGTGAGAACGTGGCACTCGGCTTCGGTGACCTAAAGCACGCGGTGGATCGCTTCAACGAGATCTCGATGGCTTTTGCCGAGCCGATGACCGACGATGAAATGACTGCCCTTCTGGCCGAACAGGCAGAGTTGCAGGAAAAGATCGACGCTGGCGATGGCTGGGAGCTGGACCGCAAGCTTGAGATCGCGCTCGAAGCTCTGCGCTGCCCGCCTGCCGACAGCCCCGTCACCATGCTTTCCGGTGGTGAGCGCCGTCGCGTGGCCCTGTGCCGCCTGCTGCTCGAAAAGCCCGACCTGCTGCTGCTCGACGAACCGACCAACCATCTCGATGCCGAGAGCGTGGCCTGGCTCGAAAAGACCCTGCGCGATTATCAGGGCACCGTCATGGTCATCACCCATGACCGCTACTTCCTCGACAATGTCACGAACTGGATTCTCGAAATCGAGCGCGGTCGTGGCTATCCGTTCGAAGGCAATTACTCCTCCTGGCTGACCCAAAAACGCAAGCGTCTTGCCCAGGAGGAGAAGGAAGAGAGCTCGCGCCAGCGTGCCCTTGCCGCCGAACAGGAATGGATCAGCGCCTCGCCCAAGGCCCGTCAGGCCAAGAGCAAGGCCCGTATCACCAAATACGAGGAAATGCTGGCCGCCAGTCAGGAGCGTGCCGGTGGAACGGCCGATATCGTTATCACCCCCGGCCCCCGCCTGGGTGGCACGGTCATCGAGGCAGAGAACCTTTCCAAGGGCTTTGGCGATCGTCTGCTGATCGACGGCTTGAACTTCAAGCTGCCGCCGGGTGGTATCGTGGGTGTGATCGGGCCGAACGGTGCGGGTAAGTCCACGCTGTTCAAGATGATCACGGGTCAGGACCAGCCGGATGGCGGTGCACTCAAGATCGGTGACACGGTCAAGCTCGGCTATGTCGATCAGTCACGCGACTCGCTCGACGACAGCAAGACGGTGTGGGAAGAAATCTCGGGCGGCACGGATGTCATCCAGTTGGGCAAGCGCACGGTGCCGTCACGCGCCTATGTCGGGGCCTTCAACTTCAAGGGCTCCGATCAGCAAAAGCGCGTAGGCGTGCTGTCAGGTGGTGAGCGCAACCGCGTGCATCTGGCCAAGATGCTCAAGAAGGACAGCAATGTCATTCTGCTCGACGAACCGACCAACGATCTCGATGTCGACACGCTGCGTGCACTCGAAGACGCTCTTGCGGAATTCGCCGGTTGCGCCGTGGTCATCTCGCATGATCGCTGGTTCCTCGACCGTCTAGCCACGCATATCCTCGCCTTCGAAGGCGATAGCCATGTCGAATGGTTCGAGGGTAACTTCCAGGACTATGAAGAAGACAAGCGTCGTCGCCTTGGCCCGGATTCGACCGAACCGAGCCGTATCAAGTATCGCCCCATCGCACGCTAAGGGATGAAGATGTCGGAGCGGTTCCTCTCTGACATCTCTCTTGCCGATGTCATGACCGGGTACGTATCGTGACGCTTGGGCGTCAGATACGGACCCAGCGACTCGTGCTGCAGCCCGTAAGCTGGCACGATATGCAGGACATGATTCGCCTCAAGACCAATGGCGCCTCATTCGGGCGTATGCTGGGGGGTGTCCGCTCGCTCCGGCAGGTCGAGGACGAAATGGCCGATGACCTCGCTTTCTGGGCAAAGCGCGGCATCGGTATTTTCACCATTCGCGAAAATAATCGCTTCGTGGGCATCACGGGGTTGCATGAGCGTCCGGACGGACGCGGTCTGGGCCTGCGCTTCGCACTGGTACCCGAGGCCGCCGGGCGTGGTATCGCGCGTGAGGCAGCGGGCGCTGCACTGCGTTTTGCGCTGGATGCCGGCGTCGAACGCGTGGTGGGCGTCACCCGCGAGGACAACATGCCCTCACGCATCGTGCTGGGCAGTATCGGCATGCACCATGTGGAAAGCTTCAAGCGCGATGGGTATTTGATGCTCGTTTACGAAATCAGGCAGGATAAGCAACCTGCTCTGGCCTAAAGGCGCCCGGTACGCAGTGCCTTGGCCCAGTCTGGCCGGCCATTTCTTTCTGCAGTTTGTGCCGCCTGTTCCCAGTCATGGGTGACTGTATGGAAGCTGGCAGTCCAGTTGCCGTTTGCGCCGTTGAGCAGCGCGTAACGCGCGTGTGGAGAGGCATTGCTGATCTGATGAGGGAACGGTTCGTCATCCTCTCAGCCAGGCAGGCCCACGCTGCCGGGATTGAGTACCAGTCTCCCTTTTCCGAAGGCCACCATGCGCTGGATATGGGTATGACCGCACTGGATGAGGCGGGCGACGATTTCTGCCCGTGTAGCGGGACGCAGGCCCCCGACCGCGACAGTTTCAAGGAAATAGGCCGGGCCGCTGGTGGGGGTGCCATGAACGAGCAGGATATCGCTTTCCAGCCGAAGCGTTGTCGGAAGCCTCGTCATCCAGTCGAAATGATGAGGGGCGAGGGTCCGCAGGTAAAGCGGTCGGCCTCCCCCATCTCATGAAATGATCGCGTGAGAAGCTGCCACTCGTGATTGCCAGCTATGACAGTCGGGGCGAGGGAAATCAGTCTTTGGGCTGTTTCGAGGGGCAGGAGCGGACCAGAAAAATGATCGCCCAGAATGACCCTCTGGTCGACGTTCTGCAACGCGCAGTCGGTCAGGACGGCATCAGGTGCCGTGTATGTCCGAAAGGACGGCTATTTTCATGAAGCAGGTCTTTTCGTCGGGAGCATCACAACTCCCGACGAAAAGGATGTGTCGTCAGTGACGATGCGAGAGCTGACGCTCGAGCGCGCTGATCAGTGTAGCGACATTGCCGCCATTGCGGGCGAGATAGGAGCTGTAATCCTGACGCTGGGTCAGACGCAGGCTCGTCCCTTCGCCGATCATGTCCACAATCTTCATGCCGCCGTCATGGGCAATCAGAAGGCCCATATCGGCAACCGGCTGGCCGGGGCGCATGATCTGGGCGCTGACGAGTTCACCGTTTGGGGTGTTGGTCTCGCCGGTCACCTTGAAGCTCACGCCGCGATAGTCACCGATCTTGTCCGTAACGGCATTGACCAGCACCTGATGGAACAGCTTCAGGTACTGGGCCTGTTGATCAGGGGTGGCCGTGCGCCAGTAGCGTCCAAGGCAGAACTTGCCGATGGTGGCAATGTCTACATTGCTCTGAAGCAGCGGCAGAACCTCGGCTCGCTTTTCAGCCAAGCCCTTGTCGCTGTTGATGATCCCGACGAGCTTGCTACCGAAAGCGGTCACGAAGCCCTGTGCATCTTCAGCATGGGCCGGGGTGGACAGGGCTGCGACGGAAACGAGCGCTGTGGTCAGAACGCCAAGCGCTGCGCGACGGGAGAAAGAGATGCAGGTTTTGAACATGTCGGGAGGTCCTTAATTGTACCAGTCCGGCACGGTCGCCCGGTGGTCGTTGCGGAGCGAGTCAACCTGGCTGGCGCGGTTCTGCTGCCAGGCGCTACGAATAAACGCGTACGGATCGAGTGAATCCTGCTCGACCTGATCGATCTCGTCAATATGAGACGAGAATCCGCCCAGCACGCCAGCGACGTTATAGGCCCAGTTGAAGGTCAGCAGGCCATAGCCGCGTGGCACGTAGTTGATGGGCGACAGGCCCTGCGCGATGGCGTAGCCGCCAGCATCGCGCAGCGTGTTGGGGCCGAGGCCCGGCAGGAAGAGGTAGGGGCCGCTCGGTACACCCCATGTCGCCAGTGTCAAACCCGGATCGCTGTCATGATGCGGATAGCCCAGCGATGTTGCAACGTCGATGAACCCGGCAGCGCCAAGTGTCATGTTGATGACATAACGCATGAAGTCATCGCCAGCGCGGCGTGGCTTGCCTGCGCCGACATCACTGAAAAAGACCGTTGGCATGTACCAGGTCTGGTTCAGGTTATCGATCGAGTTTCGGATCGGCTTGGGTACGGCCCAGGCCCAGGCCTTGCCCACTGGACGCAGCGCGTGATGATAGGCCCACATCTGGATACCATACATCTTGCGGTTGACCGGCTCGTAGGGGTCGTTGGCTTCCTTGTAGTCCGCCAGCGCCTCGGGGTCTTTCGGCGGCGGGTTGCGCCAGCTGGCGCAGGCACTCAGGGAAAGAAGGGCGCTCAGCCCGATGAGAACACGGCCGCCCTTGCGCTGCTCGCGCCGTCTCTTACGGCTTGAATCGGCAGTTCCGGCAGTTGGCCGGTTATCGGAATCACCTAGCGGTGCGGTCATCGCAATCCCCAAGTCGTGTCAGCGCGCTCGGTCGCGCCACATACTGCGCACCTGCTCACGATCGTTTATCCGGAGCCGTCACTCAACTCCGGTCCTGTTACCTCATCGCGTCACCCACAATTCAGCAGGAAACATCCTCTCCGGCGGGAAGAGAATGTCCGTGCTGTCTCGCGAGAGACGCAGCATCGTGGTTTTCTAGCACGATGTCTGTCAGACGCCAGACCGTAGATGCCAACTCATGCCGTATGCGTAGCGTTTGAGGTGGGCTGCGGTTGAGGAAAATGAACTTTATATACTTTGACACAGATCATTTCTCCGACCAGTGTGGCGGCGAATCAACAGATGGAAGCACCTTGTCCATGAAAGCATTAGTGAAGAGCGCCGTATGTCTGGTGGCGCTTGCGGGGATAATGGACGGTGCGGCGCAGGCTGCGCCAGCTGTGACAGTCCAGCCCTGGGGCAAGACTCCTGCCGGTGAGGATGTCAAAATCATCACCCTGACCAACGATCATGCGATGACGGTCCGTGTCATCACCTATGGCGGCATCATCCAGTCTGTGGAAGCGCCGGACCGCGCAGGTCATGTGCAGGACCTGGTCCTGGGGTTCGGCACGCTTGAGGGCTACACAAAGGATTCGGCTGAGGGCGGCCTGTTTTTCGGGGCAATGATCGGCCGTTACGCCAATCGTCTGGCTCATGGCACCTTCACCATTGATGGCAAGAGCTATCATACGGATCTGACCGACCCGCCAAACGCCCTGCACGGTGGAAAAATCGGTTTCGATAAGCATGTCTGGACGCTGGTGGACACGAAAAAGAACGCCAAGGGTGCTTCGGTCACGCTGCGTCTCGTCAGCCCCAATGGCGATCAGGGTTTTCCCGGCACGCTCACGACCAACGTGACGTATACGCTGGATGAAAACAACGCGCTCAGCCTGCACTACCAGGCCACGACCGATGCGCCGACCGTGCTGAACCTGACCAATCATTCCTACTGGAACCTGAATGGCGAAGGCTCAGGCTCGATCGAGAACGAGGTCATGCAGATCAACGCCGAGCGTTATACCCCGACCGACGGCACCTCGATCCCGACGGGCGAGCTGGCCACAGTGGCGGGAACGCCGCTTGATTTCCGCAAGCCCATGCGGATCGGTGATCATCTGCGCAGCGACTTTGCGCAGATGCTGATTGCTCGTGGCTATGACCATAACTGGATTGTCGATGGTACCTATGGCAAAGCCCCGCGGCCTGCTGCGGTGATTTTCGATCCGGCTTCCGGTCGCACGCTCGAGGTCTCGACCAACCAGCCGGGATTGCAGGTCTACACCTCCAATTCGCTAACCGGAAAATATGCCGGGATCTCCCATCGGGCCTATCGTCAGACCGACGCGCTGGCCCTTGAAGCCGAGCATTATCCCGACAGCCCGAACCATCCGTCCTTCCCGACCACGGAACTCCGTCCGGGGCAGAAGTTCGACTACACGACCATCTTCAAGCTCGGTACGCGCTAGGCTTCCTGCGGCCCGACCCGAAAGAACCCTGCACGTCTCCGGGCGTGCGGGGTTTTTTTACGCCTGGTGCTACGGCCACAGGGCTTGGGAGGCACGGCGTTCACGGTCTCAGGAGCCCTGATTGGGTCCCGTCATGTCGTGGGTACGTCGCTATGCGTCCTGCCGGTGGCGCCCGTGGTGGAAGCCGTACTCATGATCACCGTGCAGGCCGCGCCGTGTGATGAACAGGCCACGATTGGCTGCGAGATGCAGCACCGTCAGACGCGCGCCTGAACGGCCTGTCTGCGGGTCGATCACGCTGGCCACCCGATGTTTGACCTCGAGTTCCAGGGGCCGCTCGAATTCCAGCGCCAGACGGTGGCTGCGCCATGTCATGGCCAGCTCCGTCTCGCCATGGGCGCGCCCGTAGCTGAGCGACATCGCATCCTTCTGAACAATCTGGCGGGCGGCACCGCTCAGCATGAGAACTCCTGCCACCGCAGCCGCGGCATGGCCGATCCGGCAGAATTGGGCGTGGGTCAGCAGAGGCAGGACCCACTGTGTCACCTTGATAGCGGCCAGCGCTGCTGCACCCACGCAAACCCCAGCCAGAAAGACCCCGCGATCAAACAGGCCAAACTGCGCGTAGAGCACCAGCTTGATGGCATGCAGCAGCACCTCATTGGCTGCGCGCGTGGCAATCAGTGCCTGCTTCTGAAGGCCCAGCTTCTGGTAGAACCGGTTGAAAAGGAGGCCTGTCGCACCGGTGAACCCGGAAACGAACCCTGCTGCGAACCCTATGGCAGGCAGGTAGCGCCACTGGCGCTGATCGGTCTCTGCGGGCGGGCTGCGGCGAAGGGGCAGAAAGACATTGCCGCTAAGAAACAGGCCAAGAATGAGCTCGAGATAAACCGGTGGCATGAGCCGCAGGCAGAACACGCCCAGCGCGGCAGCCGGCAGGGCGGCCGGGGTAAAAAACAGAACAACCCGCCAGTTGATGACTTGCCAGAAGGTGACGATGCGCCCGACCGTGCTGCACATGGTGCCGATGGAGAGCGCTGCCGGAATTTTGGGTGTGGCCAGCACAAGGCCCAGCACGGGCATGATCACGAGGCCAGCGCCCCCGCCTGCGACGGAGGAGATCGTAAAGGCAGCACAGGAGAGGCAGAAAAGGAGCAGAAAAACCATCATGGCCGGGAAACCGCTTCCGCAAGGCGCACCGGCAAGCAGCATATGCCGGGCTCATGAGGGTCTTTTATATATGAGAATTACTCTCAACAAATTATCAAATCATGTCGGGGAGGTCCGCTTGTGCCGTACCGCTCGCAACTCGACGTGACAGGAGCTGGGTACAGTGCAGGCAGGGGCTACAATTTGCGGTCGCGCTTGATCCGGTCCCACGCCGCGTTGATGCGGGCGACGCGATCGCCAGCCTTGGCCAGGGCATCGGGACTGAGGTTTTTCTGACCCAGAACATCGGGGTGATGTTCCCTGATCAGCACACGCCAGCGCGTCCTGACTTCCTGATCGGTGGCGCTACGGGTGAGGCCCAACTCCACATAGGCATCATTTTCGTTGCTGGCTGACCCGGAGCGACCCGTCTCGGCCCTGTCCCATGCCCCGGGCGGCAGGCCAAAAGCCGCATGGACCTTTTTCAGGAAAGCCGTTTCAGCAGGATGCAGATCGGCGCCGGGAGGAAGATCCGCCCGTGCGATGACGAAGAGCGCCATTAGCAGTTGCTCGAGCGGAGCGCGGTCCTTGGTAAAGCCCTTGCCCAGTTCGCGGGCATACATCTCGAAATCATCCGTGCGGTCACGGGCCCGATCGAACAACATGCCCACTTCAAGCAGGTTATCGGCCGGAAACTGGAAGAGCGAGCGAAAGGCCCTGATCTCGGCCTTGTTCACCGGACCATCGATTTTGGCCATCTTGGCGCAGAGGGCGACCAGACCGATGGCATAAAGCTGATCGGTCTTGCCAAGCAGGGTGGACATCTTGGCGGCGGCCATGAAAGCGGCCCCATTGGGATCAGGCTGTCCCTTGGTGCGCCAGTGCTCGTGCCATCCCCCGGTTGGTGTTTCAAGCAGCGAGCCGCGATCGGCCGCATGGCCCAGCGCCGCACCCATGAGCGCGCCCATCGGTCCGCCAACAGCGAAACCGGCCACGCCACCGAACATCTTTCCCCAGAATGCCATTCCCTACCGGTAGCATGAGCACAGGGGAGAGTTCAAACAGTGGCGGGGCGATCTTTGGCCGGAGCCGTGTCGTCAGCCGGTTGCGCCTGCGGCGGAAGGCGAGGAAGGCTGCGCGAGAGGGACGCAGTGAGCGTTGTGAGGTCATAGGGTTTGGACAGCACGACGACAGACGGATCGCCCTCGACGGCATGGACATCACCTGTGGCGAAAACGACCCCGATATCCGGCCTGAGGAGGCGCGCCTGCGCAGCCAGATCCTTCCCGGAGAGGCCCGGGAGGTTCACATCTGTCAGCAACACATCAACCGGCATGGTTTGCAGCACGATCAGGGCTTCGTCGTAATCGGCGGCCTCAACGGTCAGGAAGCCCGATTCCTTGAGCATTTCCGAGGTAGCCTGACGGATCAGACGGTCATCCTCAACCAGCAGTACCGTCACGCAAAGCGTGCGGGCCGGGGCGTTGCCCATTCCGACGGACTCTGCCCCGGAAATGAGGGCCGCCTGTCCGGCGCTGGCAGACGAGGCTTCCGATGGGTCCGGCTGGCGCGGCGCTGTTGCCTGCACGCGCTGCTGGCGATTGGCCAGAACATGGCGGAATTTGCGCGCCAGCGCGTCGCGCGTATAGGGCTTGGAAAGCAGCTCTACCCCGGCATCCAGACGGCCGCCATGCACGATTGAGTTCTCGGTATAGCCGGAAGTGAAAAGCACAGCGATGTCCGGCAGGCGCTGCTTGGCGCGACGGGCCAGTTCCGGGCTCTTGAGGGTTCCGGGCATGACCACATCGGTGAACAGGATATCAATGCGCATACCGCTTTCGATCACCACCAGCGCATTGGCGGCATCGGTGGCCTTGAGAACCTGATAGCCGAGGTCGGAAAGCATCTCGACCACAGTGGCCCGCACTTCATCGTCATCCTCCACTACCAGCACGGTCTCGCTGCCGCCGGTGACAGGGGCCATGTGATGTTCGATCTCGACATCCTCGGCGTCCATCGCACGGGGCAGATAGAGCTTGATGGTCGTGCCTTCGCCCGGTTCGGAGTAGATGTTGATGTGACCGCCGGACTGCTTGACGAAGCCATAGACCATCGAGAGGCCAAGCCCGGAGCCCTTGCCTTCTGCCTTCGTCGAGAAGAATGGCTCAAACACCTTGGCAAGAATGTCGGGTGTCATACCCGTGCCGGTATCGCTGACGGCCAGAAGCACATATTGCCCGGCCTTGACCTCGTCATGCTGACGCACATAGGCGTCATCGAGATGGGTGTTGCCGAGTTCGATCGTCAGCTTGCCCTGTCCATCCATCGCATCGCGGGCATTGATGGCAAGATTCAGAAGGGCATTTTCGATTTGTGCCGGATCGATGAACGTGTTCCACAGACCAGCCGAGACGATGGTCTCGATCTCGATCCCTTCACCAATTGCACGGCGCAGCATTTCATCCATGCCACGCACGAAGCGGGTCACATTCACGATCTTGGGTTCGAGTGCCTGACGGCGGCCGAAGGCAAGCAGCTGGCTGGCCAGACGTGAACCACGCTGCACGCCGCCCATTGCGCTGCTGACGTGACGTTCGGCCCGGCTGTTGCCCATCACATATTTGCCGAGCAGTTGCAGATTGCCGCTGATCACCTGAAGCAGGTTGTTGAAATCATGCGCCACGCCGCCAGTCAATTTACCGATGGATTCCATTTTCTGCGCCTGAGCCAACCGGGTCTCGGCCTGACGTCGCTCCGTGATTTCCTCGATCACGCGGTTTTCGAGCGTCTCGTTCAGCTTGCGCAGCTGTTCTTCGGCCCGCTGGCGATGGCGTACCTGACGGGACAGGTCTTCCGCGTGATCGCGCAATGCAGCTTCTGCGGCGCGTTGATGGGTGATGTCGGTATGAACCCCCACCCATTCGGTGATTTCGCCTGAGTCATCGAGGATGGGCAGGGCGCGTATGGCAAAATTGCGCCACTGCCCGTCGCGGTTGCGCACGCGATGCTCATGCACGAACATGCTGCGTGACGACACGGAGGCGTTCCATGCGACAACCGAGGCGGCGGTGTCGTCCGGATGAACGGCGTTGGCCCAGCCAAAACCCTGATATTCCTCGCTTGTCTGGCCTGTCAGTGCAGCCCAGCCCGGCTGCTCGCCCGTCATGCGGCCATCGGCGCTGTTGGTCCACAGCACACCATGAACGGCTTCCATCGCGGTGCGGAAACGTCTGTCGCTCGCGGCGACCTCGGCGATACGCCGTGCCCGGTCCTCGATATCGATGCCGAGGATATGCACGCCGTGTACGACCCCATCATCGTCGATATGCGGCACGTATCGGAACTCTGTATGACGCTCTGTGCCGTCCTGATGAGGCAGGAGAGTCTCTGCGGTGAGAGACCGGCCAGAGAGCGCAGCTTCCAGGTCGGGGCGCCTGTCTTCATAGACGCGCGCCCCCAAGACCTCGATGACGGGGCAGTTGACGATGCGCTCAAGCGGCAGGCCAAGCCAGGATTCATAAGCGGCATTGGCAAAGCGATAGACATGCGCCTGATCGACATAGGAAACGAGCATGGGCGTCGCATCGGTAACGCACCGTAATTCCGCTTCGCTTGAGGCCAGACGCTTCTCGGCTTGAACGCGCTCGGTGTTGTTGACGATGGTGCACAAGACGCCGCCAGGCGCTTCGCCCATTTCGTAAACGGGGGTGAAATAGAAGTCTAGAATCAGCGTTTCGACCTGATCCTGTCGGTTGAGCCTGATCTTGCGATTCTGAAAACTTGCGGCTTCCCCGCGCAGTCCGGCTTCGAGAACGGGTCTTGTCCACTCATCGAGTTCGGGGAAGGCTTTTGTGAGCGGCGTTCCAAGTGCGCAGGGGTGGCGGTCGCCTGCGATGAGACTGAAGGCGTCGTTGTAGAACAGGATCTGCTCGGGCCCCCAAAGCAGCATCTTGGCCACGGGGGAATTGACGATATTGGTAATCGTTGCCCGTAGCGGATCAGACCATCGGCATGTTGGGCCAACGGCATGCTGTTTCCAGTCCAGCCCACGGATCAGCGCACCGCATTGACCACCAGCAGGCGGAAAGGCGACTCCCTCCCGCTTGGCGGAAGTGGCCATTTTCTCACGCAGCAGGGTCAGGCCAGCTTCGATCATGGCGCGCTCACTCGCGAAGCTGCCACGCGTGATCTCGGCTTCGATAAAGGCTTCGAGGCTGTCAGGAGAAATGGCAGTGCCAGATGGGCAAGACGTCATGGATCGATGAAGCCCCAGCATCACGAAGGTGAGCATTATGTTGTTGTCGTTAGATATCGACAACGATCATCATTGGCTAGAGGTTTGCTCACGGTCAGGTGAGAGGTGTTGCAATGATGGTGGGGGCGCCTGAAACCTCACTGGCAGCCGCCTATGCAGAGACCTGCAGCGATGGTCCTGCATCCCGAAAAGTGTAAAAGAAATAATTACTCGAGCAGATCGCTCTGTGCCTGATATCGGAGACAAATCACTTGGCCGCGCATTGCGTATTCTACCTCAACGAGAGAGACGTTTCGGTACTTACCTGCGTGGGGTTCGGCTCTTTTCCTGCCTATTCCGGGTCCGGCGATTTCACCAACCGTCCGCGGCGGCCAGCAACCGGAATAATGGTCCTCTCCCACCGGGGCTTTACCATATCCTCGATCGGCAGTGCGGAGGTCGAGTGGGTGTCGTCAGGAATCATGTCGGTGATTTCTTCGCAGGTACCCATCGTCAGGACTGGTTCGCCCTCTACCGTGATGACGGCATCATAGACGATCAGACATCGATAGACGGCATCAGGCGCGGGGCTTTCCGGCTGCATCCCGTTGGGTTCTGGGGGATCAGCAAGGGATGCATTACATTGCCTGAAACCCATGATTTCTATCGCCTGCGTGAATTCCTGCTCGCTCAATCGCCGGCCTATATGAACGGGATGCGGTCTTACGGGACGCTGGACGTCAGATGAAAGCGCTTGTCACCCTGCCGGTCGCCGTTCTGGTCTATCTCGCTTTGGGTAATGCGACCTATCACTACTTTGCCTGGTCGGGTCGAAGCTGGAAGATCCTGTCGCCCGTCTTTTACGTCAATGACGCTCTCGCGCTGGGTCTGAGTCAGGCAAGCATCATCATGACTACCATGATGCTCGTCAGCCTTATCCTGGCCTATGTCATCGTGACAGGGCTGGGTGCGTTGATGAGCCGCCGCAAGGCCTGAATTCCGCAGGGTACAGCAGGCAGTGTTCGCAGCCGTGACAATTCGGGACGCCTTGAGCGTTACCGGATTGCGCTCAGGAACTGCGTAGAAAGGCCAGACAGGCGACGCGCAGTGCCGAGGCGAGCGGGCGTTCCGGCGGGCGGGATGCGTCGATACTGGCGATCAGGGAAGCCAGCGAATTGCCGGCACTCATTTCCTCCAGCACGGCCCAGAATTCCGGCTCCAGCGCGATGCTGGTGCGGTGGCGTGACAGCGTAAAGCTGCGTTTGACGAGATCACTCATTGTCTTCTTGACCTAGCAACTCGGCTCGTGCCCATTCTGCCGCTTCAGCCACCATCGGGTTCTCGTCCCCGGTCAGGGTTTCGATCAGGGCCAGATGGTCAGTGTTGTGCGAATTCCCGAGCGCGATCAGAACATTGCGCACAAAGCGGTTGCGGCCGATGCGCTTGATGGGCGAGCCGGAGAAAAAGCTGCGAAATCCGGCATCGTCCAGACGGGCCAGATCTTCCAGCCGGGGCGCCATCAGATCGGCACGGGGCTGGAGCTTCATATGGCGCGAGGTCGCGGCAAAACGGTTCCACGGGCAGGCATTGAGGCAATCGTCACAGCCATAGATGCGATTGCCCATGGCCTTGCGGAATTCGACTGGAATTGGCCCGTCATGCTCGATGGTGAGATAGGCAATGCAGCGTCGCGCATCGAGCGCATAAGGGCGCGGAAAAGCGTCGGTGGGGCAGGCGGTCAGGCAGCGCGTGCAGCTGCCGCATGACCCGGCGCGTGGTGGTGACGGGGTGAGGTCGAGCGTGGTGTAGATTTCACCCAGAAGCAGCCACGACCCATGATCGCGGGAGACGACATTGGTATGCTTGCCCTGCCAGCCAAGCTGAGCCTGCTCGGCCAGCGGCTTTTCCATGACCGGCGCCGTATCGACAAACACCTTCACCTGTGTGCCATCGCCACCGACCTCCTGACGCACCACGAATTGCGCCAGATGCTTGAGCATGCCCTTGAGCACATCATGATAATCGCGATGGCGGGCATAGACTGAAATCGTGCCTTTATCGGGTTGGTCGAGCGTTTCGGCGGGATCGGCTTCAGGTGCATAAGACAGGCCGAGTGAGATCACGCTGCGAACCTCGGGCCAAAGGGCCTTGGGGTCGCCGCGCTGGTCGATGCGCTGTTCCATCCAGCTCATGGTGCCGTGGCGCCCGTCTTCCACGAACTGCTTCAGGCGCGTGCGGGCTTCTTCGGGCAGGGTGGCGTCACAGAACCCGATCGCATCGAAGCCGAGATGCCGCGCATGGTCGGCGATGCGGTCTTCGATGCTCTTGCTCATGGGACAGAGGGCGTCATGGGACGGGTGGCCAGTCCGGCTGGGGGAATTCGTCCTGCGTCCAGTCTCCGGCAGCCCAGCCGGCACGCAGGGCGAGGGCTTTCTGCGGCAGAGTGCCGTCGACAATGGCAACCCGTATCTGGCGCATCAGCCGCTGGTAATAGGCCAGATTATGCCAGGTCAGCAGCATCGGGCCGAGAATTTCGTTGGCGCGGAAGAGATGATGCAGATAGGCGCGGCTATGACGCGAACAGGCCAGACAATCGCAGTTCGGGCTGATCGGGCGGTTGTCTTCCGCATGGCGGGCATTGCGCAGATTGAGCGTGCCGCGCTCGGTATAGGCGCGCGCCGTGCGGCCTGCACGTGTGGGCATGACGCAATCGAACATGTCGACACCGCGTTCCACACCGCCCAGCAGATCATCGGGGGTGCCCACGCCCATCAGATAGCGTGCATGGTCCTGCGGCAGGAGCGGGGTGGTGAAATCGAGCGTCGAGAACATGAGTTCCTGACCTTCACCCACCGCCAGACCGCCAATGGCATAACCCTCAAAACCGATATCAGTCAGGGCTTTGGCCGCGCGCGCGCGCAGATCGCGCTCCGTGCCGCCCTGCACGATGCCGAACTGTCCGTAGCCGGGGCGCTGCACGAAGGCCTCGCGCGAGCGCGCTGCCCAGCGCATGGACAATTCCATGGAGGATTCGAGGCGCTCCGGCGTGGCGGGCAGGGCCGGACATTCATCGAAGCACATGGTGATGGTGGCATCCAGCGCGTGCTGGATGTCGGTGCTGCTCTCTGGCGTCAGGCGATGCTTCGAGCCATCGATATGGGAATTGAACGTCACCCCGTCCTGATCGAGCTTGCGCAGCGCACCAAGCGACATGACCTGAAACCCGCCTGAATCGGTCAGGATCGGGCCGGACCAGTCCATCATGCGATGCAGCCCGCCCATCTTGCGCACGCGCTCGGCGCCGGGGCGCAGCATGAGGTGATAGGTATTGCCCAGAATGATACCCGCACCCGTCGAGCGCACGGCATCCATGGTCATGGCCTTGACCGTGCCCACCGTGCCGACCGGCATGAAGGTAGGCGTCGGGATCGTGCCATGGGCGGTATGCAGATGGCCTGCACGCGCCTGACCGCAACAGGCCTCGGCCTTCCACTGCATTTTCGTGGGGGATTCGGTCATGGGGCGCGGTCCAGCAAGCAGGCATCTCCGTAGGAATAAAAGCGAAAGCCTTCGGCAATCGCGTGACGATAGGCCTCGCGCATGGTCTCGGTTCCGGCCAGGGCGCAGACGAGCATGAACAGGGTCGAGCGCGGCAAATGGAAATTGGTCATCAGCCGATCGACCGCACGGAAACGATAGCCTGGCTTGATGAAAATGGAGGTTTCCCCCTCCCACGGATGCACGACGCCCCGCTCATCGGCGGCGCTCTCAAGCAGACGCAGGCTGGTCGTGCCCACGGCCACGATTTTCCGGCCACTGGCGCGGGTGTCATTGATGAGCTGTGCCGTCTGGGCGTCGATGCGGCCCCATTCGGCGTGCATCTTGTGGGTGGCAATCTCGTCACGCACGGGCAGGAAGGTGCCCGCTCCCACATGCAGGGTGAGGGTGTGGCGCTTTACGCCGCGCGCATCGAGGGCGGCCAGGACCTCGGGCGTGAAATGCAGCCCTGCCGTGGGTGCCGCAACGGCGCCCTTGTAGCGCTCGAAAATCGTGGCGTAGTCGCTGTCATCCTGCGCCGTCGGGCCGGTGGGGCGGTCGATATAAGGCGGCAGGGCAAGAACGCCAGCGCGTTTGAGGAAGTCGTCAAAGGCCTCGCCCTCGGCGGAGAAGCGCATGGAGATTGCCCCATCGCCTTCATTCTCGACCACTTCAGCAGTTACGGAATCCGAGCCGAAATGCAGTGTGTCGCCCGGCTTCAGCTTACGGGCGTTTTTCGCCAGTGCATGCCAGCTGCCATCGCTCAGGATACGATCGAGCGTGATCCCGATTTTGGCTTCACCGCGTCGTGCCGCGAGCTGGGCACGGATGACCGCCGTATCATTGGCAATCAGCAGATCGCCGGGTTCGAGCAGGCTGGGCAGATCGCTGATACGCGTCTCGGCCAGATTCTGACCGGCAGCAACGCGCAACAGACGGGCGCTGTCACGCGGGCGGGCGGGTTCCAGAGCGATATTCTCGCGCGGAAGATCGAAATCGAAATCGGATATCTGCATGGGCGGCTTCGTTTAGGCCAGATCCGGCCTGAAATGCCAGTGCAAATAATCGCTTCCTCTTCCCCGCCGTCGCATGCGTCGTCACGGGAGAACCGGCTGCGTGGAGCGGCAGGCCCCGCTCGCGATTTGTGGTTGAAGCCGCTCGTCGGGGTGTGTGTGATCGCTCCGGAGCGAACCGGCACTCTCAGCCTTGGCCTGATGGCCCGGACAGAGCTTGAGGTGGTCGATCAGCCAGCGCCCCGCCGGGCCGGGCGGCTCGGCTGTTGGGTAGACAGCGGTCATGGGCATGGCCGAGCCGCCGGGGATGAAGCCGTCAATATTGAGTTCGACAAGCCTGCCGGAGTCCAGATCGGCCCTGATGCTGTGGACCGGCATGCCGCCCCAGCCAAGCCCGCCAAGCAGGAAGTGATGCTTGGCGTAGAGATCGGCCAGACGCCAGGTCGAGGGTGAGAAAATGCCACGCTCGCGCCCGGCGGAAAGGGAGGTACGATCCGTCAGCACAAGCTGCACATGCCGGGCGAGCTCCTCACGTGGAATGGGACCTTCGTGACGGGCCAGGGGGTGCTCGGCCGAGGCCACCATCATGAAACGGATATCGCCCAGAACTTCCGAGGAGAGCGCGTCGGGCAGATCGGGGAGGGGGCCTGCAATGCCGATACGGGCCCGTGAATCGAGGATCGGCTCGAACACGCCTCCAAGCGCCTCGACATAAAGGCGCAGCGGCGTGTGGGGAAAGGTCTCGCGAAAGCCACGTGCCACGCGCGTCATGCGATCCATGGGAAAGAACACATCGACCACGACCGATAATTCGGGCTCGATCCCCGAAGACATGCCGTAAGCGCGTGCCTTCATGTGGTCCACGCCCAGTACGATGCCGCGTGCGTCCGCCAGAAGGGTCTCGCCTGCCTTGGTGAGCTGCGGGTAGCGCCCCATACGGTCAAAAAGTGCGACACCCATCTGGGATTCCAGCGTGGCGATCATCTCGCTTATGGCGGGTTGCGACCGGCGGAAGCGTCTGGCTGCGGCGGAAAAGCTGCCATCATCGGCGGCGGCAATGAAAACGCGTAGCTGATCGAGCGAGATACGGTCCAGCATTGCGCGTCTTCCTAGCCTGATTACCCATAACCTGAAGCGATACTATCTATCGGAATATATCAAGTGTCCAGATGGATCAACATATGGGACGGTGCGCTCCTTGCGGCGGCAGGTGAGGCCCGATGCGGGCCGCCCGTCGCCTTATCGAATCTGTATTCAGGAGCGTAGCCCATGAAGATTCTTCATATCGATTCCAGCATTCTTGGTGACAATTCGGCCAGCCGGGTCCTGACGGCCGAGACGATCTCTCATCTGAAGGCGTCGCATCCTGGTGCTGAGATCACCTATCACGATCTGGCTGCGCATCCGATCCCGGTGCTCGGCGCCGATCATGTTGCAGCGCGGTTCGGCGCTGAGGTGACCGACGAGACGATCCAGGCCGATCTGGCGCGTGGCAATGCTCATGTGGATGAGCTGTTTGCCGCCGATATCATTGTCATTGCCGTGCCGATGTACAATTTCACCGTCCCGGCCCAGCTCAAGAACTGGATCGATCGTATCGTGGTGGCAGGCAAGACATTCAAATATGGCGAGAACGGTCTCGTCGGCCTAGTGCCGCAGGGCAAGAAGGTCGTGCTGATTTCGACGCGTGGCGGCAATTACACGCCGGGCAATCCGGCAGCCATTTTGGATCATCAGGAGCCCTATATGAGTGCGCTTCTGAGCTCTCTGGGTCTGAAGGACATCACCTGGATCCGCGCTGAAGGTCTGAGCCGCGGGCCGGAAGCCCGTGAGGCCGCCTTCAAGGCCGCCCGAGCCGAGATCGCCGCCCTCTCTTTCTGATCAGTCAACCCTCACGCAAGGATCATCGGTTGTGAACAAGTCTTTCCTCGCCGGTCTCACGCTCGTTACCTTTCTGGCGGCGTTGCCGCAGGCTCATGCCCAGAAGGGCGGGAACCCCGACCCCAAG
Source organism: Asaia sp. SF2.1 (assembly GCF_000505765.1). Lineage (NCBI taxonomy): Bacteria > Pseudomonadati > Pseudomonadota > Alphaproteobacteria > Acetobacterales > Acetobacteraceae > Asaia > Asaia sp. SF2.1. Next base: position 166,359 of record NZ_AYXS01000023.1, on the reverse strand, counting down.
GCCGTGCAGGCCGGCACCTATGCGATCGAGCCCTATCATACGCAGGTCGGCTTTACGCTCCTGCATATGGGGTTCACCAATTTCTCGGGGTTCTTTTCGCAGGCATCGGGGTCGCTCACGCTCGACCCGGCTCATATCGATGCCGCGAAGCTTGATGTGACCCTCCCGATCGCCTCGGTCCAGACCACGGTGGCCAAGCTGGATGGTGAACTCAAGGGCGCGGACTGGTTCGATGCCGACAAGTTCCCGACGGCGCATTTTGTTTCGACGCATATCGTACGCAATGGCGCAGGCATGGCGAGCATCAGTGGTGATCTCACCCTGCATGGTGTCACGCGTCCTGTCACCTTCAAGGCGAAGCTGATCGGTAGTGGCGTCAACCCGCTCGACAAGAAGGAGACGGTCGGGTTTGAAGGCAATGCGACAATCTCTCGTAGCGCCTTCGGTGTGTCGCGCTACGTCCCGCTGGTGGGCGATGCCGTAACCCTGCACATCGCTGCGGCTTTCGAGCGCCAGTCCTGAGCGGGGCATAACGCCCCTCGGTCAGGCCCGGTACCCATGCCGGATAACGCGCCTGACAAGGGCCCGGGATATCCGGGCTCTTGGGAGTGGATCGGTGCCGATCCCCGATCGGACGGCATGACGCCGGCATGGGTCAGGTCAGTTGGGTAAAAAGAAGATGACTCGTCGCGACGCATCGCAGAGCACAAGCCGCCCCGCAGACGGGGCGGGGCCCATGCGGCGCTATGACCCGGTTGCCATAACGCTTCACTGGGTCATGGCTCTTGGTATCCTCACGCTGATCGGCATCGGGCTGGTCATGGTCCACCTCACGCTTGGCCCATCCAGAGTGTTTGCCCTGTATCAGCTGCACAAATCGATTGGCATCACGATCCTGATCGCCGCCTGTCTGCGTCTGATGTGGCGGTTCGTTCGTCCGCCACCGCCTTTGCCCCCGGACATGGCGCCGGGCGAGAGGCGTCTGGCAGGGCTGGCCCATCTTGCCCTGTATGCCGAGATGATCGGGCTGCCGCTTACGGGCTGGGCTGTTGTGTCGAGTTCGGTGTTTGCCATTCCGACCGTATTGTTTGGCGTCATCCCCTGGCCTGATCTGCCATGGCTCTCATCATTGCCTGACAAGAAGCCGGTCGAGGCTGTTTTCTCGGCGATCCATGCCTATGGGGCCTATCTGCTGATTGCGCTCATTGTGCTGCATGGGTTTGCGGCCCTGCGCCACCATTTCGTGCTGCATGACGAGGTGCTTGCCCGCATGCTGCCGAATTTTCTGCGGAGATCCCGTCGATGAATGTTCAGTTTCGCCCCTTGCCTGTGCGGCAGATGATTGCCCTGTTTTCAGTTCTTTTGCCCATGGCAGGAGCGACCCTCGCCAGTGCGCAGAATGTCACCGGCCCCTCTGCGAAGGGGCTGTCCACAAGCTGGGTGGTGGACAAGGCGCATAGCCGGTTCGGTTTCACCGGAACCCAGACCGGGACGCCGTTTCGGGGAAGTTTCACGCAGTATGAGCTGCAGATAGCGCTCGACCCTGCCCACCCTGAGACAGCGCGGATCGACATGACAATCGATCTGGCCAGCGCACAAACCGGCGACAGGCAACGTGACACGGCCCTGCCCGGATCGGACTGGTTCGACACAGCGACGTTCCCGAAAGCCCATTTTGTGTCGAGCGCAATCCGCCGTGTTCAGGGCGATCAGTATCAGGCCAGCGGCACGCTCACTCTGCGTGGTGTCACGCAACCCGTGACGCTGGACTTCACCCTGGATGTCACAGGGGAGACCGCTCATGCGAAAGGCCATGCCGATCTGTTGCGCAGCCGCTTCGGCGTGGGACAGGGGCCTTGGTCAACAGGGCAGTGGGTAGCGCTCGAGGTGTCGGTGGTTTTCGATCTGACAGCGCATCGCGCGGGCTGAGGCCTGGGTACTCCTGGAACGGTTAATGCTTCCCGCGTCAGACGCCATCTCCTTCTCTTTATGTCAGCATGGAAAACCACCCCCGTATCGGGGGGTGGAGTGATGATTGTTTTCCGCTAGATTGGGGGAACGTTTCTTACGGAGGTAAACCATGTCCTATGCTGCTCTCGATGCCGCGCGTGTCGCCAAGGCGTCCAAATCCGCCCTCACTGCGCTGGGTCAGGTGAAGGAACAGTCCGAAACCCATGTCCGCAAGACGATCATGGTCGAACGTATCGAAGCGCTGGCCAGCGCCGCTGCCGAGACCAGCCTGCCGGGTGGTGGGCTTGTGACCCTTACCTCGGAAGAGTTCTGGCTGATCAGCAAGAACTGGTAAGGCACGCCTCACGGGTCAGGGCATGGTCGATAATGGCCAGTGCCCGAACGTGTGGTCGTGATCCGAGAGAAGGGTAACGCCTTACCCCTGATAGGAAGCGATTTCGATCAGGTTCCTGTCAGGATCATGAATATAGACCGACGTAATGGGCCCAAGGGCGCCGATACGGGTAACCGGTCCCTCGATGACCGCCACACCGCATTTATCCAGATGACGGATGATGTTTTCCGAGTCGATGGCGGTGGTAAAGCACAGATCGCTGACACCCGGAGCTGCGGATTCCGCGGTCGTCCAGCCTTCTGACTCCATAGGGCGCAGGTTGATCTTCTGGCCACCGAAGCTCAGGGAGACACGGTTGTTGCGACCGTATTCCTCGATCTCCATCCCAAGGACACGCTGATACCAGTTGGCGGAGAGTGCACGGTCACGAACCGTAAGAACGATATGGTCTAGACGATCAACAGTGAAGCGCATGAAGGATCGAACCTCGGCTGGCGGGGGCGTATGTCAAGCACTATCAGTGTTCCGGGCCGTCTGACTAGAGATAGCATCGGGCTCGGGGGGCAGAAACCGGGCCAGTGTTGTCGCAATGCGCGGCGCAATCACCAGCAGCGACAGAAAGCGCGCCACCTGCATGGCCATGACGAAGGGCATGTTGATGGGTGTCGTGGCTGCAATAATGGCAATCGAGTCAGCGCCGCCGGGGCTCGTCGCCAGATAGGCGCTCAGCACATCCACATGGGCAATATGGGCAAGGGGCCAGGACAGCAGGGCGCAACCGCCAATCAGGATGAGCGTCGAAAGCGTGACGGCGGGCAGGGTGCGCCAGACATGGTGCATGACATCGCGCGTGAAGCGTCGCCCGACCATCCAGCCAATCACCATATAGCTCGGGACGAGCAGGAAATGGGGCAGGGCGTAATGCACGCCGAAACCAGCCTGAAGGATAACCCCGCCCGCCATGCTCAGCAGCAAAGGCGCAGCACCATGACGCACGAAACGCGCCAGTAGAACCGCGCAGGCGATGACGGCGAGGCAGGGCCACAGCGTCGTAGCTTCATGGCCGATCAGGTGAAGGACTGTTTCCGGTATCCCGACCTGACTGGTCAGGCTCGAGGCAGAGGTGCTGGCATCATGCGGCACAGGGCGGTGCGCGTTGGTGATATGGGCAATGATTGATGTCGTGAGCGTTACCAGCAACACGCGCAGATACACCATGAAGGCCACAAGCCTTTGATCCGCGCCATAGGCCTCGCAAAGCAGCAGCATGGCCGTGGCAGCCCCCGGAGAGGCACCCCACAGGGCCGTACTGCCGGGCATGACGCGCAAGCGCGCCAGCACCCAGCCGAGGGCAAAGCTCATGACGATGACCGAGAACACCCCGCCCAGGAAGATACTCCATTGGGACAGGATCTCGCGCAGAACGCCAAGGGTCAGGCTATGCGCCATGAGCTGCCCGATGACTGCCTGAGCGACAACAGGCAGCGTGCGGTGCAGCGGTATGACACGGCCCGAAATGGCCACAGCAATGGCCGCGACCATCGCGCCGATCAGCAGGGCAGCAGGCAGGCCCAGCAGGGTGAGCCCGCCACCCAGCAAAGCGGAAAGGGCAATCAGCCCCAGCCAGAGCGACGCCCTACCTTTCATGCGTCGAACGCGATCTCGTCGCTGCGTGTGACACGGCACAGGCGCGGAAAGACATGGGTTACCGCCATGCTGTGCAGATCGGCATTGAGCGAGGTGCAGGCATCCTCTGGCACGACCACATCATAGCCAAGTTCCCAGGCGTGACGCAGGGTCGACTCCACGCCGAAATTCGTGGCGATACCGGCGAGGATGATCGTCCGGATGCCCCGGCGGCGGAGTTGCAGATCAAGATCGGTTCCTGTGAAGGCGCCCCATTGCTTCTTGAGCACAACCAGATCACCGGGCTGCTGGAGGTCCGGGGCAAAGTCGCTCCAGTCCGCGGGCAGGGGGCTGGAGGAGGCGAGAGGCTTGTCCACGTTATGGGGCGGCGCATCGGCAAAATCCGGGGCGAAGCCGACATGCACCAGAATGACCGGGGCACCGGCCTGACGGGCCTGCTCCGCAAGTTTCATGTTGCGCGACAGAACCTCTTGGCCCGTATGGGGGGTGACGGGCATACTCAATATGCCTTTCTGAAGATCGATCAGCACGAGCGCCGTTGTCTTGGGATCGAGAGCAAGCATGGGAGAACCCTTCTCTGATGGAAACGTCACCCGCTACTTATGCGAGGGAATCCTCGCATAAGTCAAACGCAATTGCGCCCAAGAGGCAGCGCGGGCGCGAGAGAGTGGCGCGTATCCTCGATGCTGCCGGGGCGGTTTTCGCCGAAAAAGGGGTCGATGGGACGACCATGACCGAGATTGCCGCACGCTCGGGCACGGCGATCGGGTCGCTCTACCGGTTCTTTCCCACCAAGGAGAGCATTGCCGCGACGCTTCTTGAGCGGTTTATCCATGACCGTCTCGCCGTGCTCGATCAGCTTTGCGAGATCGTCCAGCCCGGAGCGGGGGGAGAAATGGCCCGTGCGCTGCTCGATGTCTGGCTGGATAAGCGGGAGGAGCGTGATTACACGACGCTGCTTCTGGCAGCACGACCCGATGCCGAGCACCATACGGCGCAGTGGCGCGCCCAGTTTCAGGGCCGCGTGGTGCGTATTCTGGAGAAGGCAGAACCCGGAGCGCAAGCCAGTGCCGCTGCACGTGGCGTCGTGCTGCTGCACCTTCTCAAACTCGCCCCTCAACTGGTCAGGAGCGAGGCCGACAAGGATGTCAGGACAGAAATGGAAAAGCTCGTTCTGGGGCTAGTCAACGCGGCTTGAAGGACTAGCCGGGTTTGTCGCCGTGCTGGTCAGAACGACTGAAAGACAAAAGGGCGCCGTGAGGGCGCCCTTTCGGGATGGTGTTGTCAGAGCGCGGTAGCCACGTTCAGTGAGGGCGCTTGCGGAAAGCGTCGAGACTGACAACCTGGCCATCCTCGCTGGCTGCTGGGTGGGTGGCTTCTGCCTCCTCGGGTTCAGCTTCGGGCTCTTCGGTTTCAGCGGCCATTTCGCCCGGTGCAACCGTGAAGCGCAGGGCCATACGGATATGCGGGTCAGCAAAGGCCGTAATGGCGGCGAAGGGAATGACCAGAACGCTGCCGATCCCCCCGAAGGAGAGGCCGACGGATACCGTCATGGCGTCACGGTCTACCTTGAGATCCCAGAACTGGTGTTGCAGCACGATTGTCATGTCATGCGGGTATTGCGCACGCAGACGATCGGGAATGATGACGCCCGGATAATCGGTCAGAAAGGTGAGATAGAAATGATGCTCGCCCGGCAGCCCTTCGGCACCCGCATAATCGAGCGCACGCAGCATGACTTCGCGATAGGCGTCTTCGACCCACTCATCGTAAGGCAGCAGGCTTTCTGGCAGTTCGTGATCCATGCCGTCACCCTGATCATCATTCATTCTGGAAGATCCATCTTGCGAAAACTGATCACGCAGGGATGCGACGTTTCATGCGGGATGGCAAGGCCTTGCGGGGAGACGTGGTATTTCACCCATGCGTAGCCTGAACCCGCCCCGACCGCATGGTGTGGCCCTGTCGCATCATAGGACGCTTTCTGCGGGAGCGCGACATTTGACACTTCGGGCGACGGCTGTTCAGGCAGAACTGGCCTCTGGGGTGGCCATGCGGAATTCATATTGCTTTGAAAAGTGGGAGGGCTTCTGTTGCCCGGTGCCCTCCCGAACCGCGCTTATCGCTTATGCAGCGACAGCGAGCACCTTTGTGTTATCATTGGCACTTGTGATTTAGCCCGATAACGGCGGTACAATGCCGGGCAAAAGATAAGTCTTTACCACGCACGTCGAGCCTGTTTCGTCCCCTTACTTTCCGTTGGGCAGAGCCCTCGGGAAGGAATGGTGGAGACGCCGGGCACTGCCCCCGGGTCCGTAACGATTATTCCACTTACCGTTTATCGCCATAGCCAAGGGCAAGCCCTCCGGCACCGATGCATATAGGGTGTTGCTGTGCGCCCGGCAAGGGGTGGTTTGCCGCCGCGTTCCGTGCGTCACACCAAGCCGGTTGAATCGTGATGAACCATGAGTGCCCGTTTCCTTATGGCGCCTGATATGTAGGGGTGTCGGAAGCGGACAAATTGTCTCGCGAGGCGAAGTGCTGGTGTCTAAGCCGGTATTCCTGTGGTAAGCCTCGGCCTATGCCGCTGACACCAGAACAACGCGCCGAGATCGACGCCTCCCGCCTTACGCCCTCTCAGACGAGCCGGCCGACCGTGCCTGCCCTGGAGGCGATTCTTTTTAATCCGATCGAGCTGCTCGACCACGGTTTCGTTCGTGTGGTCGATTACATGGGCGATGATGGCGCGGTGGTACAGGCTGCGCGCGTGTCCTATGGGCGCGGCACCAAGAAGGTGTCCGAGGATACCGGGTTGATCCGGTATCTGATGCGTCATCGTCATTCGACGCCGTTCGAGATGTGCGAGATCAAGTTCCACGTGAAGCTGCCGGTATTCGTGGCGCGCCAGTGGATTCGCCATCGTATGGCGAACGTGAACGAGTATTCGGCGCGTTATTCGATTCTCGACCGCGAGTTCTATCTGCCCGATCCCGAGCAGGTTTCGGCTCAGAGCGTTTCCAACCGTCAGGGTCGTGCTGAGGCGCTCTCGCCCGACAAGGCCGCCGAGGTGCTGGACCTGCTGCGTCAGGACGCCTCGCGCTGCTACGACAATTACGAGACGATGCTCGACCCTGAGGGCTATGGTCTGGCGCGTGAGCTTGCGCGCATGAACCTGACGCTCAACACCTACACGCAGTGGTACTGGAAGATCGACCTCCACAATCTGCTGCACTTCCTGAGCCTGCGTGCTGACAGCCACGCGCAGTATGAGATCCGGGTCTATGCCGAGGCGATGCTCGATATCCTGCGTGCCTGGGTGCCCATCACGGCATCGGCCTTCGAGGACTATCGACTGGGTGCGTTCACCTTCTCGGCAGGCATGATTGCCGTGCTGCAGCGCCAGCTGGCCGGTGAGACTGTGAAACAGGCCGATTCAGGGCTGAGCAAGCGCGAATGGGACGAAATGCAGGCTGTTCTGGTGAAGGGCTGACCCGGTGAACGATCTGTACCGCATCATGAAGGACGGGGTGCCTGACCCCGATCCGCCGCGCAAACTCCCCTCGATCATGCCCTGGGCAATCGTTGCGCTTGTTCTGGTGCTGATCTCGCTTGGCATAAGGCTGTTCTGGCCCATTCCCGCCGCTGAGAAACTGCCGCGCTGCGATCCTTCTGCAAAGGCGCAGACGGCTTGTGTGCGTACCAATCCCGTACCGGCGCCAGCGGGTAGCCCGACGCACTGAGTTTGCTCCGGCCACCCGGCGGTGCGCCTGCTGATGGCCGGACAACCTCATTATCCCTGCGCGGAATGCATGCCCCACCCTGCCTGTGTCGGCAAGGCATCAATCAGGAATCGAGGCCCATCCAGTCGGGATGACGATGCTCGATCCAGGCGAGAAGTCTGCCGCTCCATCGACGCAGAAGAGGGATGTCTTCCGCCACCAGAAAAAAGCCCAGAGGCAGCATCCAGACGCCAAGGACGGGCAGGAAAGCCAGGCAGCCACCGACCATGAAGAGAAGCCCCGCCGGGATACGGATCCAGATCCGCGACGGTGCGAGCAGCCAGCGCACGGTTTTCGCGAGGCGTGCGGGTAGCCGGTCGATCAGCAGCCCGAGCCGACGTTGCCGCTCGGCTTCATCACGATCGGCCTTGCTCTTCTGGCCTTCAGAATGAACGGTGTCATGGGCGGAGGCCGGGTTCGTGGAAGCTGGGTCTCTGGTCATGGTTTTCATTACTGCTCAAGGGTGGCGTGCGACGATCCCCCTGTGTGACGCTGTCGGAAAAGTGAGGGATTCCGCAGTGGGTCTGACCGAAACCCCTAAGCCTGCTGCTGGTTCTGCATCCAGCCCGGAAAACAATACCGGGGATGAACAAGAAGGCTCGATAAGGAGGCAAAATCCCATGATGTATCCGACACTGGACAGCCTGTACGAGGCAATAAAGACTGGCGCAGTTGGCCTGACATCCTCGCTTCCCACCTATGGCGGAGAGGAGCCGCTAAACGCCCCTGAAATCTGGTCCTGGGACGCAGATCGCTACATGGTGGGCAGCTGCGCTGCTGATCTCTCGCTCGTCCCCCGTGATGAATGGCGCGGCGTCACGACGGAGCGCTGAACCGCGCAGTGAGCCTCCCGGCTTGTCGGCTCGGACTGATCGGGAGACAGTGGTTCGTTGTCGAGGCAGATGCGAAGGTCAGGCCTCATACTTCAGATCCCAGAACCCGAACCCCAGCGTGAGGAGGCGGATGGTTTCGCCGCGTCATGAACATGGACAGGGCGTTGAAGCTCCAGATGTCGTCGGTCAGGGCAGGGGCTTTGCTTAGGAGGCATCAAATCTCTCCGGGTTTATCCAGCCCTGGATGACGTCTTCCAGCTACTGTGGTTTTGCTCCGCTGCTTGCTGGGATAAGCCCCAGGAGATCAGACATTGCTGCACGCCTGTTCTTGAGCCCGGTCCAGTTCACGAGATCACGAGGGGGGCGCCGCCGCCGCCCCATTCGACCCGTTACCTGATACGATAGTAAGGGGCTTAAGTCTCTGCGTTGTATGAGGGAGTGTCAGGGCGATCGGGTTAGCATCTCTCCAAGGGCACTGCACGGCACCGGACGATTCCGCCGATGGTGCTGTGCCAGCCGATCAACCATAAGCCCGACATAATTTGTGCTATGAGAGAAGTACCCGGACGGCATGTCGGGGCGTGGTGTGGCAACAGGTTCCGAGGGGTGGTGTCGATCTTGTCGTCCAGGAAATCGGTGAGGCGTCTTGGCCTCGCAGGCGGCTGCCTCGTTCCCTTGAGCCTCGCTGCCTGTACGCCCGCGCCGCCTGCTCATCCTGATGATATCTGCTCGGTCTTTCACGAAAAGCGGGGCTGGTATCATGCGGCGCTGCGTCAGGAGAAGAAATGGAATGTGCCATTCTCCGTTCCGATGGCGATCATGTATCAGGAATCCGGGTACCATAGTAATCTGCATACGAAGCGCACCTACATTCTGTGGTTCATCCCCTGGGGCTACGTCACCACGGCTTACGGGTACCCGCAGGCCAAGACGGATATCTGGCAGGACTATCAGAAGGCGACCGATACCAGCGCCAGTCGTGAGAATTTCGCCGACTCGCTCGATTTCATCAACTGGTACGTAACCAACACCCGCAAGCAGAACCGAGTGCCCGTGACGGATGGGATGCGGCAATATCTGGCCTATCACGAGGGCTGGGGCGGGTACCGCAAGCGATCCTATGCCAGCAAGGGGTGGCTAATGACCGTCGCGCGCAAGGTAGGTGCACGGGCCAACGTCTATGCCGCGCAATATGCCAGCTGTGAGAACGACCTCAAGGACAAGGGATTCTGGAGCTGGCTTTTCTAGGCCGAGCCAAGGCCACCAAGAGTGACGACCTCATCGTGCTCGATACCTTGCCGCCGGAAAGGCGGCAGACTCGGTACTCGCTAAAACGGGTTATGCCGTTCCACGGACCGTCTCAGGCAGCGCCAGCCTGACGGCAACCTTCGGGGATATGCTGGCTGAGGAAGGACGCAAATTCGCGAAAGGCCGGACCACGCGGGTCTGAACTGCGCCAGACCAGACCGATCTGACGGCTGGCCGAGGGAAGCGCGCGCGTGACCACAAGTTCGTCCCATTCGGCACGGTTGCGCAGGGCCAGTTGCGGAATGAGCGAATAGCCCTCGCCGGCACCGATCATGTGCCAGAGCATTTCCAGACTGGTGGCAAGGCGCTGCTGGTCGCGCATGGGCATCATGCCGCAGACAGCCAGCGCCTGGTCGCGCAGACAATGGCCGTCTTCGAGCAGTAGCAAGCCGTTCTCGCCATGATCACCCGCGAGATCCTGCATGGCGAGTGTTTCGCGCTCTGCCAATGGGTGCATGCGAGGGAAAACAGCCAGAAAGGGCTCCTCGAACAGTGGCGCGGTCTCGAAGCTCTCTCCCGAGACGGGCAAGGCTGCAAAGACGAGATCCAACTCGTTTTGGCGCAGGCGGGCCAGCATCGTGTTGGTCAGGCTCTCGGTCAGCTGCAATTTCAGTTCCGGATAGGACCGGCGCAACAGGGGCAGAAGGCTCGGCACATAATAAGGGCCCAGCGTTGCGATGACACCAATGCGCAGCAATCCCTCCAGCGGACCCGTGCGGGCGCGGGCGGCCTCGATCATGGCGCGTGCAGACGCCAGAACTTCGCGGCCCATAGCGATGAGCCGGATACCATCGGGCGTAGGGGCTACATGGCGGCGTGAGCGCTCGAACAATGTGACATCGAGCAGCATTTCAAGCTTGCGGACCTGTTCCGACAATCCGGCCTGGCTGACACCGCATCGTTCGGCGGCACGCGAGAAATTGCGAAGATCATCGACAGCCACCACATACTCGATGTCACGCAGGGAAAGCCCGGAAAGAGGAATATAGGTCATATCCATAGATAGGACCAATGCGACCGGTTTGTGAAAGCGGTTTTTCCTATATCTGCCATTGACAGAAACGATTTCCGGGGCGTTCGTGTTCGTGGGACAACGAGCCCGTCATCAAACAGAGATGTGAAAAGGGAGCATATCGCATGCCACGCATCAATTCGACCGTGAAGCCTTTCGAGACCGACGCCTATCATGATGGCAAGTTCATCAAGGTGTCTGAAGCCGATGTGAAAGGGAAGTGGTCTGTCTTCTTCTTCTACCCCGCTGACTTCACCTTCGTCTGCCCGACCGAACTTGAAGACCTCGCCGAGAATTACGAGACCTTCAAGCAGCTTGGCGTCGAGATCTACTCGGTCTCCACCGACAAGCACTTCACACACAAGGCATGGCACGACACGTCGCCGGCCATCGGCAAGATCAAGTATGTGATGCTGGCCGACCCGACGGGCACGATCAGCCGCAACTTCGATGTCATGATCGAGGAAGCCGGGATGGCCGATCGCGGCACTTTCCTGATCGATCCGGAAGGCAAGATCCAGTACATCGAAGTCACTTCCGGTGGCGTCGGTCGCTCGGCTGCCGAGCTGATCGAGAAGATCCGCGCAGCCCAGTATGTGGCGTCGCATCCGGGCGAAGTCTGCCCTGCGAAGTGGAAAGAGGGTGAAGCCACCCTGTCCCCGTCGCTCGACCTGATCGGCAAGATCTGAGGTCGCCTGGCCCGGCTTTCATGCCGGGCCAACCCCGCCGGAATCATCCGGCGCAGTTTTTCGGAAAGAGCAGGATCAGCCTGATGTTGCAGGACCCCATCAAGTCACAGCTTTCGACCTATCTCGCCAATCTGGGCCACCCGGTCGTGCTTGAAGCGTCCCTCGACGGGAGCGCGAAAGCGCGGGAGATGGGTGAACTCCTTCAGGAAGTTGCTGCCCTTTCCGATAAAGTGACCTATTCGGAAGACGGTGTCAGCGAGCGTCGTCCGTCCTTCCTGATCCGTCGTGGCGACAGCCGACATGGCGTGAATTTTGCGGCCATCCCGATGGGGCATGAATTCACTTCCTTCGTGCTGGCGTTGCTTCAGGCGGGTGGCCATCCGCCCAAGATCGAGCCGGCAATTGCCGAGCAGATCAAGGGGCTTGCAGGCGAGTTCCGGTTCGAGATCTTCGTCTCGCTGTCGTGCCAGAACTGCCCTGATGTGGTGCAGGCCCTGAACGCCATGAGCGTGCTCAACCCGGCTATCAATGTCACGACCATCGACGGTGCCCTGTTCCAGGAGGAAGTGGCATCGAAGAACATCATGACTGTGCCACAGGTCTATCTGAACGGCATGGCCTTCGGTTCTGGCCGCATGGATGTGAACCAGATCCTCGCCAAGCTGGATGACGACGCCCCGCGTCGTGCGGCAGAGCGTCTGAAGGACATGCCTGCCTTCGATGTGCTGATCATCGGCAGCGGCCCTGCTGGCGCGTCAGCTGCCATCTACGCAGCACGCAAGGGACTGCGGACGGGGCTTGTGGCTGATCGCTTCGGTGGTCAGGTCATGGACACGGCCGGGATCGAGAACTTCATCTCGATCAAGGAAACCGAGGGACCCAAGCTCTCCGCCCAGCTCGAAGCCCATGTGCGCAGCTATGATGTGGAGATCATCTCCGGTCAGCGTGCCAAGGAACTCTTCCCCGCCGCGCGACCGGGTGGGCTGCATGGCATAGCGCTTGAGAGCGGTGCGATCCTGCACAGCCGTACAGTCATTCTGGCCACAGGGGCTCATTGGCGTCAGCTGGGTGTGCCGGGTGAGGAGCAGTATCGCACCAAGGGTGTGGCCTATTGCCCGCATTGCGATGGCCCGTTCTACAAGGGCAAGCGTGTTGCCGTGGCTGGCGGCGGCAATAGTGGTGTCGAGGCGGCCATCGATCTGGCCGGTATCGTCGGGCATGTCACGTTGTTGCAGCGCAGCTCCAAGCTCAAGGCCGACAAGGTATTGCAGGACAAGCTGCGCAGCCTGCCCAATGTGACGGTTTTGACCGAGGCACTGACGAGCCGCATTGAAGGTGACGGTAACAAGGTCAACGGCCTGACCTATCGTGGTGGCGATGGCAAGGACCACAGGATCGAGCTCGAAGGCGTGTTCGTCCAGATCGGTCTGCTGCCCAACACCGAGTGGCTGCGCAATACTCTGGCACTGAACGATTTCGGCGAGATCAAGGTCGATGATCACGGCGCAACCTCTGTGCCGGGCGTCTTTGCCGCAGGCGATGCGACGACGACGCCCTACAAGCAGATCGTGATTGCCGTGGGCGAGGGAGCGAAGAGCGCCCTTTCCGCCTTCGACTATCTGATCCGTATGCCTGCCGAGTAACGCCTGCGGGGACAATCGGGCACGGGTCAGGCCGTGGACTTGCAGGGCGGGGGCAGGAGGGGGAACCCTCCTGCCCCTGTTGCGCTTTTCTCCACCCATGCACGGGGACCAACCCGCGCGAAGCGGGAGAATGGGTGCCATGCAAAGCCAGACAACAGCGAGTGCCGAGCAGGAGGCGCGCCAACATGCCCGGTCCGCTCGCCTGACCTATGTGGACCGCTCCGGCCCCGGTATCACCCGCCACCGCGCAGGTAAGGGGTTTTTCTATCGTGACCCTTCGGGAGATCGTATCACAGCCCCAGAGGAACTCACACGAATCAAGGGGCTCGCAATTCCTCCTGCCTATCGGGACGTATGGATTTGCGCCAACCCGAAGGGGCATCTGCAGGCGGTGGGCAAGGACAGCCGGAACCGGCTGCAATATCGCTACCACCCCAGATGGCGCCTGATCCGTGACGAGGACAAATTTGCGCGTATGCTGGTCTTTGGCGACAAGCTGCCTCTGATACGACAGCGCGTGGATGACGACCTCAGACATCCCAGCCTCAACCGGGCGCGCGTGCTGGCCGCTGTGGTGCGGCTTATGGAGCGCACAATGGCGCGTATCGGCAACGAGACCTACGCCCGGGATAATCGCAGCTTTGGCCTGACGACACTCAGGCATCGGCACGCGCATATCGAGGGAGGAAAGCTGGCGCTGGACTTCAGGGGCAAACACGGGATCGAGGCACATCTTGACGTGCGCGACCCCAAACTCGTCCGCGTGATTTCACGGCTGCAGGATCTGCCCGGACAGAAACTGTTCCAGTATCTCGATGATGAGGGCGAACCGCACGAGATCCACTCTCAGGACGTGAATGCCTATCTGCAGGAAATCAGCGGAGAGGATATCACTGCCAAGGATTTCCGAACCTGGGCGGCGACCCATCTGGCAGCGCTCACGCTGTCCAGCCTCGAGGCAAGCGACAGCCGTGCCAGGGCCAAGAAAAACATCCTGCGCACGATCGAGCATGTCGCGTCCCAACTGGGGAACACCCCGTCCGTGTGCCGCAAATGCTATATCCATCCGCAGATCCTGACCGGTTATCTAGACGGAAGCCTGCGCGAAGCCTTTGCTCGTCAGGCTGAGACCCTGTTGGAACAGGAGAGCGCACGCACCAGCCTGAGCGCCGATGAGGCGCTCATGGTGGGGTATCTGAGCCGCTTGCTCGATAAACCTGCCAAAAGACCATCGTCTCGCAAGAAACCCTGACCCGCGCCCCGCTTTGTTTCTGCCGGATTGAAAGTTTTGCAGGTAAAGGGGTCGGTCTATGGAATATCGCGTTCTTGGAGCATCAGGGCTGCGCGTCTCGGCTTTGGGGCTGGGCTGCATGGGGATGAGCCAGTCCTACGGTGCTGCCGATGAACGCGAGAGCCTGGCCACACTCGACCGCGCGATAGAGCGTGGCATTACCCTGTTCGATACGGCCGAGGTCTACGGGCCGTTTCTGAATGAGGAGTTGCTGGGCCGCGCTCTGGCAGGACGGCGCAGTGCCCTGAAGCTCGCCACAAAATTCGGCTTCAAAATCGACAATGGAAAATCCTGCGGCGTCGATAGTCGCCCCGATCATATCCGGGAAGTGGTCGAGGCGTCGCTGCGACGTCTGCAGACCGACCATATCGACCTGCTCTATCAGCATCGTGTGGACCCGGCCGTGCCCATGGCCGATGTGGCGGGCGCGGTAGCACGGCTTGTCGAGGAGGGGAAGGTTCTGCATTTCGGCCTGTCGGAAGCTGGTAAAGCGGCCATCAGGCAGGCTCACGCCGTGCATCCCGTCACAGCCGTACAGAGCGAATATTCGCTGTGGGAGCGTAATGTCGAGGCCGATATCCTGCCTACCCTGCGTGAACTGGGGATTGGTTTCGTGCCGTTCAGCCCGCTGGGCCGTGGCTTCCTGACCGGGACGGCGAAGCCCGCGGAATCCTATCCGGCGACCGATTTCCGGCATACTGACCCGCGCTTTCAGGGTGAAGCCTTTGCAGCGAACCAGAAGGCAGCCGAGATTGTGGGTGTGATTGCCAGCCAGCATGACGCGACACCGGCCCAGATTGCCCTGGCGTGGTTGCTGGCAAAGCGACAGGACATCGTGCCTATTCCAGGCACGAAGCGACAGAGCTATCTGGATGAGAATCTGGGTGCACTGGACGTGCGTCTTGGTGATGAGGATATGGTTGTGCTCGACAAGGCGCTTAGCGCCGGGACCGTTACAGGCCTGCGCTACAATGAGAGCAATATGGCTTTGGTCAATCGCTGAACAAACGCACGCCCGCCCTGCGTGACGGACAGCGCAGGGTGGGTGATCGGTAATTGTTCACGCGTCCCGTCGTGGTTGGCAGGCGATGACGTGGGGCCGTCCTCCGGTCGTCAGCCGGGGTTGGATTAGCTGATATCGAAGCTGCTGGCCTTCAGATCGGTCACACCCATGAAGGTCACCTTCATGTTGTTATCGAGCATGATGGCGGTGTTGCCTCCTGACACTGTGGCCGTGGCCAGCAACTCCTTCGCAGCAGCCTCGGCATCCGCCGGCTTGTAGTTATACATAAAGAATTTGTTGCCACTGACAGCCGAAAAATCTGTGATGGTGACGTCGCCTGCCGTGTGACCAGCCAGCACGCCGAAGGTGTTTGCCGCCACATTGCCGCCTGTCACCGTGACGTAGGTCTCGCCCTCATTGCCGCTGTAACGGGTGCCGAACACGAAATGATCCGAGGCCTCGCTGCCAATGATCGTCTGTTGCCCTGCGCCGGTCCAGGCCTCGAACGATCCCTTCGATGACGAAGCGTTGATCATTTCGGCGCTGCTGCTGCCGGACTGGTTACCGGTCCAGAGAGAGGCCTTGTTCACGTCGATGTTGGCGCTCAGGCCATCGGCGCCCCACAGCGTGGCCTGATCGGCAGTGATCCGGGTTGCGCCAGTGCCTGCAATGAATTGAAGTGCGCCGTTCACGCTGAGGGTCTGCGCGCTACCGCTCAGGGCTGTGAGATTGCCGAGCGCCGAGACCGTATCGTTATGCACCCCGGAAATTGTGCCATTCTTGCCTGAAAAGACAATGGTCGAGCCCTGACCCGCCTGGACAGTGCTGTCATCACCTATCGTGATATGGCTGCCAATCGTCGCCTCGTCGCTCACGTAGCTGTTGCTGCCCAGAGTGACCAGGGCGTTGCCGCCAGTCAGCGTCAGAACGGTTCTGCCGCCTTCCTGACCTGTTATCGTGTCCTGCCCTTCCGAGGCGACATAGTTCGTGCCCTGCTGAAGCTGGATGACGTTGCGACCGGTTCCGGCATCGATGGTGTTGATGCCGTTGGTCGCGAGGATCGTATCGTTGCCGTCGCCGGTAAGGATGGTCCAGCTGGCGCTCTGGGTGTTCCCGTTAAAATAGTTGTCGCCGGAGAGGCCGAGGAAGCTACCGTTGCCGCTTCCAGCCTCATAGGTCAGACCTGCCGTGCTACCGCCCAGGACCGAGAGGGTCGTAGTCGGCGTCACACCGCTACCGTCGATGGTCACACGCTCATTCAGCAATGTCTCGCCTGACTGAATGCCGCTCCCGGCCCACCCACCCACACCGATGAAATCGTAGGTGCCGAGAGGCGCAAAGCTGCCACCGGTGGTGACAAAGCCTTCAAGCAGCGTATTACCCGTGGTGATTGTCCGGGCGGTAGAGTCGGTCACAAGAACTGTTTTGAGATCGTTCCGTTTATAGGCATCGGACATCTGTTGGGCATAAGTCTGGGCGAGGGTCTGTGCCTTGCCGCCCCCGACAGTGACCTGAATAGCTGTACCTGATGTGCCTACAATCGTGACAATGGTCAAAACGGTTCACCCTCTAAAAAAAAGCCCGGGGGCGCTAGGAGGATTGTGCCGTTAAAGATTGCTAGATAACTATACCAGTTACGTTATTTTAAGATATTTAATGGCAAGTAATCCGATGTAACCGTTAAATATCATAAAACGATAAAATAACGGTTGGTCGGTGATCGATAATCGTTGCTTTTACAGAAGCATAGAGTAGATTCTGCCCCGAATCTGACTGCTAGGTCATGGAAAAGCCCCATCGTAGCGTTTACGATGGGGCTCTCATTATTTCTTCCTGTCAGAAAGGCCGGCAGGACTTATCGCGCGCCCTTATGGTCACCATCGCGCATCTCGCCCGTCGGCTCCTGCGTGTGTGCTTCGAGGAACCACAGATGCTTGTCGAGCGCACGCGACGCCTCGGTGAAAAGATCGGCCGTATCGGCATCGCCGGCTTCGTCCGTCACGTCGATAGACTCGCGCACATTGTTTGCAACCGTTGCGTAGCGGTCGATCAGGGCGGAGATATGATCGGCAATCTTATACACGTCAGTGGGGTAGGGCGTGCAGGCTGAATTCTTCGAGACATCCTGCACTGTACCGTAGGCGGTGCCACCGAGCTGGACGGCGCGTTCGGCAACCTTGTCCACCAGATCGTCAACGCTGTCGCGGAAGCCATCGAGCATTTCGTGCACGCCGATGAATTGCGGCCCCTTGAGGTTCCAGTGTGCCTGCTTCGTGATCAGCGCCAGATCGATCAGATCGGCGAGGCGGGCATTGAGCGTTTCAATCGACACGGTCTTGGCGTTGGACTTCAGAGCATTCTGGGTCGTATGCATCGCGTGTTTCGTGGTCATTGATCTACCCTAACAAGTTTGATGTCGGACATTCGCGCAAAGCGATGATCTCCAAACGTGCCTGAGGGGAGCCGGTTGCGCTAAAGCCCCGTCAAACTGGGGCTCTTATTCATGTCGAATAGTTCATCATGGTGTGAGGGACGCGGTCGTCAGTCACGGTAATTCCTGATGCGTTCCGAACCAGGTCCCGTCTCTCATGCCTTCAATACTCAGCGCTCTGATGCAGGCCGATCACGTGAGAAACGAGACATGCGCGACAATGACCTTCCACGTCGCGTCCTGCCTGATCCAGGTCTGGCTTTGACGACCGATGCGCCCGGTACGCAGATTGCGGAACAGGATGGTGACACAACCGGCATCGGCACCAAGAGAAATGATGTCGCGGCGCAGGCGTTCACGGGGGGGCGCGCCACCTGTGCGTTCACGGCGGAACGCAGCGATTTCTTCCGGTCCGAAAAGGTTTTCAGTCGCGCCGAGGCGGATCACGTTCGGTTGATTGCTGAACAACGCATCAAGGGCGGTGACATCATTTTGCGCCAGAGCCTCTTCGTATTGGTCCGAAGCTAGGGTAAGGGCAGAAATCGTCTCGGGGTATGCGGTAAGGTCCATGGGCGCGCCCTTATTCACGGGAATCATTCTTCATACTGGCTGAGGGTGGCATGAGCAGCTTGGGATCTGGCGATCTGGCTCGGTCGATGCGCGACATTCGCATCATATTTTTTAGTCTTGGGCTCGGGGCCTTTGCAATCGGCACGGCAGAATTTGCCGCAATGAGCCTTGTGCCCATGATTGCCCACAGCTTTGGGGTGACCGATCCCGAAGCGGGTCATGCCATCGTGCTCTATGCGGCAGGCGTGTGCGTCGGGGCGCCGACCATTGCCCTTTTCAGCGCCGGGATCAGCCGACGCACCATGTTGATCAGCATGATGCTGCTTTACATGATCGGTAATGGTGTCAGTGCGATCGCACCGAACTATCTGCTGTTTCTGGCCTGTCGGTTCATCAGTGGTCTGCCGCATGGCGCCTATTTCGGCATTGCCGGCATTCTGGCTTCATCACTCGTGCCGCCTAACAAGCGCTCCCAGGCTGTGGGCCGTGTCATTCTGGGCCTGACCATTGCCACCATCGGTGGTGTGCCGCTGGCGAATGGTATCGGTCAGATTGTCGGTTGGCGCTGGGCTTTCGCCCTCATTGCCTTTCTGGCGCTGTGCACTGCCGTTCTGCTGAGTATCTTTGCTCCTAAGGATGCGCCGCGCAAGGATGCCAGTATTCTCAACGAATTCACGGCGCTCAAGCTGCGACAGGTCTGGCTGACGCTTGCCATCGGTGCGGTGGGCTTTGGCAGTGTGTTCTGCGTCTATACCTATCTCGCCTCAATCATGATCAACGTAACGCAGGTGCCGGAATCCTATGTGCCGATCATGCTGGCGGTTTTCGGTGTGGGCATGACAATCGGCACGCTGGTCTGTGCCTGGCTTGCCGATCACAAGATGATGCCAACCCTTGCGGGTGTGCTGCTCATGGGGGCGGCATCGATGGCGGGCTTTCCTGAGGCTGCGCATAAATTCGTGCCTCTGGCCATCAACGTGTTCATGATCGGTGCCAGCGGCGGTCTTGCCACTGTGGTGCAGGCGCGCTTGCTGACTGTGGCGGTTGGCGCGGAAGGCCTCGCCGCCGCACTGAACCAGAGTGCTTTCAACATCGCCAACGCAGTCGGCCCCTGGCTGGGTGGACTTGCCATCTCGGCTGGGCTTGGCTGGACGTCAGTCGGCTGGGTGGGGCTCGCGCTCTCGCTTGGCGGGTTTGGCATCTATGTGCTGAGCATTGCCGACGAATTCAGAACCAAGAAGAACAACATACCCCGCGTGTGAGCCGGGGCGGGAGAGGGGAACACCCTCTCCCGCGGGCAAGCGCCTTGTCACGGGCGCGAGCCCTTCATGCGGGTAGTTCCGATCAGGTGCGCTGGGGATCGACCAGATCGAAGAAGGGCTGGAGATCGACGGTGAAGAAGCGCGGATAGGCGGGGTCGCGTTCATAGAGTGGGTGTCCGGCCCAGCGCTGCTGCATGACCTGCCCTTCCTCGAAGAAGCGCGCTTCCTGCTCCGGCACATCATCCGAGCCGCGTGAGATGCTCTCATGGTGCCAGGCCAGTGCCTCGGCACAATAGATGATGCGATGACCGGCCGCCCGGATCCTGAGGCAAAGATCGACATCGTTATAGGCGATCTTCAGATGGGTCTCATCGAACTGCCCGACCTCCTCGAAAACCGAGCGCTTCACGAGCATGCAGGCGGCGGTGACCGCCGTGACCTCATGGCTAAGCAGGATACGACCGATATAGCCGTAATCCTCAGGGCCGCAGCCGCGATGGGCATGGGCCCCGACACCAGCAGGGCCAACCACGACACCGGCATGTTGTATGGTCTGGTTGGGATAGAGCAGGCGCGCCCCAACGGCGGTGACGCCCGTATCGGCCAGCGCTTCATTCATCATCAGGCGCAGCCAGTTGGGGTGTTCGACGAACACATCATTGTTCATGAACACGAGATAGTCGGACCGGCATCCGGCCGCGGCAAGGTTGTTGAGCCTCGAATAGTTAAAAGGCTCTTCCACTGTCAGAAAGCGGATATTGGGTTGGTCATCGAACTCACGCATGAAGGCATGTGCCTCGGGCGTGACTGACCAGTTATCGATCAGGACAATCTCGAAATCCGGATAATCCGTGCGTTCCAGCAGGGTTTCCAGGCAGCGGCGCGTAATGTCGATCTGATCCTTGAACGGGATGATGATCGAGACACTGGGGGCGGCATCGAGCCGCCAGTCCACCCGGTAAAGGGTAAGGCCATTGATGGACGAGACATCGGCCGAGAAGCCCCGACGTGTCAGATGGTCCGAGACGGCCTTCACCCCGGCGGCGATCGCGTAATTCTTGTTGCCCACCGTCACCGCGGTCGAATTGGGCGTCATGCGCCAGTGATAGAGCAGCTCTGACACATGGGCGATGCGATCATGAGGAACGGTTTCACAGGCACGCAGCATGAAATCGTGATCCTGCGCACCATCATATTCGGCGCGCAGCGGGCCAATGGCGCGCATGGTCGCGGTTTCAACCATCGTGAGATGGCAGATATAGTTGCAGCCCAGCAGATAGCGGTAGTTGAAATCAGGCTTGAAATTGGGGGATTGCCAGTTATTGGCCAGATCAACCTTGTCCTCATCTGAATAGATGATGAGCGCATTGCTCTCCTGTGCCTTGCGCAGCATGACTTCAAGCGCGACATCGACCAGCATGTCGTCATGGTCGAAAAACACTGTGTAGGCGCCCCTGGCAGCTTCCATGCCAGCATTGGTAGCGCCGGAAATTCCCTGGTTTTCCGCAAGCGGGAGAACGCGGATACGGCTGTCCTTGGCGGCATATTCCTCCATCAGCGCTGTCGTCTGGGGGCAGACCATGCCGTCATCAATCAGGAGAAGTTCCCAGTTGCGATAGGTCTGGTTCAGGACCGAGTTGATGGCGGTGACATAGTCTGCCTTCAGAGGCTTGTAAGTGGGACAAAGGATGCTGATCAGCGGTTCATCTGCAAGCGGGGCCTTGACGCGCAGGAGCGCTGTGCGCTCGCGCAGGGCCGGATAATAGAGCGAGGCCCAGCGGTCATAATTGCCAAGATTATATCCTGCCTGGGGGATGGCAGCGCGTATCTCGGTGCGCAGCTTGGTCAGCTCGCGGTGCAGGCGGTCGATTGTCTCGGCAATATCGAGAAGACGCGTTTCAAGCGCGTCATCGGCAATCGAGCTTGTGAACGGGCTGCCCATGAGGTGTTCCCCCTCAGGCATGACTTTGACCGAAAAGCTTCTTGGCGAAGAGCCGCGAAAGCGCTGCGGGATGGGAATTTCGAACCCGCAATTCGGATTGCAGCCCACAGCGGCAGCAACGTCGCCACGATAGCGATCGGCACGCACCTGGGCGACCAGGACATTATTGGCTGTTACCGAAACAATGCAGTCACCGCGCCAGTCTGCGTCTGTCGGCATCTTCTGCAGGATCCAGCCCTTGAGAGAGCCTTGCTTGATGCCATCGACGCAGCTTGTGTATTCAGGTCTGGACTCCAGAGTAAATCTATAGACTAAATCCCTTCCTTCAGGTAAAGAATCGTTCTTTATCGGCAAAGAATTTCGGTCTTGGAGGCGAATGGACAAATCATGCTGCGCGCCGTCCATGAATTTTGCAGGAATGGAGAAGGTGAAACCCAGTCTGTCGTGAGGTGTCCGCAGAGCATTCTGAACGTCGCTGCGGGACTGGTCGGCCAGGATCTGCGCGATTTCCTGCCCGTCGATCAGGATATGAAGACGCACCGGCGTTGAAGGATCAAGCCGGTTGACGGCCCAACCAATCAGGGTCTCCTTCTGGAGCCCTTCGCAATAACCAATAAAGGGGCTGTTGGCTGGGGCAGTTTTCATGATCTGTTTCTCTTGCCAGTCGCATCGTTGACCTTATCCCGGTCGTTGGCGTCAGCAATGCCGCAGATACGGCGTTATGGCTAGGTAAATGCCCCGCTTTGTCCGTCCGGGAGATATTTCATTACATTCGCTCCAAGAATTCGCGTCCTGATGATGCAGCGTGACGAAGGCGCCATGCTTATGGCGTGGCTGTCCTATTACGGGCGGGTGTTTGGGTTTTCTAACCTCACGATCTTCGATAACGGGTCGCGTGACCCCTTGACCCTTCATCTGCTGACGCAGGCTGAACGATGTGGTGTCACGGTACGACGCGACTGCGATGACCCTGGTGATTTCCACGGCAAGGGTCTGCATTTCGCCGAACAGATACGCGAGTGGGACCGTGGCGCGCCTTATGACTTCGCGCTTCCCGTCGATTGCGACGAGTTTCTTGCCGTGGTGGGGGATGAGGGGCTCTCCACAGAACCTTCAGTCATCCAGCGTGAGTTTGCGTATCATCTCGGCGAGACGCGTGCCCTCCGTATTGCTACATCGCTGTTCAATGTGCCGGCGCGTAGCGGGTGGTTTGCTGTCGATACGGGATTCTATAAGGGGTTTTTGCCGTCACGCAGCGTTGGTGTCGTCGATAACGGCCAGCACAACCCGACATCGATGCGCGCACCGGGCTTTGCGCTCACACGCTTTACCTATCTGCACTGGCATAATCACGATTATGGAGAGATGCAGCGTCGCGCTCGTCTCAAGCTCTCTAATTCACTTCTCGATCCGGATGACCGACCGGCCCTGATGCGCTATGCCGCGACCCCGAATTTGCCGGGGCGTCATCTTGTCGGTGTTCTTCTGGAGGACGAGCGGCATTTTCTGTCCCGGTATGACGGGTTGCTCCAGGCGTATGTTCCATGGGCAAAATCAGCGTCCTCGCTGCCAACGCATGTCGAAAATGGGCCGATCCTGTTTCAGGATGCAAGCATGACCCGCCCCTGGTCAGCCGCTGCCTATGAAGATGCCCAGCCCGACGTGCGGGGCTGGGCACCCGGCCCGTTGATGCATTATCTGCTTCACGGCTGGGCCGAGGGGCGCAGTTTCTGACCCTGTCATGAAATATTCACAGGCCTGCCATGAACAGGCTTGTTGTCTCACAGGGGCTGGAAAGCTACACGACAGACTGGCAGAAGATGCCTTTGACCTCTGTCACCGCCTTGTTTGAGCCAGGACGCAACGACCGTATGACTAGTGCTGCCGCGCCGCGGACCCAGCCTGCACCGCTCCAGGAAGCCCGGAAAACCCCGTTCTGGAAGGGCGATCGTCTCTTCCGGCTGCTGGTCGGGGCGTGCGCCCTGCTGGTGCTCGTATCGTTGGGCGGGCTTGTTCTGACCATGGCTATGGGAGGCAGCAAGGCCTTCAGCACCTTCGGTGCAGGCTTTGCCTTTCACGATGTATGGAACCCCGTCACCAATGAATACGGTGCCCTGGCTCCGGTATTCGGCACGATCGGCTCGACGCTTATCGCCATACTGATCGGTGTGCCGCTGGCCTTCGGGGCAGCGTTCTGGCTGACCAATATCGCCCCGCCCATGGTGGCAGGTGTGGTCGGGACTGCCGTGCAGCTTCTCGCCGCGGTGCCCTCGATCATCTTCGGCATGTGGGGCTTCTTCATCGTCGTGCCCTTCATGGCGCAGCACGTGCAGCCTTTCTTCCGGCATCATTTCGGCCATGTGCCCGGCATACGCTGGCTCGTGCATGGCGCACCGTTCGGTTATGGCCTGCTGACAGGTGGTCTCGTTCTGGCTGTCATGATCACACCCTTCGTGACGGCCGTGATGCGTGACGTGTTTGCGGTCATGCCGCCCATGCTCAAGGAAAGCGCCTACGGGCTGGGCGCCACACGCTGGGAGGTCATGCGCCGGGTGATCGTGCCTTGGTCGCGCGCCGGTATGATTGGTGGTGTGGTGCTCGGCATGGGGCGAGCCCTCGGTGAGACCATGGCGGTCACCTTCGTCATCGGCAATGCCAATACGATCGGCTGGTCACTGTTTGCGCCACGCAACACGGTGGCTTCTCTCGTGGCGCTCGAATTTCCCGAGAGTGCGGCAGGCAGCCTCAAGCTCTCCTCGCTTCTGGCTCTGGGTTTCATCCTGATGCTGCTGTCCTTCACCACGCTCGCCATTGCACGCTGGCTGCTGCGGGAGAAACGCGCATGAGCAAGGCAATGGGAGCGGGATGGCGCAAGGACCCGCGCGCCACACAGCGCCTCGTGATGGACCGTCTGGCGACTGTCATGAGCCTTGCCGCAACGGGCATCCTCGTGCTGGCGCTGGTTTCCATTCTCTGGACTCTGCTCTGGAACGGTCTTGCAGGGCTGTCTCTGGCGGCATTGCTTCACCCCATGGGGCCGCCGGGCAGCAATGGCGGTCTGGCCAATGCCATTCTCGGCAGCCTGATCCAGACAGCGGTGGCGCTCATCATCGCAACACCGGTCGGGCTTGGCTGCGGGATCTATCTTTCAGAGTTCGGCAGCGGCTCGAAATTCGCGATGTCGGTGCGCTTCGTCTCCGACGTGCTTCTTTCGGCACCGTCCATTCTGATCGGGCTGTTCGTCTATCTCGTACTTGTGGCCCCTTTCGGCCACTTCTCCGGGCTCGCCGGATCGGTGGCGCTGGCCATTCTGGCTGTGCCGATCATCGTGCGCACAACCGAGGATATGTTGCGCCTCGTGCCCGTGGCTATGCGTGAGGCTGGCTCGGCCCTTGGGGCGGCTCATTGGCGCGTCGTGCTCTTCCTGTGCCTGCGTTCGGCAGCACCGGGCGTTCTGACGGGCATCCTGCTTGCGCTTGCCCGCGTGAGCGGTGAGACCGCGCCCCTTCTTTTCACTTCGCTTGGTAACCAGAACTGGTCGTTCAGTCTCAACAAGCCCATGGCGAGCCTTCCCATCGCCATCTACCAGTATGCTGGCGCGTCCTATGATGACTGGGTCCGTCTGGCCTGGACGGGCGCGCTTCTGGTGACGCTTGGCGTTCTGGGTATCAATATCATCGTGCGGTTCGGCTTCCGCAGCAAACAGTCATAAGCAAGAGGACGACACGCTCATGAGCGAAGCCCTGCAGGATTTCCCCCATACATCGTCCGCTCCGGCCACGCCGGAGGCGGCTCTGGCCGTGCGCGAACTCGATTTCTACTACGGCGAGAAACAGGCCCTAAAATCCATCACGATGGATTTTCGCAAGCAGAACGTGACGGCCATGATCGGCCCTTCCGGCTGCGGCAAATCCACGCTGCTGCGTATCTTCAACCGGATGTACGATCTGTATCCGGGGCAGAAGGCAACAGGATCGGTCCTGTTCGACGGGGCCGATATTCTTGATCCGGCGCTCGACCTGAATATGCTGCGCTCGCGTATCGGTATGGTGTTCCAGAAGCCCACCCCGTTTCCGATGTCGATCTATGACAACATCGCTTTCGGTGTGCGCCTGCATGAGAAGCTCTCGCGCTCGGAAATGGATGCGCGTGTTGAGGACGTACTGACGCGCGTGGCCCTGTGGAAGGAAGTGCGCGATCGTCTCAAGGAACCCGCAGCGGGCATGTCGGGTGGGCAGCAGCAGCGTCTGTGCATTGCCCGCAGCATTGCGACCAAGCCTGAGGTGCTATTGCTCGATGAGCCGACTTCGGCGCTGGACCCGATTTCGACCGCGCGTATCGAGGAGCTTCTTGACGAGCTCAAGCAGGATTTCACGATTGCCATCGTGACGCACAACATGCAGCAGGCAGCACGCTGCGCGGATCAGGTCGCCTTTTTCTATCTGGGTTCCCTGATCGAAATGGACAGCGCTGACCGGATGTTCACCAATCCACGTCAGAAGCAGACTCAGGATTATATCACCGGGCGTTTCGGTTAAGTTTTCCCCAAGCGGGTAGGGATACGCAATTATGCCAGCGGACAGCCTTCACACAGTCAAGAGCTACGAGCAGGAACTGGACCGGATGCGCGCCATGATGGCGCGTATGGGCGGTATCGTCGAAAGTCAGGTGGCGCAGGCCGTAGCGGCCGTGACCGAGCACGATGAGGACGCCGCTCAGGCGGCCCCTGCGCAGGACCCGCAGGTGGATATGCTCGAGCGCGATGTCGAGGCCCTGGCGATCCGCCTTCTGGCGCTGCGGAGCCCTATGGCGGGCGATCTGCGCGAGATCGTGGCCGCGCTGAAGATCACCGGTGACCTTGAACGTATTGGCGATTATGCCGCCTCGATCGCCCGTCGCAGCCAGCGTTTCGATCTGGTCGATCGCCAGATCTCGCTTTCGGGTCTGCGCAGCATGGGGCGACTCGTGCAGGAGAACCTGCGCCGCGTGATCGATGCCGTGACCCAGCAGGACGCCGACCGCGCAACCGAAGTCTGGCAGGCCGATCGTGAGGTGGACGAGTATTACACGGCCATGTTCCGCGAACTCGTCACCTACATGATGGAGGACCCGCGCAACATCAGCCCGTGCACCCATCTGCTGTTCATTGCTAAGAATTTTGAACGTATCGGTGATCACACCACCAATATTGCCGAGCGCGTCTATTACGCCGTGACAGGGGAGAACCTGCCTTCGGTGCGCCCGCGCGGTGGTCTGGCAGCCGGGGATGATCTGGTTTCGCGATGAGTGGCTCTCTGGTGAAAATCGTTGTGGTTGAGGATGATCCCTCCCTGCAACTCATGATCCGCTATAACCTCGACAAGCTCGGTTATGACGTATCGGCTTTCCCCGAGGCGGAACAGGCCTGGGAGTTCATCTCCCGCTCCCGTCCGGATGCAATGGTGCTGGACTGGATGCTGCCGGGTATGTCGGGCATCGATCTGTGCCGCCGCATCAGGGGAACAGCCTCGCTGCATGACCTGCCTGTGCTCATGCTGACGGCGCGCGCCGATGAGCAGGACAGTATTCGCGGGCTCGACAGCGGCGCCGATGATTATATTGCCAAGCCCTGCAGCATCGAGGCGCTCGACGCCCGCTTGCGCGCCCTGCTGCGCCGAACGCAGCCCGTCAAGCAGAATGTCCTGAGCTTTGCCGATCTGACGCTCGATCTGCAGACCCATCGTGCCGAGCGCAATGGCCGTGCCCTGACCCTCGGCCCGACCGAATTCCGCCTGCTGGAGTTTCTGATGCGTCATCCGCGCCGGGTGTTCTCACGCGAGGATCTGCTTCAGAAAGTATGGGGCTCGAACGTGCATGTGGAACTGCGCACCATTGATGTGCATATCCGCAGATTGCGTCGGGCGCTCAATCTCGACACGGAACTCGATTACGTCAGAACCGTACGTTCTGCCGGTTATGCCCTTGACGATCAGGCCTGAGAGACCAAGACCCTGACGGCTCTGCTTGCAATCCTCCTTGGTTGCTCATGTGTTGGGTGGGGGCTTACATGGCGACAGTCACGTTTGCGCCTCGCCCGTCTGCCGACCCCAGTCGCATTGGTGAACACCCAGCCGGGGGAGGCTCCGAAGGCCCCGGTCTTTTGCGAACTCCTGCCTATTCCCGCTGTGTTACTTGGCGCAGGCGGGCGCATTTTTCATGCCAATCGTGTCGCGCATGCTGTCTTTGGTGATGCGCTCGGGGCGGTCATCCGTCACCCTGCAGTGCAATCTGTCCTTGCAACGCTGACCCCTGAGACGGGTGTCGTCACGCGTGTCGAACTTGACGTGCCGGTGCGTCGGATCGTGCAGGTGACCTTCCGGAAATGGCCGGAGCGCTTTGCCAGCGCCATAGGCTGGGAAGAGGGCGTGCTCGCCGTTCTGGAAGACTGTTCGGAGTTCGAGGTCGTGGATCGGATGCGCGCCGATTTCGTGGCCTATGCGAGCCATGAACTGCGTACCCCTCTGGCATCGCTCATCGGGTTTATCGAAACGCTTCAGGGTCCTGCGGCCGATGATCCTGCGGCACAGCAGCAATTTCTGGCGATCATGGCGGCGCAGGCTGCGCGTATGGAGCGGCTGATCGAGCGCCTGCTTTATCTGTCGCGTGTGCAGCGCCTCGAACACATGCGGCCTCATGACATGGTGTCCGCACAGGACCTTATGGATCGCCTGCTGGAAGACAGTCAGATCCTTATACGGTCATCCGATGCCAGACTGATCCTTCTGCCGACCGAGGATGACCTTTTCTTCCCGGCTGATGAGGACCAGATCGTTCAGGTGTTGCTCAATCTGGTCGAAAACGCCCTCAAATATGGCGGCCCCGCCATTGAGATAAAGGTCGGGATCACCGCAGAGAACGGCAAGGGTATCGAGATAACCGTTGCGGATAATGGCCGTGGTGTGGATAGCCAACATGTGCCACGCCTGACCGAGCGCTTCTATCGTGTCGAGGGGCGCGCCACCGCCTCGCAATCCGGTACGGGGCTCGGGCTGGCAATCGTCAAGCATATCGTGGATCGGCATGGCGGCCGCCTGCGTATCGAGAGCGCACCGGGCAAGGGGATGACTTGCCGCATCTGGCTGCCCCGAACGAGCTGAGCGGCAAAGAGCTGGTTTAGGCCCGTTCAGGTTCACGGTGAAGGGCGGAAAATCTGGCGCAATGGCTGAGGCTGCTCGGTTCAGATACCGGAAAGCGCGTCGTTGGCAGGGGCGAGGGGAGGCGATCTCGAAACCTCACCGGGGCGCGGCACCGCGATACGGGTTCCTCATTGACTGATGCGGGCGAGCCAAGAGGTGAGGCCTGCCTTCCTCTAGGGTAGAAAGGCAGGAAGTATCTGCACCATCAGGACCGGCCTTGCGGCCGCGATCTCAGAACCAGCCGCGCGGATTGCGCATGGGTGACTCATCAACGAGTGCGACGATGGGGCGGATGACCCGGACCAGCCACCAGACAAAAAGCAGACCAAGCAAGACATAACCGATCATCACGAGGCAGAGTAGTCCTGCCACGATGGCCCCCAGGAGTCCGAGCCAGAATGTGCGGATGGCGTAGATGAAATGGCTCTCATAGATCGTCCCCACCGCGTCACCGCGTTTGAGATAGGCAACAATCACACCGGGTATGCTGGTGATGCCGAAAAAGAACGAGGCGATGAAAAGGATATGAACGATCCAGGCCCAGCGTCTTGCACGGTCGCTTCGGGGCGAAGCAGGCCAGGTTTGTGTAAAGCTCGGTTGCATGGAAGGAGTCGCTCCTGAAATCCTGTCGGGCCGATGCGGTATTAGGCCTGTTGGCGGGATATGGTATCGTATCATCAGCCCGCTCGTTCAGGCTATCCTGAAGAGCAACATTGTGGTTACAGAAAATCGATCGGTGTCATGATTTCGCTTTCCCGCTCCCTTCTGCTTTTCGGTCTGGCAGCCGTCATTTCCGCTCCCGCCGCACACGCCCAGAGCGTGACCGGTGCCGGGTCGAGTTTTGCAGCGCCGCTTTATGAAAGCTGGGGCGAAATCGCCAAGGCAAAGGCGGGGCTTGGGGTGAACTATCAGAGCGTGGGTTCGGGCGCGGGGCTCAATCAGGTCGTGGCCGGTACGGTCGATTTCGGCGCGTCGGACAAGCCCGCAGCGACTGCCCTGCTCGATGCCCATCACCTCTACCAGTTCCCCACGGCGCTTGGGGCGATTGTGGTCATCGTGAATGTTCCCGGTATTCCGGCCGGGGCGCTGCAACTCGACGGACCGACCCTGGCGGCCCTTTATGACGGGCGCATCACCGAATGGAATGATCCGAAAATCCAGGCACAGAATCCCGGGCTGAATCTGCCAGATGCGGATGTGGCACCGATCCATCGTGCCGATGCCTCGGGAACGAGCTTTGTCTTTACCTCCTATCTCTCCCACGTCTCGCCTGAATGGAAAGCTCATATCGGCGCGGGGACCTCTGTGGCATGGCGCGATGGCGCAGGCGCACGGGGCAATGATGGTGTCGCGGCCAGCGTTAAGGAGACCGTGGGGGGGATTGGGTATGTGGAATATGCCTATGCCAGCCACAACCACATTCCGATGGCGCGTATGAAAAGCCATGACGGTGCCTACGTCACGGCCTCGCCTCAAAGCTTCATGGCCGCCGCTTCGCAGGCCGACTGGGCCCATGCCAGCCACCATGTGGTGGATCTGCTCGATAGTGCGGGCGACAATGCCTGGCCGATCATGAGCGCGACCTACGCCATCGTGCCGATTGGGGTGAAGCCGGAAACGAGGCGTTTCTTCGAGATCGGCTTGCGCGAGGGTGAGCAGGAAGCGCGAAAGCTCGACTACATCACTGTGCCCGATGCGGTGCGTGACGATATTCTGGCTGGCTGGCCGCACTGAACCCGGCTGCCAGAACGTTGCACGAACCGACACGACTGGCGCAGATTTCGTGAAAGGGTCTCTCTGACGCCTGATAGGGCCGGGGGCTGAAAGTTCCCTTGCCACACAGTAGCAAAGTCTTGATAGGCCATGGCATTTCCAAGCGTCACGGGCTGTCTATTCTGGTTCAGATCCTTCCAAGGCCGGTGAGTAACAGCCGGTTTGGGAACGGCACCAGAGATTCTGCGGGAATGATCCTATGCCTTTGCCTTCCTTTCTTTTTGTCTGCACGGGCAATATTTGCCGCTCTCCCCTTGCCGAGGCGGCCATGCGCGCCGAGGCGGCCCGTCGGGGTCTGACTCTGGATATCGACTCGGCGGCCACCGGTGTGTGGCATGTGGGCGAAGCCCCGGACAGCCGTGCGCGGCGCGTTGCCAAGAAGCACGGGCTCGATATCGATACCTATGTCGCAAGGCAGGTCCAGGAAGACGATTTCACGCGTTTCGATCATATCATCGCGCTCGATTCAGGGCATTTGCGTGCCCTGCGTCGTCTGGCCCCGGAGGCGGAACAGGAGCGTATCCGCCTGCTAATGGATTATGTGCCTGAGCGCGCTGGTGAGGAAATCTCTGATCCTTTCTATGGCAAGGACATCGATTTCGAGACGGCGTGGCAGGAAATTGCTCTAGGCTGCGTGCATCTGGCCAGTTTCACGCTGGATTCCTGAAAAGGGGCTCCCCTGATGACAACTCACCCCGCTCAACAGGCCGCGTCCCGGTTTGCTCAGATTGCGGCCCTGATCGGGGAGGAGGGCGCCTTCGAGGTGAGATCCCTTGGTGGAGGCGATCTGTCTGACATCTGGCAGCTCGATTTCGCGTCCAGGCGCCGTGTCGTTGTCAAGAATGGGCCTCATGTCGCCACTGAGGCGGCCATGCTCGATGCGCTGGCAGCAACAGGTGTCGCTGTTCCGCCCGTTCTGGCGGTGCAGGGTGATCTGCTCGCTCTGGGCTATGTGCGTCAGGGCGGTAAAGGCGACGAGGCGTGGTCGGCGCTGGGGCAGGCGATGCGCTGCCTGCATGAGGTGAAGCAGCCTCCACGTTATGGGTGGGACGAGGATTACGCTTTTGGCGCGGTGCCTATCATTAATGACTGGACGCTCGACTGGCGTGATTTCTGGCGGGATTGCCGGTTAAGGCCCTTCCTCGATAGCCTCCCCAGGGAAGTGGCGGCACGGGTCAATCACCTGTCGCAAACTCTCGATCGTTTTCTGCCCTCGGCCCCGCGCCCCACGCTTTTGCATGGTGATCTCTGGACCGGCAATTTCATCACCTCGCCCGCGCCTGAGGGCGGGATACGCGCCGTGTTGATCGATCCTGCCTGTTATATCGGCGATGCGAGTGCGGATTTCGCCATACTGACGCTTTTTGCGACGCCGCCAGAGGCGTTCTGGCGCAGTTACGGTCCGTTGCCGGAAGAGTATGAACGCAGCATCAATGTCTATCGTCTCTGGCCTGCACTCGTGCATTACCGTCTGTTCGGGGCCACCTATCTGGGTCTTGTGCAGAGCCTGCTCGATACATTGGAGCTTTGAGGCCGCTGACCCTGCGCAGGCTGTAAAGCCTGCGACCCTCGCCGATTCACAGGTGCTGTTCTTCGGGCATGAGCAGATCCATGACCGATGGTGTCCAGTCCAAGGCACGGGCTGCGAGGAGCGCAGCGCTTGCTGCAGTCAGTTCTGGCTCGCGTACGATCCTGAAAGGGTGTGATCCAAGCTGGCGCTTGATGGCCACCCAGCCGGGCGCACGCGACCATCCGCCCGAAAGATAGAGGTCGGGTTGCGTGGTCCCGACATCGGGCTGAGCAGGATTTGCCTGCCATGATGCGGCACGGAGCTGGTTGATTCTCTCAATTGCGGTTTCTCCGGCACGCGCCAGCGCGCCGACAACAGCAGAGGCTCGCGAGAGGGGGGCGAGCGGCGCATCGTCTGTAAAGGCGGGGGCATGTCCACCATGAGAGCCGGGAATGAAACAGCCGCTCTCCAGAAATGAATCCGGCTTGCTGACACCGGAGAACAATCCCGCAATCATTGCGCCGGTCGCGCTGTCCTGAGAGGCCCAGGCGAGGTTGCGGGCGAGCTCTTCCACGCAAAGAAGCGTTGCGCCCTGCGACAGGATGCCTGGTGCGACATCGATGCCTGCCGGGAAGGGCACAGGATACGGCGCGTTCTGCGTGACGACGACTTCCGCTGTCCCCATCGAGTCAAGAATGGCCGCAGGGCTCAGCTGTGTGATGCCCCATCCGCCTATCGGGTGATCGTGCCCCCCGGCTACCACGAGGGCGTCGGGGGCGAAAACCGAATTCTCCGGGCCCGTGCGGGTAACGGGGCCGACAATATGCCCCGTCCGGACGACAGGGGGCAGGAGACCGCGTTTACCAAGGGTGGCTGTCACGCGGGCGTCGTCCCATGCGCCGGATTGTGGGAGGTAGGCCGCTGTGCGGGCGGCCAGTGAGTCGCTCATGAAAGCGGACTGGCACCACTGGGCCGCCGCGTAATCCGACAAAGCCAGCCAGGCATAGGCGCGCTCATGTCCCTCCTGTCTGGCCGCCCAGTACCAGCCCGTCAGGGTGCGAAACGGATCAGGGTCGATTCCTGTCAGGGGTGAGGGCGCAAGCGACGGAGACAACATCTCGAATAGCGCCTGTCGCTCGGTGGCAAACCAGGGAAGAGCGGCAGAGAATGGCCGCAGCTGCGCGTCCACAAGCGTGCCATCCTCGCCAATGCCCGCCGTGCTTATGGCTCGTATCCGGTAGCGGCTGCCACACAGCCTGTTCAGCAGGCCACTCACCTCGCTGAACAGACATGTGGCATCGATCATCTGGTCGTCGGGGCGTCTGGGTGTGGGAACCGAGGCGCGGCCCACGACCATCCCCTCAGGGGTGATGATGATGGCTTTGAGATTGGTGCTGCCGATATCGATACCGGCAGCCACTTGATCGAAACCCATGACGATCTTTCCGTCGCTGGAAGGCCATCCACGCTACCGCGATACACTCAGTCGGCAAAGCGCACTGAGCGGCTCAGGGCATCGAGCCGCCCGAGCAGATCACCGGCAGTCTTTTCGTCGCGCTGCCAGATATTGCGCCCGACGATGACGCCGCGTGCGCCCGCACGTATCGTCTGACCGACGGCGTCGAGCGTATCAGCCGGGCTGCCAGCAAGGGGGCCACCGGCAATGACGAGGGGAACGCGCAGTTCCTCGACCATTCGCCTGGTACGGGCTTCGCCGGGGAAGGCGATCTTGATTACATGCGCGCCGAGGTCATAGGCGATACGGGCGATCTTCTCTTCTTCGATGATGACCTCTTCCGTGCGGGGGGCACCGATCAGGACAGGTTCGAGCACCAGCGGGATATCCCAGCGATCGCAGGCAGAAATCACCTTGCCGATACGATGGCAGAGCGCCACGCGTTCCCTGTTCGACATATTCCACGGGAAGAGCATCTTTACGGCGTCCACGCCCATCCGGACGGCGTCCTCAACGGTGGTGATCAGGTCATGCGAGCCGGCGCCATCGAGTTGACGATAATCGTAATAGGTATCGATGGTCAGAACGCGCGTGAGCTCGGGATGTGCTGCAAAGAAGCTCTCGGTCTGGCGCACCTGCCCCGGCGTGAGCATGAAACCCGTTATCCCTTTGCCTGCCCAGCGAGCGAAAGGCGATGAGGGTGTTTCGAGGCCTTCGATGCGGTCGAAAATCAGACCATGATCGACAGGCATGATGATGGCAGCGCGATGGCTCGGCAAAGTGCGGCGCAGGCGATAGGTCATGGACATGAAAAAGGACTCCGTTGGGATCTCTCCGGAATGGGGAGAGATAGGATAGTCAGATGATGTACGGTCTGTACGTACAATAACTGACTATCTTGCAGAAAAGCCGTCAACCCTATCCTTTGGTCACGCAACCCTTGTCGCGGTGCGTAGGCTAAGAAAACAACAGAAAATCTGCGCTGAGCGCAGCTATCACAAAACGATGATAGAACGGACTGTACGTACAGACAGACTCGATGCGAACTTAGCGCTATGGTTTTTCTACCCTGCCGTCGATGCGGCATCGGGATTGCGTCTACCTAGAGGATTCTCCATGCGCGCACTTGTATTCGATGGACAGGGTGGAATGTCATTGCAGAGCAGGGCAGAGCCCTCTCTTGGCGATGATTCCGTGCTTATAGCGCCGTCACGTGTCGGTATTTGCGGCACCGATCTGCATCTTCTGACCGGAGATTATCCTCTCGCTCGTTTTCCACGCATAGCCGGCCATGAATTTGCGGGCCGCGTTGTAGCTGTCGGGGCCACGGTCTCGCGCTTTGCGCCGGGGGATCGGGTATGCATCGATCCCAATATCAGCTGCGGTCAATGCGCGATGTGCCGTGCCGGCGCGCCCAATCTGTGCAGCGATCTCGTGCCGGTGGGCGTCACGATTGACGGGGCCTTTGCCGAGCGTGTCGCCGTACCTGAAAAGATTGTGCATAGATTGCCGGCTCATCTCGATATGGCGTCGGGTGCGCTGATCGAGCCGCTTGCCTGCGTTGTCCACGCATTGGAGCGTGCGCCCGACCTGCGAGGTGGATCGGTTCTGATCTATGGCGCGGGGAGCATTGGATTGATGGCAATCGCCCTTGCCCGGCATCATGGGGCCGCGCGTGTCGAGGTGGTCGAGCCGAGTGCCACGCGCCGTGATGCGGCACTCGATCTGGGGGCGGATGGCGTGTTTGCGCCGGGCGCGCGGCGCATCGCGCGTGATATCG
Organism: Asaia sp. SF2.1; assembly: GCF_000505765.1. Taxonomy (NCBI): domain Bacteria; kingdom Pseudomonadati; phylum Pseudomonadota; class Alphaproteobacteria; order Acetobacterales; family Acetobacteraceae; genus Asaia; species Asaia sp. SF2.1. The sequence continues at coordinate 130,950 of NZ_AYXS01000023.1, read as the reverse complement.
GTTTCGTCATCGAAGCGAGCGGCCATCCTCTGGCTGTAGCGGACGCTCTGGAGCAACTTGCACCGCGGGGCGTGCTGATCCAGATGGGCGTCTGTTCTCCCGAGGCGACCATTGCGCTTCATCCGTTCGACCTGTTCGATCGGGAACTGACAATCATCGGTTCACAATCCCTGTCAGGGGCCTATGAGCGGGCGATCGGGATTACGGCTGCGCTGCCTGATCTTGCAAAGAAGATCGTCAGTCATGTGTATGATCTGGAGGAGGCGCCGGAGGCTTTCGCGATGGCGCGTTCCGAAACAGCAAGGAAAGTGCAGATCCGTTGCGATGCTGCCGGGATCTGAGAGCACACGGGAAAGGCGGCGGCTGTCAGCAGGATAGCGGCGTGCTAGTAAGGTTGCGAGCCGTGTCACCGCTGAGGGAAGGAAGACGATCCGCGTATGAAGAAGCCTGTGATGCCTTCCCGTACAGCTGCCCCTGCGCCTGCCTCGGCGGGTGACGGGCAGGCCGGTTTCATCATCGATCGTCTCTCAACGACGCCTTACTACGCCCAGCTTGCCGACCATCTGGAGGCTGAAATCCGCAAGGGGGTGCGCAAACCCGGCGCCCGCCTCGCCAGCGAGAACGAGTTATGCACGCGTTACGATCTTTCGCGCGCAACCGTTCGGCAGACCCTGCAGACGCTCGAAAGCCGGGGGCTTGTCGAGCGCATTGCCGGACGCGGGGCCTTTGTCAGTGCCGGCGATGCCGTGCAGGGCTGGATGATCCAGGGACGCAAGGGCTTCCTAGAGACAGCGCTTGGTCATGGGCATCTCGATGTGACGACAGCGGTGCTGAGGGCAGGGGCTGTGACCCTGCCTGATACGATCTGTGCGCTGCTCGACATTCCTGCGGCGAGCGAAGGCTTCGAACTGGTGCGTCTCCGTTCCCTGCGGGGGCTGCCGGCGCTTTACAGCATCAATTACAGTCCGCCGGACCTGATGGACGTGATCGGACGGGGGCAGAATGTCCTCGAGGGGCGTTCGTCCCTCAGCGCCCTTCTGACAGAGGCAGGCTTTGCCCTTCAGGGGGCGCATCGTTCAATTGTCGCTATGGCCGCGCCGCGCGATATTGCGGCGCATCTGGACATACGGACGGGCTCACCCCTGTTGCGGGTGCGCTCGGTGTCCTGGCGCCGCGATAACATGCGTTTTGATGTGTATGAGGCCTGGGTACGCAGCGACCTCATACCGCTTGAGGTGGATGTCAGCGCCATCTGAGCGCGACTCATTGACCCACTTCTTCGCTTCTGCCCCCTATCCCGTTCACGGGGATGACCCGGGATGGAACAGGGGGGGTGAGTTTTCAGGCTGATGCCGCCACGGTTTCGAAGAGCACGGCGATGGCCTCGGCACCGGGGTCGGGGATATTGGCCAGCTGCTCGGGCGGGATATAGGAAGCGCGGCCGGCACGCGCTTTCATGCTCCGTGTCGCGTCGGCCCCCTTGCGCGCTGCGACCGCCGCCTGCGCGAGTGACTGACCGGATTGCAGCGCAGCGATGGCAGGCAGAAGCGCATCGAGCATGGTGCGGTCACCTGGCTTTGCCCCGCCATAGGCCTGCATGCGGGCGGCACCGTTATGCAAACCTTCGCGCCAGTTTTCATCATGCCCCGCCGTGGTCATGAGAATGGACAGCAGAACGCCGCTCGATCCACCGCTGTGACGGGCCAGAAGGCGGCCGATTGTGGCCATGAGCGCCTGGGGCGAGGCAAGGGGAAGGCGGTCGATGGCGCGCAGAACCTGTCGCGCGGCCTCGGCAAATGTCGAGCCTGCATCCCCATCGCCGCATTTGGCATCGAGCGTATTGAGGGCGGCTTCGTGCCCGATCAACGCATCCGCGCCGCTTGTGATGAGGTGCCTGAGCAACGGATTGTCAGAGGGCGCATCCGTAAAGGTTTCGGGCAGCGCGGGCACGGGCAGGGTCGCGACCGGGCCGAAAGCGGCCAGACCGGGCCATGCGTGAGGCTCGGCTGGTGCAGCAAGCGCCTCGATAAAGGCGGGTTCTGCAGGGAGCGTCGTCAGGGAGAAGCCGTTCATGTCGAGCGCCGTCATGACCGGGGATGGACCGGCAATCCATGCTGTCCGGGCGGCCAGTGACGTGCGGGAGAAACCGTCGAGAAGTGCCAGAGCCTCAAGGGGCGGTACACTGCCCAGCATGTTGAGAAGGACAATCTGCCTGGTCGTGCCGTTGGCATCGCTCTCTGACAGGGATGACAGGAGCCGGTCCGCTGCGAGCGCAACCAGTTTGTCGAGAGGGGCCATCGGAATACGTTCGACGCCAGCTTCACCGTGAATGCCGAGCCCGAGTTCGGCCTCGTTTTCGCCAAGGCGGGGCGGCTGGTCGGGCGTATAGACATTGCAGTCGCTCAGGGCGAGGCCGATGGAACGAAGCGCATCCGCAGCATTCCGGGCCTGCGCGGCGACCTCTGCAAGCGGGCGGCCAGTCTCGGCGGCGTAGCCAGCGATCTTGTGAACCAGAACGGTGCCAGCAATGCCGCGTGCCTTAGCCGTGTGGCCAAGGGCAATGTCGTCGCCTACGATGACGAGTTCGACATCAAGCCCGAGCGCCTTTGCCTGTTCGGCTGCGATGCCGAAATTGAGCCGGTCTCCAGTATAGTTCTTGACGATAAGAAGGCATCCGGCCGGACCGGTCACAGCGCGTATGGCCGCAAGAATGGCATCGACACCCGGCGAGGCGAAAAGCTGACCGCAGACCGCCGCCGTAAGCATTCCTTCTCCCACAAAGCCAGCATGGGCGGGCTCATGTCCAGAACCACCGCCAGAAATGATGGCCACGCGATTTTTCGCCCAGTTTTTGCGCAGGACGACATGGATATCGTCGGCACCTTCTAGCCGACACAGATGGCTTCCCGCTGAGGAGCGCAGCAGCCCCTCAATGCCTTCGGCTACGATTGTGTCACGGGAATTGAAAAAGCGCTTCATGGACGAACTCCGCCTTGATCGCGGGGCTGTGGCGGCCCCTGTTATCGCTCGGTTGGGTCAGGCTAGAATCGTCAACGGTCGGAGGACATGACATTTCTATGTGAAAAGAGACACATTGATGTGACGTTGATCGCATTCCTGCGGGATCGGGCGTGATTTAACCGCATGCGGGTGGCAGGGATCGCGCCTCTGCGTTGGCGTTCAGGCCGTATGGGTCCATTGGCCGCGTCGGATCAGAGCCAACGAGCCCTCTGTTATCTTTTAGGCTCAACAGGTTGTAAAGAAGTGCTGATTGCCGCGCTCGGTCACCTGAATATGGGCAATGACTTGACACAACCGGTGCGCTGCCGTGCATTTCCGAATTGTTGCATCCGGTTCGGAGGCTGATCGAAACGATTGGCAGCGGTCCGGGAATTCGTTACGATTAGACAAGAATTTTCGTCAACAGGGTCAGGATTACAGAGTTTTGGACATTCCATCCAAGTCGCATCTTCATCCCCCGCCGCAAGTCGATGAGGGCTATCACAAGGATCTCGGGCGCCGTCAGGTCCAGATGATCGCCATCGGCGGGGCTATCGGCACGGGGCTATTCCTTGGTGCTGGCTCGCGGTTACAGCAGGCGGGCCCGGCTCTCGCGCTCGATTACCTCGTTTGCGGTATGTTCTGCTTCCTCATCCTTCGCGCGCTTGGCGAACTGGTGATGTACCGCCCCAGCGCTGGCAGCTTCGTTTCCTATGCCCGTGAGTTTCTGGGCGAGAAGGCGGCCTATGCGGCCGGGTGGCTCTCTTTCCTGAACTGGGCCATGACCGGTATCGTCGATATTACGGCGGTTGCGCTTTACATGCATTTCTGGGGCACATTCGAACATGTGCCACAATGGGTGTTTGCGCTCGTGGCGCTGGGCATTGTCGGCACCATGAACATGATTGGCGTGCGCTATTTTGGTGAGCTGGAGTTCTGGTTCTCGCTTATCAAGGTCATTGCACTCGCCCTCTTCCTGATTTTCGGTTGCGTCGTTCTAGGCCTCAAGATGCCGGTGGCAGGCACTGTGCCCGGTTTTCATCTGATCTCCGAGAATGGTGGCATCTTCCCCCACGGCATCATGCCGGCCCTGTTCCTAATGCAGGGCGTCGTGTTCGCCTATTCGGCCATCGAACTGGTGGGAACGGCGGCAGGTGAGTGCGCCAACCCGCGTGAAATCATTCCGCGTGCCATCAACAGCGTGATCTGGCGTATCGGCCTGTTCTATGTCGGGTCGGTGATTCTGCTGGTCTGTCTGCTGCCCTGGAATGCCTACCACAAGGGCGTCAGCCCGTTCGTGACCTTCTTCCAGGCCCTTGGCGTGTCTCATGTCGATACGGTCATGAACATCGTGGTGCTCACCGCGGCCCTGTCGAGCCTGAATTCGGGCCTGTACTCGACCGGGCGTATTCTGCGTGCCCTTGCCATGGGGGGCTCGGCGCCGCGCGCCCTGGCGCGGATGAACAAGCAGTCGGTCCCTTATGTCGGGATTCTGACAACCGTTGCGGTCTATCTGGTTGGGGTGGGTCTCAACTATCTCATTCCATCCCGCGTGTTCGAGATTGTGCTCAATGTGGCAGCTCTGGGTATCATCAGCACCTGGAGCTTCATTCTGATCTGCCAGATACGCCTGCGCCAGCTGGTTAATCGTGGCGAGGTCGAAAGCGCCGGGTTCCGTATGCCGGGTGCGCCGTTCACTTCGTGGCTGACGCTGGGTTTTCTCGGCTTTGTGGTTGTCATGATGGGTCTGGATTATCCCGAGGGCACCTATACGGTGTTTGCCATTCCGTTCATTGCGGTGCTTCTCGCCGGTGGCTGGGGATTGATCCTCCTGAGCCGCAAGAAAGCCTGACCAAACAAGACGGCCTGCTCAGTCCAGTCGGGGCTGGGCAGGTTCTGCCGGCAACTGCCCTTCCCATTTGGCCACCACAGCCGTCGCCAGGGAGTTGCCGACGACATTCGTGGCCGAACGGCCCATATCCAGAAAAGTATCGACGCCAAGGATCAGCAGAACGCCCTCTTCAGGGAGTTTGAACTGGCTGAGCGTTGCCGCGATCACGACCAGTGACGCGCGGGGAATCCCTGCAACGCCCTTGCTGGTCAGCATCAGGGTAAGCAGCATGATGATCTGCGTGCTCCAGGGCAGGCTGATATCATAGGCCTGAGCAATGAAGATGCTGGCGAAGGTGCAGTACATCATCGTGCCGTCGAGATTGAACGAGTAGCCCAGCGGCAGGACGAATGAAGAGATGCGGCGTGAAATGGGAAACCGCGAAAGCTGGTCGAGCATCAGCGGATAGGCGGCTTCCGAGCTTGCTGTCGAAAAGGCCAGAAGGAACGGCTCGCGCATGAGTCGGATCAGACGGCGCGCCGGACGGCCGAGAATGGCGAAGGCCGCTGCAATCAGGGAGCACCAGAGCAGGAAGAGCGCGATATAGAACTCGCCCATGAACTTGCCGTAATTGATGAGCACGCTAAGGCCATTGGTCGTGATGGTCGCAGCCATGGCGCAGAACACGGCCAGCGGGGCCAGGAGCATCACATAGCCCGTTACCTTGAGGATGATCTGTGACAGGCTCTCTGTCCATTCCATGATCACCCTGGCCTTTTCAGGCATGGAGGCGCAGGCGACGCCGAAAAAGACCGAGAACACGACAATCTGCAGGATCTCGTTATCCGTCATGGCGCGGAAGACAGAATCCGGAACGATGTGTTTGACGAAGCTGTCGAGCGACATGCCATCGGTGGCGATGGGGGATGTTGTGATGCCGTGCAGGCGATGCATCCCGACACCGGGGCCAAAAAGATTGACCAGAATCATGCCGAGCGTCAGCGAAAACAGCGAGGCCAGCACGAACCAGATCATGGCCTTTGCGCCAACACGACCAACCGAAGCCGCGTCCGACATATGACCGATACCCACCACGAGGGTGGAGAAAACCAGCGGGGCGATGATCATCTTGATCAGGCGCAGAAAGACTGTCGAGCCGATGGAGATGTAATGGGCGAAATGCTGTTGCTGTACGGAATCAGCGATCCAGGCATGGGCGAGGCCACCCACCGTAATGCCAAGCAGCATCGCGATGATGATGAGTGTGGTCATGCTCATGCGCTTCATTGGGGCAGCTCCAAAACAGCGGGGGAAGCCCGGGTCTAGGCCATAACACCCTGTCATATCAAATCTGGAACAGTCACCCCGGGTCATGAGCGCCACGCAAGACCCTGTCGGCTGGTGTCGATGTTGCGGCGCAATGCGATCCTGCGTCGTCTTGCGGCGTTGTCGCGCGATATGATCTCGGTCATATGATTCGCATCGCATGCAGCGATGGCAGGGTCTGGTATGGGCAGCGTCGTGTGCCATGCCAGCTCGAGATGCCAGACCTTGCGGCGTTCCGGGGGAAAAGAAGCGTGATTCAGAGTGCTATTGCGGTGATACTTGGCCTGATTATCGGCCTGTTTTCCCTTATTGTGTCGATCATTGCCGTTATTGAGGAGGCCGCCCGCAGAGGGTTGCAGGCACTTGGTGTCCCGCATCAGGTGCAGACGTCGCTCCTGGCGCTGCTGCTCCTGCTGCTGGTTGTTGTCTCCTTCCGTTTGTTCGGGAAGCTGTTCGGTTTGCTGATTGCGATTGTGCTGCTGGCCCTGCTTTTGCACGCCCTGTTCGCGCCGGAAATGACAGGCGTCACGATCTAGGGCCTGAAGGCGAGGATTGGGCTCTCACATGTGCACGGGCTTACCTTGTGCCCGCTTGGGACGTGAGTAGCCGGAGAAGGAAAGCACGACGGGGGTTTGGCTTGGGAATACGGCCATAAGGAGAACCTGGCTCGTAGAGGAGGCATGGCTGGGACCCTGCAAGACCCGTCTTGTTGCGTGATTGCGATGGTGTCCGCGGCGGGATTCGAACCCACGGCCCCAGGATTCATACCACTTCGGCTTTCACCGCCGGCGCGCAGAACGCACCGTTCGTGGTCTGGACTGTCTCTTCACCATAGCCCGGACAACCGGACGACAGGCGCTGCCCGTACAGTCTCTACACCTCCATGCTACCTTTCGGACGCATGTTTGGCTCGGGATTGGCACGGCTAGACACCAGAGCGTTCCCCGAATTTGAGCAGATCCACCATGATGTTTCCAAGCATGGCGCCCAATTTTAGGAATCCTGTGCTCTATCCTGCTGAGCTACGCGGACCATCGTTTCTATTCTAGTTCTGCCCCGCGAAGCAGGCAAGAGGGCGGGTTTCAATTTTTTCTGTACCCTGTGATCGGTTGCAATACTCACAAGTCATTCTAAGATTGCTTTTGTTAGTAAGTCCGTATGTGTGCGCGCATGGAGAAGATTAAACTCTTTTATGCTGGCATGTTGAGAGATTTACTTTAGTTCTTTCCCTAAGGGCACCAGCGGCAGTCACGTTCTCGGCATATTCGTTTTCCTTCAACTACGCGCGATGCCGAGTGGAGAATACGTTTCGTAAAAAAAACCGAGATAGGGATGTGATATAAGGCTCTGAGAAAAGAAAGCGTGAAGTAATGTTCGATCTGGCCCTTCGTGGTGTTGCAAAAACCGATTCCACTCTGCTGCGTCTGCGACTGATTGGTCGTATGGAAGCAACGACGTTGACGGGTGAAAGCGTGCTTCCTGTAGGCGGGAAGACGAAGGGATTACTTGCCATTCTTGCGCTGTCCGATCGCAAGCCTGTTGCACGCTCTCATCTTGCTGAACTGTTGTGGAGCCGTCGTCCGGACGATCTCGCCCGCGCATCGCTGCGTCAGGAAATTCATCGTCTGCTTGACGCCCTTAGTCCGCTGGGTGTCGACGTCATCGATGTTCAGCGCCACACGCTCGCGCTCAAGCCTGCCCTGACGTCGGTCGATGTGGAGCGTATACTCAATGGTGGCAAATCCATCCTCCGTGAGTTGCCGCCCCCCAGTGAAGTGCTGCTTGGCGAGCTTAATGGCATCGACCCGGCGTTCAATGAATGGATCGAGGGGCAGCGTACGCGTCTTAACCGTCATATCTACCAGCTTTTTGAAAGCGCATTGCGCACACAGGTCGATCCTGACGCCATTCTCGACACGGCTGATCATCTACTGGTCCGTGACGGGCTGAATGAGGCGGCGTGGCGCGCACGCATCCAGGCCTGGGTGACCAAGGGCGAATATGCGCAGGCTGCGGCGCTTGGCGATCAGGTTGTGCAGCTTTTCCAGGACCAGCTGGGCACCGTTCCCGGCCCCGCGACAATGGGGCTTGTGCGTAGTCTCCAGGAGCGGATTGCCTTTGATTCCTATGCCAAAGCGCATCACGGTGGTTCAGCCGAGATGGACGCGGCGCTTGTCCATGCCGATATGCAGCCCGAAGGTGGGAAGATCTTCCCACCCGTGAGTGGCGATGTCGCCTACCTTGCCTCGCCGGTCTCGACCCGTACGCTGGGCTCCATTGCCGTAGCGCCACTTAAGGCGGCTGGCGGTGCCCATGCCGAGACGCTCGCAGCCGAGCTGACCGAGCGCCTGGAAGTCAAGCTGGTCGGGTTGCAGACCTTCACGGTCGTGCCTTTCCCTGAAACGGCGCAGGCTGACACGGGTCCGTTGTTGGGCAATACTCACAATCCCGGAACCGATTATGTAATTTCGGGTCTGGTGCGCGCCAATACGGAGCACGGCGAGAGCAGCGAAGGGTATGTGATCATTCGCCTTCTCAGTCTGCGGCAGGAAGGCAGTGTTGTGTGGGCCGATCGGTTCGAACTGCCCAAGGACACGCGAGCCCAGCGTGCATTGCTTTTCTATGTCATGAAGTCGCTGCAATGGTCGCTGTTTGTTTCGGAAGGGCAGCGCATGATGTCGCGCCCGATTGCCGAGCTTTCAGCGTTTCAGATGGCGGTGCGCGCCCTGACGCTTCTTCTGCGCTGCGATGTCACCTTGTCCACAGAGCTGCGTGATCTGGTCGAGCGCGCTTATCAGTCCGACCAGGAATCGGTCTTCGTGCTGTATGTGCGCTCGCTGATCCGCTTTTTCCTTTATCAGGAGAACTGGTCGTCTTCGTCGCAGGAAGAGATCGAGGATATTGCCTCTGCGGCGGGCTATGTTGCCATTCAGCTGCGGGCTAATCCGCTTGGCGTATGGTTGTCGATGATGACACGTACCTTCACGCCCGGACAGCTCGATGAAGCGAAGGCGCTCACGGCCGAATATACCGGCGCTACCGGTGTGTTCCCTGCCATTGCCATCTCGCCGTCCACTCATGCGCTCAAGGCCGCTCAGGCTTTGTTGTCCGAAGAGAAAGCGGTCGCGCTTGAGGAAATCCAGCAATTCCGGGCCTTGCGGGCCTCACAGCCTCTGGCCGTTCTGTCGGAGCCGTTCAGCATTTTCGTGCTGGAGGCGTCAGGCAATAACGAGGAAGCCCGCCAGGCTGGTGCAGCGTTCGTAAGCCTTTATCCCCGCAGTGCGACGGGAGTGCTTTACTATCTCGTGGCGCTGGCCTCACACGGCATGGGCGAGGAAACAGAGCGCGTCAAACGCCATCTCCTGCGCCTCGTCCCTGATGTCACCATCTCTGGCGTGCTCTCTCGCCATGATTTCCTGCCGGAATCGATGCAGCTCTGGCTGCGCGAAATGCTCACCCGTGTGAGCCTCCCGCAAGGATAAATTGTTGCCCCGCTTGGCGGGACCGGGCGGGCGCGATATGAACCGATGTTGAAGCCGGACGCGGGTACCGCGATCGGGGATTTCGACACGCGGCCAGTGCCAGTCTAATAGGGACAACATGACACCTCGTTTGCAGCCGATCGCCCCTCTCAACGCGCCCTTAAAGGCGTTGTCATTCAAGGGACGGTTCCTCCCCGTTCTGCCGCTCTGCGCCCTTATGGCGCTGAGCGCCTGTGGCGGTGGGCGTGATCCCGACAGCCTGACCCAGCCCCGCAACCATCTGCTTGGCGTCGACCGTGGCGCGACCGGTGGAGACGACCAGCTTCAGGGTGGGGTCAATGCCTATCTCTGGCGTGGTGCTATCGACACCCTGTCGTTCATGCCGTTCGCTTCTGCCGATGCCAATGGCGGCGTGATCCTGACGGACTGGTACCAGCCGCCTGCCAGCACCAATGAGCGCTTCAAAATCGCTGCCTATATCCTGGATCGTCGGCTGCGTTCGGATGCGCTGCGTGTTTCCGTGTTCCGCCAGGAAAAGCAGGGAAGCGAATGGGTCGATACTCCCGTTGCAGCCAATACCACGTCAGACATCACCACGCGTATTCTAGCCCGTGCGCGCCAGCTTCGTGCCGATAACGGCAACCGGGACTGACACCCCCGCTCTGAAGATCACGTGACACGAACAGACGACAGAAGATCATGACGGAACAAGAGACACTCGGCTACGATTTCGGCAAGGCTGAGCCTAAATGGCAGGCGAAATGGGACGGCGTGCGTGCCTTCGCCGCTGATGACCATCCTGCTGCCGACAAGCCGAAATATTACGTGCTCGAGATGTTTCCGTATCCGTCGGGTCAGCTCCATATGGGCCATGTGCGCAACTATGCGCTGGGCGATGTGGTGGCGCGCTACAAGCGCGCGCGTGGTTTCTCGGTTCTGCATCCCATGGGCTGGGATGCGTTCGGCCTCCCGGCAGAAAATGCAGCGCGTGAGCGCGGTGTGCATCCGGGGCAGTGGACGCTGGACAACATTGCGGCCATGCGCGGCACGCTGCAGCGCCTCGGTTTCTCGCTGGACTGGGAGCGTGAGATCGCCACCTGCCTGCCGGAATATTACGGGCATCAGCAGAAGCTGTTTCTGGATATGTGGCGCAAGGGTCTGGTCGAGCGTCGTGAATCCTCGGTCAACTGGGACCCTGTGGACAACACGGTGCTCGCCAATGAGCAGGTGGTTGACGGGCGTGGCTGGCGTTCGGGTGCGCTGATTGAGAAAAAGCGCCTGTCGCAGTGGTTCCTCAAGATTACGGATTTTGCAGCACCTCTGCTTGAAGGCCTCGACAAGCTTGATCGCTGGCCGGCACGTGTGCGCGTCATGCAGGAGCGCTGGATTGGCCGCTCGGAAGGCGCTCGTGTCCGCTTTGCGCTTCATGCACCCCCCGAAGGGTTCGACACAGACCTGGATTCGGTCGAGGTGTTTACCACCCGTCCGGATACGTTGTTCGGTATGAGCTTCGTCGCCATTGCCGCCGATCATCCGCTGGCTGCAAAGGTTGGTCAGGATAACGAAGCCGTACGCAGCTTCATCGAGGAATGTCAGCGTCTCGGTACGTCCGAGGAAGCAATCGAGGCAGCCGAAAAGCGCGGTATCGACACCGGGTTGCGTGTCAGCAACCCGTTTGCGCCTGACGAGACCGTGCCGGTCTGGATCGCCAATTTCGTTTTGATGGAATATGGCACAGGCGCTGTGTTCGGTTGCCCCTGTGGCGATCAGCGCGATCTTGATTTTGCCCGTAAATATGACCTTCCGGTGCGTCCGGTCATTCTGCCGACAGGCCAGCAGCAGGCTGGTTTTACGGTGGGCAAGACCGCCGTCACGGGTGAGGGCACGCTCATCAATTCCGGCTTCCTCGACGGACTGGATATTGTCGAAGGCAAGCGCAAGGCTATCGAGCGTCTCGAGGGTATGGGGATCGGCCGTGGCGTCGTGAACTGGCGTCTGCGTGACTGGGGTATCTCGCGCCAGCGTTACTGGGGCTGTCCGATACCGGTCATCCATTGCGACAGCTGTGGTGCAGTGCCTGTGCCGGACGACCAGTTGCCGCTGAAGCTGCCCGAGGATGTCACCTTCGACCGCCCCGGTAATCCGCTCGATCACCATCCGAGCTGGAAGCATGTGGACTGTCCGCAATGCGGCGCCAAGGCACGTCGTGAAACTGACACATTCGATACATTCGTCGATAGCTCATGGTATTTCGCGCGCTTTACGGCGCCCCATGCCAGCACCCCGACGGACCCGATTGCGGCGGATAGCTGGCTGCCGGTCGATCAGTATATCGGCGGTATCGAACACGCGATCCTGCATCTGCTTTATGCGCGCTTCTTCACGCGTGCCATGCACGAGACGGGTCATTTGAATGTCGATGAGCCGTTCGATGGTCTCTTCACCCAGGGCATGATCACCCATGAGAGCTACCGCGATGAGAGCGGCTGGCTCGCGCCTGAGGACGTGGTGCGCTCGGGCGAAGGCTATGTGCGTCGTGACAATGGCCAGCCCGTGCAGCTCGGTCGCCTGGAGAAGATGTCGAAATCCAAGCGCAATACGGTTTCGCCTACGGCGATTATCGAGCGCTTTGGTGCGGATACGGCGCGCTGGTTCGTTCTGTCCGACAGCCCGCCAGAGCGCGATATGGAATGGACCGAGTCCGGCGTTGCCGCTTCAGCCCGTTTTGGTCAGCGTCTCTATCGTCTGGTGCAGAATGTCGCGGCGCAGGTGCCGCAGGAAGCGCTCTTCACTGAGGGCGGTCGCGGCCTGCGTCAGGCCACGCATCGCACCATCAAGGCTGTGACCGAGGCGCTTGAGGGCTTCACACCTAATGTCGCCGTGGCGCGCCTGCACGAATTGAGTGCTGCCCTGTCGGAGGCCGAGAAATCGACCGAGGACGGTATTGGCGCAGCCCGTCGCGAGGCCGCTCTCTCACTTGCCTTGCTTGTCGCACCCATGATGCCGCATCTGGCGGAAGAGATGGTGGCTCTGCTTGAACCCGAGGGGGCTATGGTTGTCGAGCGCGCATGGCCAGGAGCGCTGGACGCGTTCCTCACGCGTGACAGCATCACGCTGGGCGTACAGATCATGGGAAAGCTGCGTGGCACGATCGAGGTGCCACCCGACGCGCCGTCTGACATGGTTCTTCCGCTGGCCGAGGCCGAGCCGAATGTGGCGCGGATACTGGAAGGCAAGCGTATCGTCAAGCGTATCCACGTGCCCAACCGTATCGTCAATTTCGTAGTGACAGGCTGAACCGATGCGTCGTCTTATCCTGCTTGCTTCTCTGGCTCTGAGCGGTTGCGGGTTTCAGCCGCTTTATGGAAGCAACGGAGATGGCGGCGTCCGCGTGATGCACGAGATGCAGCGTATCTATGTCTCCAACATCCCCGAGCGCCAGGGGCAGGAATTGCGGCTCGCACTTCAGGAGCAACTGGGCAGTGGCAGCACCAAGGCACCAGACGGCTACACGCTCAATGTGAGCTATGGCGTCAATGCGTCGGTTATTGATATCCATAGCGATAACACTGCCGGTCGTTATCGCGAACTGGGTACGGCGCACTGGCGCCTCTATACCGTAGAGCCCTCCCCGAGATTCCTGGCTGAAGGCGACGTGAACGAGCTTGATGGTTTCAATGCGACCTTCGAGCAGTATCTCGCACAGACCCTCAATGACGAAACTGTGCGGGCCCGTATTGCCCAGACCCTCGCGGGATCAATCCGTCAGCAGATTGCCATCTGGTTCAAGACCCAGATCAAGCCATCGCGTAATAATGCAGCGGATCTGCCTTCCTATTTCGATCCAAACGCCATGCCGACCCAGAATGGCCAGCCTTACGAGAAGGCAGGCCCTGATGGCTTCCCGGCTGCGGCAACGGGGCGTACGGATCTCAACAGTACGGATAACTGATCGCGCATGAAGATCGATGCCCGCTCGACCTCCCGCACACTGGCTGAAATTGGCCGGTGGCGCGGGGTCCTGCTCTATGGTGATGATCTTGGCCTGATACGCGAGCGGGCCGCCCAGTGCGTCAAGCTGGTGGCGGAGTCTCTGGATGACCCGTTCCGTGTGGCAGTGCTCGATCAGGACCAGCATGGTCGCCTCGAAGAGGAGATGGGCGCGCTTTCACTGATCGGGGGGCGTCGTGCCATATGGGTGCGCGATGCACAGGACGCGGTGTTGCCCAGAGTCATGGCGGCGCTTGCGATCGACAGCGATACGGTTCTGGTCATCGAAGCACCAGGGCTTGCCTCACGCGCGAAGCTGCGAACCTCGCTTGAAGCCCATGCCGCGATTGCCGCCATCGGTTGCTATCCGGAGGAGGGTAAGACCCTTATTGCCTCACTGGCGGATCTCTTTCGAGAAGCCTCGGTTACGATCGACCGCGACGCCCTGTTCTGGCTTTCTTCTGTCATGGGAGCCGACCGGGCAGCCATACGGAGCGAGGTCGAGAAGCTTGTTCTTTTTGCCGGGGAAGGTGGCCGCCTGACGCTCGACGACTGTCAGGAATGTATCGGTGATTCTGCCAGTGCCACGCTGGATGATGCGACAAGCGCTGCGATGGCTGGTGATCGAACCATTGCTGACATTGCGCTGGAGCGTGCGCTTGCCGATGGTTTGTCTCCCATTGCTCTGGCGCGCGCCTGTCTGTCGCTCATGAACCGGTTGCTGCGGGTGCTGGACTGGATGGATGAGGGCAAGTCGCGTCAGGAAGCCATGAAAATGCTTCGCCCCCCGGTGTTTTTCAAGAAAACCGAGAGCTTCACCAAAGCCCTTGAGCGCTGGGATCGCACAGGTCTCAGGAGAGCCTCCGATGCCGTGCAGGGTTTCGAGCTGGCTTGCAAGCAGACGGGCAGCCCCGATCTGGCGCTGTCACGTCGTCTGATTGCCCAGCTTTGTCTCGGGCCGCGATCATTCCAGCGTTGAAATCATCGCGTCGTTTTGCCACGATCGGTGCGATGAAGATTTTGACCTGCGACCCAGAAGCGATTACGGCGACCGGCACGCTGCCGGCTAGCCCGCTGATGTCAATCGCAGGGCAGCTCATTCCGCCGCCGCATGCGCGCTTGCACAGGCAATGAAAAACACGAGAGGCTCAGCCCTTTGGCACGGGAATATCGCGGTGTTGCTGGCGATGGGTGCCTTGCTTCTTCTGGTGCTTGGCGCGGTCGCCGCGCCGCTCTATGCGCGAGCCGTTGGGGTCGATGCAATGGCTTCCAATCTGGCCGGCACCGTCATGCGCAACGGGCATGCGCAGGACATCATGCAGGCCAATGACAACCCCCTCCACCTGGGCCTCTCGCCCATTGGTCCGTCATGGCGTTGGGGACCTTATGCCCTTGGGGCCGATTCACAAGGGCGCGACATTGCTGCGAGGTTGCTTTACGGGGCGCGATCTTCGCTGGTCATCGCTTTTTCAGCCGCTTGTCTGTGCCTGATCGCCGCAACGTTTTGCGGTCTGGCGGCCGGATATTGTGGGGGATGGGTCGATCTGATCCTGTCGCGCGCGCTCGATATTCTCTGGGCGGTGCCGGTTTATCTGTTCGCCATTAGCCTCAGCGTGGTGACAATCGGCCATGATCTCTCCTTTGGCCCGATCCACTTGCGGGCAGATTCACTTCTGCTGCCTGTTCTGATCATTGCACTCATTTACGTGCCCTATGCGGCGCGGCCCATCCGGGCCCGGACGAAAAGCCTGCAAAATGCCGGCTTCGTTCTGGCTGCGCGTGGGCTGGGGGCGTCGTCATTGCGCATCATTCTGCGCGAAATCCTGCCCCTGCTGGCGGAAACCGTCTTTGTGCTGGCACCGCTCATCATGGCGCTTTGCCTCCTTGCGGAGTCCGCGTTGTCTTTTCTCAGCCTCGGTGTGCAGGCTCCTGCCGCCTCGTGGGGGAGCCTTATTCATGATGGCGAAGGATTGATCTACAGCCGCCCGGTCGTCGCCATTGCGCCGGGATTGGCCATCATCGTGACTGTTCTGGCCCTGAACACGCTGGGTGACGCTGCGCAGACGGCGTTGCGCAGGCGGGGCGGCAGATGAGGGGCTTTCTCTCCCGCCTCGGGCAGATGCTACTCGTGCTGTTCGGTATTTCGATACTCGTGTTTGCCGTGTTTTTCGCAACACCGGGGTCGGACCCCTCAGCCCGCATTGCGGGGCGCGGCGCGAGCCCGGAGGTGATCGAACGTGTTCGCCATGCCTATGGCTTCGATCGCTCGCTACCTGTCCGTTATCTCACAATGATGGATCATCTGTTCATCTCGCGAAACCTGACCTCCTACGTCAATCACGGGCAGAATGTGGTTTCGGAGGTGTTTGCTGCTGCACCTGTCACGCTTTCGCTTGTGCTCTGGGCGGCGTTATTCTGGGTGAGTGGCGCGCTGGTGCTTGGTATCATTGGTGCGGCCTATCAGGGAGGTGCGCTGGACCGTCTCCTTTCTGTGCTGGCTATGGTTGGTTTGTCCGTCCCGGTTTTCTGGCTGGGCGAGATGGTCAATCTGGTGAGCCAGAGCCGGTTGCATGACACCTGGCTGTTCCGTTGGGTGCCCCCACTGGGCTATGTGCCACTCTCCACAAGCGTTCTTGGCTGGACGAAATGTCTGATCCTCCCGGGTCTGACGCTCGCTGTTGCTTTCATCGGCCTTTACAGTCGGGTTCTGCGCTCGGACCTGCTTTGTGCCATGCAGGAAGACGCGCTGCGCACGGCACGTGCGAAAGGGGCAGGGCCGTGGCGCCTCTGGTTCTTCCACGCCTTGCGCCTTTCCGGTCTGAGCGCGCTTTCATTGTTCGGTCTCGATTTCGCCCAGTTGCTCGGGGGCGGTGCCCTGTTGACGGAAGTCGTGTTTGCGCTGCCCGGTGTCGGGCATCTGACCTATCAGGGCCTGAGCACACTGGATCTGCCGCTTATTATGGCAACCGTGCTCTATGCGGCATTTTTCGTGGTGGTCGCCAATGCCCTGATCGACGGGCTGTATCGCCTGCTCGACCCGCGCATCGGGGGAGGGAAAAATGGGCACTGAGCCGCTTTTGTCCCTGCGCAACCTGCGCTTGAAACACCCCAGAGCCGGCTATCTGCTCGATGACGTGACCCTCTCGCTGCAGCGCGGTCAGATCCTCGGGGTCGTGGGAGAATCAGGCTCGGGCAAAAGCCTGACCGGGTTGAGTGTGCTCGGGTTGCAACCTCCCGGCATCCTGTCCGGTGAGGTGATTTTCGACGGGCAGGATCTGCGATCCCAGACCGAGAGAGCGTGGCAGCATTTTCGCGGCAGGCGGGCCGCTATGATCTTTCAGGATCCGATGACGGCTTTTCTGCCGGTTCGGCGTATTGGTGCCCAGATCGCCGAGCAGATCAGGCTGCACCAGCTTGTATCGAAACGCGAGGCGAATGAGCGTGTGGTGACACTGCTAGGGCGTATGGGCGTACCGTCTCCCGCACAAACCGCTTCGCGTTTCCCGCATGAACTGTCCGGCGGGCTGCGCCAGCGCGCCATGATTGCAATGGCGGTATCCTGTGAGCCGGATCTGCTGATTGCTGATGAACCGACAACCGCACTTGATGTCACGGTTCAGGCGCAGATTCTGGCGTTGCTGCGTGAGATTGGCGCGCGTGAGGCCAGTGTCATGCTGATCACCCATGATATGGGGGTGGTGGCGCAAAGCTGCACGCATGTTGCCGTTATTTACGCCGGGGTCGTCATCGAGACCGGCCCGGTGTCGGCTGTTCTCTCGGCCCCGCGCCATCCCTATACACGGGCCCTGTTGCAGGCCATACCACCGCTCGAAGGACCGCGCCCGGCCAGACTGCCCGTGATCGAGGGCGCTCCTCCCTCGCCACAGACACGACCCAGCGGGTGCGTTTTCGCGCCGCGCTGCCCCCATGTCATGCAGCCATGTGAGGTACGCCCGGCGATGCGTCCCGTCATCGATGACGGATACGGGACTACGCTTGCCACCTCAGCCGAGGCGCAGAAAGAGGAGCGCCATGAGGTGGCTTGCGTGCTCTACGAATGACGGAACTGCTTCAGGCGCGTGATGTCGCCCGGACGTATCAGTTGGGGCGCGGCAGGACGCTGCGGGCCGTCGATGGCATCTCGCTCGCCCTGAAGCATGGAGAGAGCCTTGCCCTCGTCGGTGAGTCAGGTTGCGGCAAATCTACCCTGGGCCATCTCATGATGGGGTTTGATCGCCCCGACAAGGGAGAGATCCTGTTTGACGGGCAGGATATGGCGCAAATGGGGCGGCGCGCCCTGCGCGATCTGCGCAGCCATCTGCAGATGGTCTTTCAGGACTCTGGATCGTCCTTCAATCCGCGCTGGACAATCGGTAATACATTGGCGGAGCCGTTTCGCATCCATCGGCGTGAGTGGTCCACGGCCACATTGGCGGCGCTCCTCGAGCGCGTGGGCCTGTCGGCGGATTATCTGCCCCGTTATCCCGGTGCGCTCTCTGGCGGGCAGCGGCAGAGGCTGAACATTGCCCGCGCCATTGCGCTCTCACCGCAGGTCATCGTCGCGGACGAGCCTGTCTCGGCGCTGGACGTTTCCGTACAGGCACAGATTGTCAATCTGCTGCGCCAGCTTCAGGCCGAGATGGGTCTGGCCTGTCTGTTCATCTCGCATGATCTGGCGGTGGTGAGACAGATTTCGGACCGCGTGGCGGTGATGTATCTGGGCGCGATTGTCGAGGAAGGGGAGACGCTCGCCCTGCTTTCGCGACCGCTCCATCCCTATACAAGGGCGCTGGTAGAGGCTGTGCCTCAACCGGGCAAACCGCTGGCGGCGCCCTTGCAGGGCGATGTGCCAAGTCCTCTTTCCCCGCCACCGGGCTGTCGTTTCCACACACGCTGCCCGATTGCACGCCCCCGTTGTGCGATCGAGAGGCCGATCCTTACGGATTACGGAGCAGGGCGCCGGGCGGCGTGCCATTACCCTTTGGTCTGACTGAGGCTCACGCGTAACCCCGTCAAACAGGCAGCATGACAACAACCGGCTATAGCTTATCAGGCCTGCAAAACTGTCCGAACGGGTGGGTCCACCTCTCAGGTCTCAAATGTATGTCTTAAGCTTCGAACAACTGCGGCTTCGCCTCGGCGCGTTTCGGGTGCTAGACGGTAGCATTCAGCGCACGAGAGCTACTGAACTTACGCAGACGCGGATCGGCGCGTTAATTGAACGAGACGGTGAAACAATGGATGACGCCAGTCCCATCGCTGAGGGAAATCTTGCGATTGTGGCCTCTCTAAGCCGCGAATTGCGCGACGCTCGGAGGCAGATAGATAATTTGACGCTCCGGAACGTTGCCGATGCATCAATGATTGATGCGCAACAGACGGCATTGTCTTCCCTGCAAGCCCGGCTCGATGAGATTGACAATTCACTCGCGTGGTTCCTGGCCAGGAAAGTCCCCGTGCCACTGGCGCGTTTTGTACGCCGATCGGCGAAGCTCACATGGTGGACCCTGTCGCTAAGGCTTATAAAAGAAATACGTCGTCGTTCTTCGTTGTCGCTGGACGGCAAAGGCTTCGATTCTGAGCTCTCCAACGCGGCGACGAGCTTCCCAAACTTTAATCCTCACACTCTAGCCTTGGCCGAACAGAAGCTCTCGAAATTCGACGCTTTTGACCCAGAGCAGTATTTCGTGATGCACGGCGATATAAGGGGGACCGGGGTCACCGCCGCTTGGCACGCCGTAAGGTACGGGGCACAAGAGGGGAGAGCGTTGTTCCGCGACGAAGCTGTGGCACGTGCGGTGGGTGCTATAGATCAGCTCGTACCCAAAGCGTCTTCCTCGCCACTTCGTTTTCTGAGCGAATCTGTATATCCTCTACAGGTATATTGCAGCAGCCTAGCAAGCGGCCCCGTAAGAATGATCGCCAGAGAACTTGTCGCAGATCTCGCGATCATGGGCATCGCCGCTCAGCTTTTGGACGAAACGACCCCACCAGAGGCCAGCGCATCAGATAAGCTTATCATCGCGCCACATGAGTTCTTTTTCCTCGGTTCAGGCGCATGTTGGTTGAGAGAAGATATCTTGGCGCAAGCGTATCTGTTAAACACTGAGCCAGTGCAGACTCCCGGCTTCTCACGAGCGCTGCCCTATTTGCTTATGGCTCGGGGCGTTGTCGGGCTGAGCAGCCAGACGACACGCCTCTTGCAGCGCGCTGGCGTCGATGCAACCAGCTATGAACCCAGCCTCGTGGTTAAACCGCAAAGTATTACCGATGAGGATAGGGAGCATCCACTTTTCAAAACTTTGCCCCGGCGTGTGAAGGAGATAGCAGATCTGCTTGCACCCTGGAAAGAACGGGCCTTGGAGGTAAGTTTCATAGGCGAGAGTAGTCCGGCGCGGGAGCGTTTTTTTGCACGGCATGCTGCCTGCTTCGCGGCTTATGAAGCATTCATCTATTGTCGTCACAGACGGGTGGCCTGGTCGTCGCTTGATGGGGATGAAGTGCTACGAAGACTGAGAACTCATATCTTCGCGCATTCAAAAGTGGTCCTGAACATTGGGGCTGACGAATTTGGTGATGGTTTCCCGAGCGATATCGCCAGAGCGACGCTGCACGGCAGGGCGGTGCTTATATCGGATAGAGAGATCGATGCCTACGGCGTCGAAGCTGGGAAAAACTACTTTTTGGAAAACAAGAGACATATGCCTGATTTGTGTGAATGGCTGCTCAAGACAAGGGAGGGAGAGGAAGCCGCCAATCAAATACTCCAAGCAAACGACGAGATCTGTCATCGAAAAATGTCAGGTATACGAGAGGAACAATACTGCGCTTTCCTGGGGGGTGAGTTGTGACTCGTCGCGTAGAGAAAGAAGAGTTATTTGAGAAAACGCTTGCTGACGAATGCTCCCCTCGTGCAATCACGGTCGCAGTTAGCCTGTTCAACTATGGAAAATTTCTGCCTAGTTGTCTGGACTCCGTAAAAGCTCAGACTCATGGTCCAATCGAGCTAATCATTGTTGATGATCGCTCAGAAATAGACGATTCTGTGGGGACTGCCCGCAGATGGCTCGAAGAGAACTACGCCCGGTTTGAACGTGTTCTCCTGCTTCGTCATCTTCACAATCAAGGCCTTGCTCAAGCCAGAAACACGGCATTCTTACACGCCCGCACCGAGCGCGTTTTCGTTATTGACGCGGACAACGAAATCTATCCTCGCTGCCTAGGACGTCTTTCGGAGGCAATGGATGAATCGGGTTGCGAGGCGACTTATAGCCAGCTCGAACTCTTTGGTGATCAACGGCAACTGGGATACGGCGACATATGGTCGCCGGAAGGGTTTTATGAAGGCAACTACGTCGATGCCATGGCTCTTGTTTCCCGCAAAGCCTGGGCTGACGTAGGAGGCTACACCCATATCGAAGGGGGGTGGGAAGACTATGATTTCTGGTGCAAATTCGTTGAATGTGGCTTCACCGGAGGGTTTGTACCCGAGATCCTCGGCAGATATCGCGTACATGGCACCTCTATGCTGCGAAGCGAGACGGTATCACGCTACGCGAGCATCAATATTGAAATGAGTCTGCGGCACCCTTGGTTACGTTTGCCCCCGCTGGGCTAGGAATGTTCCGGATTAGCGAGGTTCTTCATCAATATTCAGAACCTCTGCGAAATACCGGTCAGGATGGTGCGACGCAGGCCGTATTGGGGTGCCCCGACGCCGATGCCTGATCCGTCGCGGATCTGGTAGCTCTTGTCGAACAGGTTCAGCACATCGAGACGCAGTTCGGTGCGCTTGAGGAATGGCACGCGGAACAGATCCTTAAAGGACTGGACCAACGAGAGGTTGAACGTGGCATAGATCGGGACAGAGCGGCCATTGGGCACCACACCATCGGCACGTAGGCCGCTACCATAGACCATCGAGGCTGAAACACGGGTGGGGTGGCCTGTGTGATAGAAAAAGGAATAGCTCCCCCCTGCGGATGCCGTCCAGCGCTGGTCATGATCGAGATGAATCCAGCGATTCTGGACATAGGCAAGATCCTCCGGGTCCATCGTCCACTGCGCGGTGGTGATGTCCTTACCGATTGCCCGAGACCAGGCCGCGTTGCCGTAGAGCGAGAGCGGGCCATGCTCGTAATTGGTCGAGAGTTCGTAGCCATTCACCTGCCCGCGACGATAATTGAACGCCGATAGGATGATCGGTGCGCCAAACTGACCTTCATCGATCATGTTTTTGGCAAGCTTCACATAGGCATCGAAAGAGGCGTGCCAGCCGGGCAGGATGGACTGCGTTACGCCAGCATCGAAGTAATGGTCGCGCTCCGCCTTGACCGTATTGTTCTGCAAGGTTTGCGGCTCGTTGGATGTGCCGACATATTTGCTGAGCGAGGTATTGGCGACGAGTTCGAAGGGCGGGGGGGTGAAATAGCGCGAATATCCGGCATGGAGCACACCACCCCGCCATGCGCGCCACACGATATTGATGCGCGGGCTGACCTGTTTCGAGTGCGTGTACTCATCGACACCGTCGAAGCGCAGACCGTAATTGATGGTCAGATCACGCACCGGGCGCCACTCATCCTGAGCGTAAAGCCCGTACATCCAGCCGGTGCGGCCGCTGCCGTCATGCACATTGGCGGTCGTGCCATCATAGATGGGTGTGCCGTCATCCTCGGCGCCCGTCTGCTGATAGACGATGGAATCCGTCTTGGAGCTGTTACGCTCGACATAGACCTGGTAACCGAAGCGCACAGTATGCTGGCGGTTGGCGTGCCATGTGACATCGGTTTGCGAGCCCGTCGAGAAAACCGAACGCGCTGCGTGCTGGCTGATTCCGTTATAGACCAGATCGCCCAGCGGATCGGGCGAGTAGCCGAGCGACGAGTAGCGGGTGATAACCGAACTCTGCAGGCTGACCTTGCCCATGTCCTTCTGGAGCGAGAGAATACCGAAATCCGTGATCTCTTTCTGGCGCTCGTTCAGGCTGGCGCTGTCCACGCTGCCATAAACCTGTTGTGACAGGGCAGAATCGAGAAAGCTCGGATTGGCAAACTGGCGTTGCTGACCCGGGTTGTTGGGGAGCTGATACTGAGCGTTCGACACACCTCCGGTGAGGCTGATACGGGTATTCTCATCGGCCGTGTAACGCAGATGACCGAGCGCATGATACTGGTTGCTCAGGTCGTGAATCGGGTTGAAGCTCGATGTCGGGTTTTCAACACCCACCCGATTATGCACGAAGTCACCGGTGGCAAAGAAATCCCATTTCCCGGCATGGCCCCCATATTGCAGCGACGGGAAGAAATAATCGCGCGCACCACCATAGATCGAGGCATCGCCACCCGGATCGGCGCTACCGTTCTTGGTGGTGATGTCGATCACGCCGGCTTGCAGAAAACCATATTCGCTGGGTAGCGCGCCGGTGGTGAGCGAGGCGGAATGGGCAAAGCGTGTCATCAACGCCTGACCGAAAACGCTCAGCCCTTCAGGAAGCTGCACGCCATCGAGGCGGAACTGGACCTCGTTGTGATCGCCGCGAACATGAATCTGGCCAAAGCTGTCCTGCGCGACGCCAGGTGCCTGAAGGAGCAGTGTGTTAAGCGGCGCATTATCGCCGCCCGGGTTATTCTCGATATCACGGCGGGTGAAGCGATAGGTTGTCGCACCCGTGGAGGATTGGAGCGAGGAGCGGATTTCATCGAGGCGCGCATTGACGATGATATGCTCTTCCTTCTGGGCGTTCACGCCCTGCGAAGCTGTATCACCTGTGTTGTCAAAGGAGGTTCTGGACGCTTGGTCGCTCGTTGGCGTGCCAGACTGGGTTGTCACGGGCGTCACAACCGGGGTCGTCGTGGTTGGGGAGGGCACTGCAGTCTGAGCGTGAACGGGCGTGGTGAGCGCCAGAACCGAGCATGACAGAAACAGGCTGGACGACCACAGGGATCGGGATGACATCATGACTACCCAACAGGTTGAAGACGGAACAAATCGCCTTCGTTCCTATTCTGTATGATATAACATAACAACTCTTTCTTAATCTCCGTCTACCGGCTCTGTTGCGAACTGTGACAAATTGGCGACAGGTGAGGGGGGTAGCCAAAGGGGGATTCAGCCCCTTATGAAAAGCATTTTAAGGACGAAGCCGCACCCGTCGCATAGCGTTTCAAGCAAGTCGTCCCGTCCTGATCGAGGTGAATCCTGCCATGAAACGCCGGTCCTTTCTTTCTGCTGCTTCCGTTGCACCGCTGCTGGGGGTGGCTGGTCCGGCCCTTGCCTCAGGCAATGCCGATGATGGGACGAGTTCGAGCGGTGAGTTCGACATTGTCGCCAAGTTTGTTGGACCGGGGCCATCTGGCGTTGCCGTGCTGCCCGATGGCCGCATGTTCGTCAGCTTTCCGCGTCACGCCGATAACCATGCCGGTGCCACACTGGGTGAGGTCAAGGGGGGCGTGGTGGTGCCCTATCCGTCAGCCGAGCTCAGCCTCCCATCCGACAGGGCCCCGGCAGATCGCCTGATGTCTGTCCATGGCATCGCCCATGATTCTGCCGGACGGCTATGGGTGATCGATGATGGCAAACTTGCGGGCCACGACATTCCTGAAGGGGCGGCCAAGATTGTTTGCATCGACCCGGTTAGCAACCGCGTCACGCACAAGATCCTGCTCAAATCCCCGGTCATGCTGCCGAACAGTCATATGAATGATCTGCGCGTTGCCCTGTCGGTCGGTGCCAAGGGAACCGTCTTCGTGACGGATTCCTCATTCGGCGATGAGCCTGCCATGATTGTTGCAGATATTGCCACTGGCCAGACCAAGCGGGTTCTGGCGCATCATGTTTCGACCCAGGCCGTACCGGGGTTCATGGCAATTGTGGAAGGAGAGCCCAGACGCTACGTGCCGCATCATCCCCAGATGGTGTCAGGGGGGGCGGATGGTATTGCCTTGCTGCCTGACGAATCCCGCCTGTATTACGCACCGCTGACAAGCCGGCGCCTTTACAGCATACCGACGCGCACACTGGCCGATCAAAGCCTGTCGGATGAGGCCTTGGCTGCCCAGATACGGGATGAGGGCGAAAAGGGCACAGCCGATGGCCTATGTTTCGATCAGCATGGCCGGCTCTACACCACGAATTACGAGCATGATTGCATCCTGCGCCGTGACTCCGACGGGTCGTTTGCGATGGCTGTCAGGGATGCGCGTATCCTGTCACCTGATGGCATCTGTGCCACGCGTGACTGGATCTATTGTACGCTTGGGCAGTGGAATCGCCTGCCGTCATTCAATGAGGGCCATAACCGGCGTGAGCCGCCTTATCTGCTGATCCGTTTTCCTGTCGAGCCGCTCACGCCCCTCGATGCGCTTCCGGCTTCTTCACAGCGATAAGGTTTCTCGAACGCTGCGGCGACTCCTACAGTCAGGTAGCTCAGCAAAGTTGAAGATTGATACGGGACAGGCGAGGACGGAAGCGGGTAGAGCGGCGAGGAGCAGGTAAACATGACGCAGGAGATGCTGTGATGGCTTTGGCGGTTTTCCTCACACTCTGGTCCATGTTGGCCGTATCTCGCGGAACGTCCACAGCAGAATTTCTGGGTCATCTGATGGTCGTCCTGCCTGCCGCGTTGATAAGCCGGATCACACCCCTGTACGGGCTCGCCATGGTTATCGGTTTGTGTCTCGGGAGCATGATTATTTGGTATGGGCAGCGCGACATAATGCGTACTACCGCCAGTGCTCTCCCGGAGGTTGTTACCTGGCTAACGACGTTTGAGGTAAGCATCTGGCTCGATGCAATGATCATGCTGGCCAGGGTTGCGAGCCTGGCACGGTTGCGACTTCTCAGTTCTCTCGCCAGGGCAGCCTCGATGCATTTCATGGCGCGATTGGGTATGTCCATGAGGCAGAGAAGTCCCCGGAGCGATTGACCAGGCGGCAGGTCAGGTCGGCTGCCGGTGGTCTGAAGCGCGGTGGATAAAGACCGTGAACGGCAAAACAGCCGGATCGATATCCGACCCGGCTGCTTATCAGACCATACTGTCTGGTGAAGTAATGGCGGGGCCTCAGCCTGCGGCTGGGGGCTGATCCTGCTCACTTGTGTGGTGATCCACCACGCCAGGCAGGAACTGTGCGAGCGCCGGGAGCAATGCACCGGCAGGGAGACCTGTCTTTGAAACGAGCATCTGAATCTGATCGTCGGTGAGCAGGGCGCGCAGTTCGTCCGCA
The DNA here is from genome assembly GCF_000505765.1 of Asaia sp. SF2.1. Taxonomy (NCBI): domain Bacteria; kingdom Pseudomonadati; phylum Pseudomonadota; class Alphaproteobacteria; order Acetobacterales; family Acetobacteraceae; genus Asaia; species Asaia sp. SF2.1. The sequence goes on along the minus strand of NZ_AYXS01000023.1, from coordinate 105,097 downwards.
GAGATCGGCAGGTTTTCACCGGAGCCAATCCACGACCTTACCTTGTCCTCAAGACCGGCCTTGCGGGCCTGCTCGACGAGGGTCTGGATACCCTGCTCGCTGGTGAGATACTCACCGATACTGCCGCCCAGCTTTTCCTTGAGCTTGTCACCCATGGACCCAAGCGCAGAGTTGATCATCGACCCAAAAAAACCGCTCAATCCCTGTCTCCAGTCTTGACGCTGGCCTGTAAATTCAGGCCGAGCGTCGTGTTTCCTTGTCGATTTGCGGCATCTCGATATCGATTTCAAGCACCGAACATCCGTCGAGGCCGCCATCGAGCTTGACCTGAACCTTGTCCTGATCGACCGCCACATGGCGCTTGATCACCTCAAGGATCTCGCGATGTAACTGGCTGATCAGTTCAGAGTTGCCATTACCGGAACGCTCATGCGCCAGAAGGATCTGAAGGCGGTCACGCGCCACAGCGCCTGTATTGCGCTTGGTGAAAAGTCCGAACAGGCTCATGCGACCCTCTTCTTGAACAGCCAGTCGAGTATGCCCTTGCGCTCGATCGGTATCTGGATTTCGAGCTTCTCGCCCTGGAGGCGACGAGCCGCATCGAAATAGGCGCGCGCCGGGGCCGATTCAGGGTTCGAAAGGGTGACAGGAGCACCGACATTCGAGGCGCGCAGGACCTCTTCGCTCTCGGGAATGATGCCAAGCAGCGGGATGGACAGGATTTCGAGCACGTCTTCGGTGTTGAGCATCTCGCCCTTGGCGGCACGCGACGGGTCGTAGCGCGTCATCAGAAGATGCTTCTCGACCTTCTCGCCATTCTTCGCCTTCTCGGTCGTGCTGTCGAGCATGCCGATGATACGGTCGCTGTCACGCACGGAACTGACTTCGGGATTGGTCACGACGACTGCGATATCTGCATGGTACATGGCCATCTGGGCTCCACGCTCGATACCGGCGGGACTATCACAGATGATCCAGTCGAATTTCTCGCGCAGTTCGTCGATGACCTTGGCAACGCCCTCGGCGGTCAGTGCATCCTTGTCGCGTGTCTGCGAGGCGGGAAGGATGGAAAGGGTCTCAACGCGTTTGTCGCGGATCAGCGCCTGTGAGAGCTTGGCGTCGCCCTGCACCACATTGATAAAGTCGAAAACAACGCGACGCTCGGCACCCATGACGAGATCGAGATTACGCAGCCCGACATCGAAATCGATCACCACCACGTTCTGACCCGACTGGGCAAGCGCGGCACCCAGTGCTGCTGTCGTGGTCGTTTTGCCGACCCCGCCCTTACCGGATGTGACTACCAGCACCTTAGCCATGTGCGCTCCACCAAACTTCCATGAAACGATCGCGCGTTCGTCAGGCGACCAGAGACAATACTACTGACGAATAGGTTCGTGCCGCAATCACCAGATCGCAAATAGTTCCATCAGCCCAGTCGGGTGACGATCACGCGATCTTCGCTGAGGAGGGCCTGGGCCGACTGGTCATGAAGGTCGGGGGCAATCTCCTCGGCAATCATGTAAAACCCGTCGATAGCCAGCAATTCCGCCTGCATACGGCTGGCAAAGATGCGTGCGCCGGGCTGGCCGCCCACACCGGCGATGGCTCTACCCCGCAGCGCCCCGTAGATATGGATGGAGCCTCCGGCGATCAGTTCGGCCCCGGAGGCCACTGAGCCGATGATCACGATATCGCCATCCAGATGCATGATGCTCTGACCCGAGCGTATTGCCCGATCGATAATCAGGGTCTCGGCGCGTTGCGTCGGGGCCATAACGGGGGGAGGGGTATCGCCTTCGGCCTCGGGAAACTCGACGGCGCCGCTGGCTCTGCCGCCTCCAAGCGCGGCAGGCCAATTCCATTCCTTAAGCTGCACCCAGCTGCGATCGGCTCCCTCGATGCCGATCATATGTATCCCGCGCGCTTCCAGATCCTGCTGCAGGCTGTCCAGCCCCTCGGCCTCTGGCGCAAGAAGGCCGAGATCGAGAATGACGGGGCGACCGGCAAAGAAACCGACCGAGCGGGCGATCTGGTTATCCAGCCCCAGCAGCCAGTCGGCCAGCGGGGCCTCGGGTGACAGGACAAGGGCGAGAAAAGAGCGGCCACGCGCCCGGATACGCATGGGTGCAGTAGCGGCGGCAAGGTCGGTTTCAGCGCGGGTCATCTGGTCTGTCATGATCGGGGGACGCTCTGGGGAGACCCTGAGAGATCAGGATCGAAGATGGGGCAGAAAATGGCGCAAAGGAACGCTGCAGCTCTCTTGCTTCACGGCATGGCAGATGCGTAAGAATACTGCATGCGCATTTTGTATCATCTGCCGCTCTCGCCGCAAAGCCGTCAGGTCAGGCTCGTTCTTGCCGAGAAACGGTTACCCTATGAACCCAAGACCGAAAAGGTCTGGGAAAACCGTCCTGAATATCTCGCCCTGAACCCGGCGGGTGATGTCCCGCTTCTGGTGGAGGAGAACGGCCTTTCCATCCCGAACGCATGGGTGATCTGCGAATATCTTGAGGAGGCTTATCCCGACACGCCGCTCATGGGGCGCACCCTGGCAGAGCGCGTCGAGGTCCGTCGCCTCATGGCATGGTTCGAGGGCAAGTTCGGCCATGAAGTCTCGCGCAATCTTCTGGGTGAAAAGGTCGACAAGCGTCTGGCCGGGCGCGGTAATCCGGACGGAACGGCCCTGCGTGCGGGCTATGCCAATATGCGCTTTCATCTCGATTATATCGGGTGGCTGGCCGAAACACGCGCTTGGCTGGCAGGTAACATGCTCTCGATGGCCGATTTTGCGGCAGCAGCGCATCTGTCCTGCCTCGACTATATTGGAGATATCGACTGGTCGAAGGCACCTGCGGCCAAGGACTGGTATGCGCGCATGAAATCACGCCCAAGCTTCCGCTCCCTGCTTAATGACCGGGTCAACGGATTCAATCCGCCCGCGCATTACGCCGATCTCGATTTCTGAGCGACGCAGGGTATCAGATGGACAAGTTGTTTGATGCGGTCGTTCTCGGCGCCGGCGCTGCCGGGCTCATGGCGGCGGCGGCGGCCCACAAGGGTGGGGCGTCGGTGGCTATTCTCGACCATGCGTCCGAGCCCGGCCGCAAGATCCTGATTTCAGGGGGTGGGCGCTGCAATTTCACCAATCTGGATGCGCGCGCCGAGAACTTCCTTTCTGCCAATCGTCATTTCATGCGCTCCGCACTGGCAGGCTACACGCCGCGCGATTTTCTGGCTCTTGTCGAGCGCCACGGGATTGGCTGGCAGGAGAAGGCGGAAGGCCAGCTTTTCTGTGCCGAGTCGGCCCGTGACATCGTGACGCTGCTGCTGCGTGAGGCCGAGGGCTGCACGCTCTATCTCGACACGCGCATCCAGGCGGTCACAAAAGGCGAGACTTTTATCGTCAGGACAGACCGGGGTGAGATCGAAGGTCGCAATCTGGTGCTGGCAACAGGGGGGCTTTCCATCCCCAAGCTTGGTGCGACCGATCTTTCGCTGCGTCTTGCACGGCAATTCGGGCTGGATGTGGTGCCGACGGTGCCCGGCCTCGTGCCTCTTACGCTGGAAACGCCGCTGCCCGATCTTGCCGGCGTGTCGCTGCCTGTGCGCGCGAGCCTTGGCAAAACCGGCTTCACGGATGGGATGGTGTTCACCCATCGAGGTCTTTCCGGTCCCGCGATATTACAGATTTCCTCCTATCAGGACGGTCCGCTCGATGCGCCGCTGATCGACATGATGCCGGGCAAGGATGCCCGCGAGGCTTTGGGTGCCATCAAGAAGGCACGACCTCGCGCCGAGCCTGCCTCGCTGCTGGCGGACCTGCCGCAACGTCTGGCGCGTCATATTGCGGGGATCAGCCTCGCGGATGTGACCTGCACCCTTGCAAACTTGCCAAACAAACGCATCGTCGAGCTGGCTGCCCGGATTGCGTCCTGGCGACCCCGGTTGTCGGGTACAGAGGGTTACGCCAAGGCCGAGGTCATGAAGGGTGGGATCGATACGCGCGCACTGTCGTCCAAGACCATGGAGGCCCGCGATGTGCCGGGTCTCTTCGCGATTGGGGAAGCGGTGGATGTGACTGGCTGGCTTGGCGGCTATAATTTCCAGTGGGCGTGGTCGAGTGGCGTGGCCGCCGGCCGGGCGATTGCCGCAAAGCGCTGAGTAGCGAACCCTCGAGCCTGTGCAGCGTCATGGCAGAACATCATGCGCTGACAAGGCTCAATGCCGGGCTGTGGGCGCGTCGTATCAGGAGATCATCTCATGAATCCGTGCATTGCCATCCTCGCCACACATGGCGTTGAAGAATGTGAGCTTGTCCAGCCACGCCAGGCTCTTGAGGCAAATGGCTTCAGGACGCTGGTCGTCGCCCCAGAGAAAGGCACCATCCAGTCCATGAAGGGCGACGTGCACCCGGCCTCGACCATCGAGGTTGGCGCGACCATCGGCGAGGCTGCCGATATGGAGTTCGCTGGCATCCTTCTCCCTGGCGGGACAACGAATCCCGATGCGCTGCGTATCAACGAGGCCGCAATTGCGTTCCTGCGCGGGTTCGTTGCTCAGGGAAAGCCAATCGCGAGCATCTGCCACGGTGCATGGACCCTGATTGAGGCGGGTGGCGTCAAAAGCCGCACCCTGACGTCGTGGCCGTCACTTCAGACGGATCTGCTCAATGCCGGGGCAAACTGGGTTGATCGCGAGGTTGTGGTCGATGCCAATCTGGTCACATCGCGTAATCCCGACGATCTCCCGGCATTCTGCGAGGCGCTGGTGGCGCAATATCGTGACAAATCCGCCTGAAAACTGCCTTGTTTCTGCGTCGTTCTGGCCAACGAGAAAACCGGCGACTTTCAGAGCCGGGAGCAAACAAGAAAGGTGTAAACCATGACGAACCCGACAAACTTCAGACGTTCTGCCCGTGTTCTCGGCGGCCTTGCCGGATTGCTCATGCTTGCCGCCTGTGAGGGAACGGCGGCACCTGGCCCCACGCCGCCGGGTGCGCAGGTCGTTGGGTACGGCTATACCTGCAAGGCAGGTATCTATACCTGCAAGATGCCGACACAGGTGCCGCTGGGTAATCCATGTTCCTGCCCGGGTATTGGTGCCGCCTCCTACGGCAATATCCACTGATTCTGCCTGAAGGGCCTCTCTGCTGATTATCTGCATCAGGGAGGCTCTATCCCTGCTGTAATCAATCTGGCCGCCGCGGGCTGAGGTAGAAAGGCTTGCAGCGAAACACCTTCCGCTATTCCTATTTTGTTCCTATACAGGGGAGGTAAAGCGGAGCCGGATTTGTCGCAGGATTTCTTCAGTTTTTTCCCCTGGCTGGTGGCTGTCATCGCCCTGGCTATCTCGGTGTTTCTGTGGTCACGGCTCTCGCGCCGTGGCACTGACAGGGACCTTCTCTCACGCATCTACGTGCTGCTTGAGCGTGACGCAGCCGAACGCGGCAGCGAGAGTGAGTTCCATCGTAGTGCCCTGATCGAGACCGAGCGGGTTTTGTCCTCGCGTCTCGAACAGCAGCGTAGCGATATGAGCGATCGTCTGGCCGGGTTGAGTCATCGCCTCGGTCAGGAGCTTGCCGAGACACGGCTGGCTCAGGCGCAGATGCTGCGCGACATGATGCGTGAAAATGCTGAGCAGCTTGCCCAGATCCGGGCCTCTGTGAGTGAGCAGCTGCACGTCACTGTTGAAAAACAGATGCAGACCTCGTTCCAGCGTGTAGTCGAGCAGTTTTCAGCCATGCAGAAGGCCATCGGCGAAGTCTCCGCCGTGACAGCCCAAATTGGCGATCTGAAAAGGCTGTTTGGCAACGTCAAGACGCGTGGCGGTTGGGGTGAAGCCCAGCTGCGCGCGATACTGGACGATATTCTGCCCGCAGAATCCTACGACAGTAACTACCGGATCGGCGATGGTGGTGAGGTTGTGGAGTTTGCCCTGCGCATGCCGGTGCGCAGCGCCACGCCGCCGCGCCTAGCTATCGACAGCAAATTCCCCACCGAAGCCTATGAGCGTCTGATCGATGCGGTGGATCGCGCCGATCAGGCAGCAGAGCGTATCGCGCGGCGCGCGCTCGATAACGCGGTGCGTCTGGAGGCGCGCAAGATTGCCGAGAAATATATCCATCCACCGCTTACCGTCGAGTTCGCCGTGCTCTACCTGCCAACGGATGGGCTCTACATGGAGGTTGCGCGCATACCGGGGCTGATCGATGAGGTTGGGCGTGTGCACCGCGTTATCATCATGGGGCCTTCCCTCATTCCCGCCCTGCTGCGTACAGTCCATCTCGGATATGTGACATTGGCGCTGGAGGAACGCACGGACGCCATCGCACGGCTTCTGGGGCTCACCAGGCAGGAAATGCTGCGCATGGACGGTGTGCTTGAAAAACTCTCCCGTGGCGCAGGTGCCATGAGCAATACGATCGATGAGGCGAGGCGGCGCACCCGTGTTCTGGGGCGCAAGCTTCGTGGGCTTGACGGGCAGGGGCCGGGTGACGACCTTGAAACGCTGGATGAGCTTTAAGCTGAATTTTACTATCGAAGCGGGGCGGGATTAGGCAGAAATGACATCATGAAACCGGATCATAGTCTCTCTTCTGCTTCGCCAGAGCTGTCTGCAAAAACACGCATCCTGTTTGTTGAGGATGATGACACGCTTGCAAAAGAAGTTGTTGAGGAACTGGCCGCGCGCGGCTTTGCTGTCTCGCACGTTTCCACCGGTCAGGCCGGGCTCGAGGCAGCCACGAGCGACGCTTATGATCTGATGGTTCTTGATCGCATGTTGCCCCTGCTCGATGGGCTTTCAGTTATCGAGAAGCTTCGCAACCAGAACATCCACGCGCCTGTGCTTGTTCTGTCGGCACTCTCGGCCGTGGATGATCGCGTGACCGGTCTCAAGGCCGGTGGCGATGATTATCTCACGAAGCCTTTCGCCATGGATGAACTGGTAGCGCGCATCGAGGCCCTGCTGAGGCGGCCCAACGACACGCGCGCGACAATGCTGCGCGTCGGGCCGTTGGACATGGACCTCATCGACCGCACCGTGACCCGCGAAGGGCGGGAGATCGAATTGCTGCCGCGTGAGTTCCGCTTGCTCGAATATCTGATGCGCCGGCCGAACCAGGTGCTCACCCGCACCATGCTGCTCGAGGATGTCTGGAACTACCGGTTCATTCCCCAGACCAATCTGGTTGACGTGCATATCGGCAAGCTGCGTCGCAAGATCGATGCCACCGGTGAAACGCCGTTGATCCACAGCATCAGGGGATCGGGGTTCATGCTGCGTGTCGCTCTCTGACAATCCGCGCTTTGGCGTTTTCCGTACCGCGACCTTCCGTCTGACGCTGGCTTTCGTGGCCGCCATCATTGGCGGCATGGTGCTGCAATTCGTTCTGCTTTTCGTGCAGATGACGCATTTCGAGGCTGAGAGATCGAGCGGTATCCTGCATCGGGAGGCCGATGTACTGGTGCAGGAAACGCCCGAGCGTCTGGAATATCAGGTACGCGAGCGAGCAAGCAACGAACTGCGCGTGGTGATCAACTGGGCTGGATTGTTCGATGGTCACTATCACCATATCGCGGGTGACCTCAAAGCCTGGCCCGAGGGGCTGGAGGTTGATGGCAAGGTTCACCGCCTGACGCTCTCACCCACAGATGACGCGCCCTACGAGATGCGTTTTCTGGCGGTCAAGGTGCCGGGCGGTCGCATACTGGTGCTGGCCCATTCGCTGCACCTGTTGTCCGAACTTCACTACATGATACGTCGTGGCGCGCTGCTGTCGGTCTTCCCGGTCGTCATGTTTGCGCTGCTGACAGGTGTCGTGCTCAGCCATCGGGCGCTGGCCCGCGTCAAGACCATGCACGAGGCCATTGATCGCATCATGCAGGGCGATGTGCATGAGCGTCTGCCCGCAGCGCGCGAGAGGGATGAGCTTGAACGTCTGGCCGGTTCGGTCAACAGGATGCTCGACCGCCTCGAATACCTGATGGATGAGATACGCGATGTCGGCAACGATATTGCTCATGATCTGCGTACGCCTCTTACACGCGTGCGCGCCCGGCTGGAGCGTGCCACATCGAGCCCGCACGATGCCGATTATCTGAATTCGGTGATCGAGCGCGCCACGATGGACCTCGATCAGTGCTTTTCGGTCATTACGGCGCTGCTGCGTATTGGCGAGATCGAGAATGGCCGGCGTCGTGCCGGGTTTGGATACGTCAATCTTGCTGATCTGGTGGCGGACATTGTCGATCTTTACGAGCCGATTGCCGAGACCAATGGTCTCGTTCTGACCAATGCGGTCATGCCGGTTCTGCCATCTGCCGCATCGACCCGGCCGGGCGAGCGCGTGCCTGACCCGATGATCACATTCGGTGATCGCGATCTGTTGGTGGAGGTGCTGGCCAACCTGCTCGACAATGCGATGAAATTTACACCTTCGGGCGGGCGTGTCACGATTTCAGCCGTTCCCGGGCCGGGGATTATCCAGTTGCGCGTGGCCGATACCGGCATTGGTATTCCGGCAGCGGAACGAGAGGCGGTTCTCGGGCGTTTTTACCGTTCGGACAAGAGTCGCCATGTCCCGGGAAGCGGCCTCGGACTCAGCCTCGTCATGGCCATATTGAGGTTGCATGGGGTTGATCTGGCAATCGCGGATGGTGATGGAGCGGCCGAACGTCCGGGCTGTGCCTTTGAAATGGTGTTTCCAGTTTCGGAGTCGCCTGAAACAGCCTGCTGATATCGATGCCTGTCTTATGCCAGTCGAGAAAAACCTCGTGACATAGGCGTTTTCGGGATGACAGGGCTTCTTTCTTATGGCGTCGCCCTTTCTCTACCGAGGGGCTTGGGGGGCACAGGAGCTTAAGGGACGATGACTGGCCGCGCTATGTGACAGTCAGGTGAAAGGTCGTTCCAAACCGGAACTTAAAAGGAATTTTCCTTGTCGGCATCCGACGTATTTGTATTTCTGGCCGTAACAGGAAAAGGAATGTCCTTGATGATATCGGGAAACGGATGGGGACTCCTCACGCCGGGCAATCAGCACAGGCGAAGGGCGGTTTCCATACTGCGTGATGGGTCGACTGCATGAATCAGGTTGTTATTACCGCGCTTAAGCGGCCCTACACCTTCGTTGTCCTGTCCATCTTCATCGTCATTTTCGGTGTGCGTTCGGTTCTCAAGACGCCGACAGACGTTTTCCCGAACATCAATATTCCGGTTGTGGCGATCGTCTGGTCCTATCTGGGTCTGATGCCCGAGGACATGTCAGGGCGTGTCGTCTATTACTACGAGCGAACCCTGACCACGACGGTCAATAATATCGAGCACATCGAAAGTGGCTCCTATTACGGCCGCGGTATCGTCAAGGTCTATTTCCAGCCCGGTACCGATACCTCGGTGGCGCAGACCCAGATCACCTCGGTCTCGCAGACGGTTATCAAGCAATTACCCACCGGGGCGACGCCACCGCTGATTCTGGCCTATAACGCCTCCTCGGTGCCGGTGCTGACGTTGCAGATCAATTCGGACAAGCTCAATGGCTCCGAATTGTACAACATGGCATCCAACCTGATCCGGCCCCAGCTCGTTTCCGTACCCGGCGTATCGATACCGAATCCCTATGGTGGTCTGGCGCCTTACATCACCGTCGATATCGATCCCTCCAAGCTGATGGCGCATAACCTGTCCGCGGTGGATGTCAGTACGGCGCTGAACAAGCAGAACATCGTGCTGCCAGCGGGCGATCAGCGTATCGGGCCGTTCGACTACATGGTGCGGACCAATGCGCAGCCCCGCGAGGTGGAGACCTTCAACAACCTGCCGCTGAAGCAGGTTGGCAATTCAGTCGTCTATCTGCGTGATGTGGCATATGTGCATCGCGGTGGCCCGCCACAGGCCAACATGGTGCTGGTGAAGGGCCGTCAGGCCGTCATGATGGTCATCATGAAAAGCGGCGATGCCTCGACACTCGATGTGGTGGCAGGCGTCAAAAAACTGTTGCCTCAGGTTATCGATACGCTGCCCAAGGGAACGAGTATCAAGATCCTGACCGACGCCTCCGGCTTCGTGAAGGATTCGGTCGAGGACGTGGTGCGCGAGATGATCATCGCCGCGCTTCTGACCTCTCTTGCCGTGCTGCTCTTCCTCGGGTCATGGCGTTCCACCCTGATTGTCGCGACCTCCATCCCTCTCGCCATTCTCTGCTCGGTCATCGGGCTGAGTCTTGCGGGTCAGTCCATCAATGTGATGACGCTTGGCGGTCTTGCATTGGCGGTGGGTATTCTCGTCGATGACGCGACCGTCATGATCGAGAATATCGATGCTCATCTCGAAATGGGCAAGGATCTGGAAATGGCCATTATCGATGCGGCCAATCAGATCGTGGTCCCGACTTTCGTCTCGACAACCTGTATCTGCATTGTGTGGCTTCCGCTTTTCGAACTGACAGGTGTTGCGGGCTGGCTGTTCATGCCGATGGCCGAGGCGATTATCTTCGCCATGATCGCCTCGTTCATCCTGTCGCGAACGCTGGTGCCGACCATGGCCAACTGGATGCTGGCCGCGCAGGTCGCCGCGCATGAGCATGGTGATGACGGCAGGGAGCCGGGATTTTTCGGCCGCTTCCAGCGCGGCTTCGAGAGCGGGTTCTTTCGTTTCCGCGAGCGCTACAAGATCGTGCTGGCCGGTCTGATCGAGGAACGTGTGAAGTTCGTCCCGTTCTTCATGGGCGTGTCGATCCTGTCTACGGGGCTCTACTACTTCGTGGGTGAGGATTTCTTCCCTGAAATCAAGTCCGGCACACTGCAACTCCATATGCGTGCCCCCATCGGGACGCGTCTGGAGGAATCCGGCAAGATTTCCGTGCTGATCGAGAAGAAGATGCACGAGATCCTGCCCGGGCAGATCGACGCCGTACTGAACAATTGCGGCCTGCCGTTCTCGCAGCTGAATCAGGCCTTTATCCCGACCCCCACCGTAGGGACCGAAGACTGCGATATCACTGTCTCGCTCAAGAATGACGAGAGCCCGACCGCCGAGTACCGTCGCAAGATTCGCGCGGGCCTGATCGAGGCCTTCCCCGGCACACAGATCACGTTCCAGCCTGCCGACCTCACGGCCAAGATCCTGAATTTCGGGCTACCTGCGCCGCTGGACGTGCAGGTTGTGGGCCGTGACCTTTATGGCAATTTCGCCTTTGCCAAAAAGCTCCGCCGCAAGCTGGCCACGATCCCGGGCATCACCGATGTCTCGATCCAGCAGCCTATGACGCAGCCTACGCTCAGTATCAACGCGAAGCGGAGCTTTGCTCTGGGCACCGGTATTACCGAGCAGGATATCGCCCAGAACGCGCTCGTCGTGCTCTCGGGCTCGGCGCAGGTCGGGCAGGTGTACTTCCTGAACAGTTCAGGTGTCGCCCAGCTGATCGACGTGCAGACGCCTGCGAATTATCTGCAGACGCTCAATGATCTCAAGACCGTGCCGATTGACCGTGGTGACGGTAACCCGACCAATGCCCAGCCCCAGCTTCTGGGCGCCTTGTCCGAAATCGAGCAGACAGGCACCCCGGCGGAGGTTGCACACTATAACATCATGCCGGTGTTCGATATCTACGCAGCCAACGAAAATATCGATCTTGGCACTGTGGCCAAATCCGTACAGCGCGTTGCGGACTCGATGCGTTCGGAGCTGCCGCGCGGCTCGCATCTGGTGGTTCGTGGTCAGGCGGTGACGATGACGGATGCGTATTCGCAGCTGATCGTCGGCCTCGCTATGTCGATCACGCTCGTTTATCTGATTATCGTTGTGAACTTTCAGTCCTGGCTGGATCCGTTCGTGATCATCACAGCGCTTCCCGGAGCGCTCGGTGGCATCGCCTGGAGCCTGTTCCTGACCCATACCTCGCTTTCGGTACCCGCTCTGACGGGCGCCATTATGTGCATGGGTACAGCCACGGCCAACGCCATTCTTGTCATCTCTTTCGCGCGTGAGCGGATGGAGATCCATGGTGACGCGCTCAAGGCGGCGCTCGAAGCAGGTTATGAGCGTATCCGCCCCGTGCTGATGACAGCGCTGGCCATGATTATCGGCATGGTGCCGATGTCCATAAGCAATTCCGACAATGCCCCGATCGGCAAGGCCGTGATCGGTGGCCTGCTGGTGGCGACGGCGGCGACACTCCTGTTCGTCCCCTGTGTTTTTGCCATTGTCCATTACAGAAAGCCGCGTGAACGCGGAGATGAGGGAGCCCACGCATGACCCAGCACCCAAAACAAGGTGCCGAGCCGAACCGCAAGCGGGGCCGCCTTATCATTCTCATCGTGCTGGGTGTTGCCGTTCTTCTGGCCGTCTGGGGAATCGTCGAGCGTTCGATGCATTACGGCACCCTGCGCGAGGAGGCAGACGACAATGCCCGAGCGCGTGTGAGCCTGATCAACCCGCAGGCCGGCCCGGCCGAGCGGCATCTCGATCTGCCAGCCAATCTGGCCGCCTGGTATCAGGCACCGATCTATGCGCAGGTCTCGGGCTACGTGAAGATGTGGTACAAGGACTACGGCGCGCATGTGAAATCGGGCGACCTGCTGGCCGAGATCAGTACGCCAAGCCTTGATGCCCAGTACGAGGCCGCCAAGGCGAATTACAACGTGGTTCTGGCCCGTTACAAGCTGGCCGTGATTACCGCCAAGCGCTGGGCTGATCTGCGTGACACACAGGCCGTGTCGCGTCAGGAAGTGGATGTGCAGGCTGCTAACGCTGCGGCACAGAAGGCGCAGGTCGATCAGGCACAGCATGAGGTCGAGCGCTTTGAAGCTCTGGAAAACTTCAAGCGCATCGTGGCACCGTTCGATGGTATCGTAACGTCGCGTCTGGTGAATGTAGGCGACTACGTAAATGCAGGCGGCGGTGATCTGAACTCCCGCGGGAGTGCGTCCGAGCTTTTCACGGTGGCGGATACGCATCGCATGCGTGTTTTCGTGTCGGTGCCGCAGGATTATGCGGCTGTGATTTCCGACAAGCTCGCGGCCAAGCTCACCCTGCCGCAATTCCCCGGTCGCGTTTACAATGCAAGCTTTCTGGCCACCGCGCAGGCATTCAATGCCTCGACGCGAACGGTCACGACCGAGCTTGAGCTGGATAACAAGGATGGGTCGCTCTGGCCGGATTCCTACGCTACCGCCCATTTCACCGCTCCCGGCGAACCTGGTGTCCTGATCGTGCCGGTCAATGCGCTGATCTTTCGCGCCCAAGGCACACAGCTCGCCACGGTGGTCGATAACCGTATTCATCTGATCGACGTGAAAACGGGCATCAACTATGGCATGACGATCCAGATCCTTGGCGGCATTGCGGCCAAGGACCAGATCGTGGCCAATCCCACGGCAGATATGCTCGAAGGTGACGAGGTGAAGGTGGTGCCTGCAACGCGCGGCTATAACGATGCGACAGCCGCACCGCGCAAGAATGTGGCTCCTGCGCCGCATCAGCCGGTTCCGGAAGATGACGATGGTGGCACCAACGAGAACGGGGCGCGTCGATGAGGGCAGGATCCAGGCGCCGCGCCTTGCGTGGCAGTGCCGCTGGTGCTGTTTTCAGCCTCGCCCTGCTTTCCGGCTGCGATCTCGCGCCGCACTACCAGGCCCCGAAATTCATCTATCCCGATGGATGGAAAGGGAAGGGGGTTCTGGTGGACGCCAGACCGGCCGACGATGTGCCCAAGGGTAAATGGTGGGAGGTCTTTCATGACCCCCAGCTGAACGCCCTTGAAGAAAAGATGCTGGCCTCCAATCCTGACCTGCAGGCTCAGGCGGAGGTGTTCACGCAGTCACGCGACATCGCACGGGAGACAGAGGCGCAACTGGCGCCACAGCTCAATGGCTCAGCGGGGATGTCGAACAACAAGACGTCGCTCACCCGTCTGTGGCGCGGGGCCAATGCCAATTCGCCGACAACCGAGTCGAGCGTGTTCTATAGCGGTGCCGCGACATGGGAGCCTGATTTCTTCAGCCGCATCCGCAATTCCACACGTATGCAAAAGAACATGGCGCAGGCCAGTGCGGCCGACTACGCCAATCTGCGCCTGATGCTCGAGGCGGAGCTGGCATCGAACTATCTCGGGTTGCGCGGGCTGGATGCCCAGTATGCCGTGTATGCCGACTCGATTCGCTATTATCAGACCGCCGTGAAGATCACCCAGCTTCGTCAGGCCGGAGCAATTGCGGCGGGGCTCGACGTCTCGCGAGCCGAGAACCAGCTCTACGCCACGATGGCCTCTCAGAGCCATGTGCGTGCCCAGCGTCAGGTGCTGGAGCACGCCATAGCGGTGATGGTGAACACCATTCCGGGCAGCTTCCAGATCGCCCCGACCAACAAGCAGGTTCTGCCGTATTCCATCCTGCGTATCCCGAGCGGATTGCCCTCGCAGCTTCTGGAGCGACGCCCTGACATTGCCTCCGCCGAGCGCAATCTGGCGGCGAACAGCCGCGCCATTGGCGTTGCGCGGGCTGCGTTCTATCCGGATGTCACCTTCAGCCTGAATGGTGGCTTCATGAATAACGGTTTCGACCTCGCAAGTCTTGGTAACTCGATGTGGAGTTACGGCGTGCAGGCCGTGGAGCCGTTGTTTACCGGAGGCTTGCGTCGTGCGGCTTTGCAGCGTGCCTGGGCCCAGTATCGCGAAAGTGCCGATCATTATCGCTCTACCGTGCTGTCCGCTTTTCAGGATGTGGAAGACGGCCTCTCGCAGACAAGTGCCTTTGCTGACCAGCAGAAGCAGCAATATGCGGCGGTGGACGCAGCGTTGCGGACGCAGCGCATGACCATGGCGCTCTACACGGGCGGGCTGACCAATTACCTCGACGTGGTTGTGGCGCAGCAGGCGGCCCTTGTGGCGCGTATTGATGCGGTTCAGGCCCAGACGATCCAGCTTCAGGCCAGTGTCCGCCTTATCAAGGCGCTTGGCGGTGGTTGGGATCGTTCGGCCCTGCCTTCGGTCAAGTCCATCGATCCGTTCGGTGTGCTTCAATATGACGGGCTGCATCACCCGCGACCCGCAGGCGATGTGGATACGCGCAACAGCGCCAGCGATGTGAACCTGACCGGTGCGACACCCGCCGTTCCGGCGGTCACTCCCCTGTCGGCAACGGGCACCGCGCGATGATGAAAGACTTGACAGCCCCAACCGCAGGGCGTTAAGGGGCCGCTCCCATTCGGAACGCGGGAGAGGCATGAGCGGTCGCGAGATCGCAAACGCCTCACTGGAACCGCGGTTCGGGCAAACCATCAAGGAGTCCCGGATATGGCCAAAAAAGTCGTTGGCTACATCAAGTTGCAGATCCCGGCAGGCAAGGCGAATCCGTCGCCGCCAGTTGGTCCGGCCCTGGGTCAGCGCGGCCTGAACATCATGCAGTTCTGCAAGGAGTTCAACGCCAAGACGCAGACTCTCGAGCCTGGCATGCCGATCCCGGTCGTTATCACGGCCTATGCGGATCGTACGTTCAGCTTCGTCACAAAGACCCCGCCGAACACCTACTTCCTGCTCAAGGCCGCTAAGGTCTCCAAGGGCAGCCAGACAGTCGGCAAGGCTGCCGCTGTTGGTTCTGTCACGACCGCGCAGCTGCGCGAGATCGCTGCAGAGAAGTTCAAGGACATGAACGCGAATGACATCGACGGCGCTGTGCGCATGCTGGCCGGTTCGGCCAAGTCGATGGGTCTGAACGTGGTGGAGGGCTGATCCTATGGCCAAGAACAAGAGGCTGAACGCCGCCCGCGCGACGGTTGACACCGACAAGCAGTACGACCTGTCCGCAGCTGTTGCCCTGGTCAAGGGTAACGCCAAGGCCAAGTTCGACGAGACCATCGAAATCTCGCTGAACCTCGGCATCGATCCTCGCCACGCTGACCAGATGGTTCGTGGTCTGATCTCGCTGCCGAACGGTACGGGCAAGACCCTGCGCGTTGGCGTGTTCGCCCGCGGCCCGAAGGCTGAAGAAGCCACGGCAGCCGGTGCGGAAGTTGTTGGCGCAGAAGATCTGGCCGAGAAGATCCAGAACGGTGAAATCGAGTTCGATCGCTGCATTGCGACCCCGGACATGATGGCACTGGTCGGTCGTCTGGGTAAGATCCTCGGCCCGCGTGGCCTGATGCCGAACCCCCGTCTGGGCACGGTGACCATGGACGTGAAGGGTGCCGTTCAGGCAGCCAAGTCCGGCCAGGTCGAGTACCGCGCCGAGAAGGCCGGTATCATCCATGCCGGTATCGGCAAGGCTTCCTTCGGTGAAGACAAGCTGGTTGAGAACATCAAGGCTCTGGTCGATGCCGTCCAGAAGGCTCGTCCGACTGGCGCCAAGGGTACCTATCTGAAGAAGGCAGCCCTGTCTTCCACGATGGGTCCGGGCGTACGCGTCGACGTAGCGTCGTTCACGGCCTGATTTGAGAGATGACACCGCGCGACCTGGTCGTGCGGTGGCGCAGGGGCGGGGGGGGGGAAATCCCTCGCTTCCGAACCTGTCCGAGACCGGGCGTGCTGTTCCAAGGGGCAGTCTAAGGGATCTTGAGAGAGATCCGCGAGCGGGAGACGGGGCGCCAGCAGACAAGGGTGGGGCAACCTGCCGGAATGCTGGGTTCCGATTGAATGGACAGGCGAGCGGTACTTTTCCAATTGCGGGGAAGTGCCATGGGTAACCCGGTCTGGAAGCCAAGGTTTCCGGACTGACGAGGAGAATGGATTTGGACCGTCAGGAAAAACGGGCCTTCGTCGAATTCCTCGCCAACGTGTTCAACAGCACGTCCATGGTTGTCGTGACCGAAAACAAAGGTCTCACGGTAGCTGATGTGACGGAGCTGCGTCGACGCGTTCGTGCGGCGGGTGCGACGTACAAGGTTGCGAAAAACCGGCTGGCCAGCCTCGCTCTGCATGGGACCCAATTCGACGGGATTCTTCCGCTGCTGAAGGGCCCGACCGCGCTTGCGTGGTCTGAGGATCCGGTTGCAGTCGCGAAGGCGATCGTCGAGTTCGCCAAGACGAATGAGAAGCTTGTGGTGCTCGGTGGCGCCCTTGGTAGCCAGACGCTCGATGCGGATGGTGTCAAGGCTCTTGCCGCACTGCCGTCGCTGGACGAACTGCGTGCGCAGCTGGTGGGTATGATTTCTACCCCCGCTACGCGTATCGCAGGCGTTGTCCAGGCTCCGGCCGGCCAGCTTGCTCGCGTTTTCGGCGCCTATGCCAAGACCGGCGAAGCCGCCTGAATTGTCTCACGCAGCACCGCTCCTCTTCAGGAGCGCGGGTTGTGAATCGAAAACCAGTTACCATATAGGACCATCATCATGGCCGATCTGAACAAAATCGTTGACGAACTGTCCGCTCTGACCGTTCTCGAAGCTGCTGAACTCTCGAAGCTGCTCGAAGAGAAGTGGGGCGTTTCCGCTGCCGCTCCGGTTGCCGTTGCTGCTGCTGGCCCGGCTGCTGCCGCTGCTCCTGCTGAAGAGCAGACCGAGTTCACCGTGATCCTCGCCGAAGCCGGCGACAAGAAGATCAACGTGATCAAGGAAATCCGTGGCATCACGGGCCTGGGTCTGAAGGAAGCCAAGGACCTGGTCGAAGGCGCACCGAAGACCGTCAAGGAAGGCGTTTCCAAGGACGAGGCAGCCAAGATCAAGAAGCTGCTCGAAGACAACGGCGCCAAGGTCGAAGTCAAGTAATCAAGCCCACGGACCGCGCCTCGCCTTTGGGCGGGGCCGGTTGTGGATTGAGACAGGTCAGGGCGGAAATCCTTTCGGGTTTCCGCCCGATTTGCCGTTGCGGACAAACCCTGTATAAGGGCCGGTTGTCACGCAACAACAATTTGAATTCACGGTACCGGTCGTTCCGGTCGCCCGCCATGACAGGTCTCCTGGCATGTGGACGACCCGAAGGTCTGGTGCGAGAGGGCAGGGATAGATGAACGCAATCACCAAATCGTTCACAGGACGCAAGCGGATTCGCAAGAGCTTCGGGCGGATCCCCGAAGTGGCGCCGATGCCCAACCTGATTGACGTGCAGCGCGCAAGCTATGAGACGTTCCTTCAGATGAACGTGGCGCCTGACAGCCGTCAGCAGACGGGTCTTCAGGAAGTGTTCCGGTCGGTTTTCCCGATCAACGATTTTGCGGGACGTGGCCGTCTCGAGTTCGTTTCCTATGAACTCGAAGAGCCGAAATATGATGTCGAGGAATGCATCCAGCGCGGGCTGACCTTTGCCGCGCCGCTGAAGGTTATTCTGCGTCTGATCGTCTGGGATGTGGATGAGGATACGGGCTCGCGCTCGATCCGCGACATCAAGGAGCAGCCGGTTTACATGGGCGACATGCCGCTCATGACCGATAACGGCACGTTCATCATCAATGGCACCGAGCGCGTCATTGTCAGCCAGATGCATCGCAGCCCCGGCGTGTTCTTCGATCACGACAAGGGCAAGACACATTCTTCCGGCAAGTATCTCTTCGCTGCCCGCGTCATTCCGTACCGTGGTTCGTGGCTCGATTTCGAATTCGACGCCAAGGATCTGATCTATGTGCGTATCGACCGCAAGCGCAAGCTGCCGGTCACGACCCTGCTCTATGCCCTTGAGGGCGAGCACTCCATAGCTGCCCGCGCCGCCAAGGCTGCCGAGGGTGGTGATGTCGAGGCGCTTGGCATCCGTGGCATGGATCAGGATGAAATCCTGGCCTATTTCTATGGCACCGTGCCGTTCACGCGCATGCCGAAGGGCTGGGCCCGTCCGTTCGACCCCGAAGCCTTCCGTGGCATGAAGCTGCTTGAGCCGCTGTACGACGCCGATACCGGTGAAGTCGTGGCCGAGGCTGACGCCAAGCTGACCGCGCGCATGTGCCGCAAGATCGCGGAAACCACCAAGGACGTGCTCGTTGGTCGCGCCGATCTGCTGGGCCGCTTCATCGCGCAGGATCTCGTCAACGAGAACACCGGCGAGATCTACGCCGAGGCCGGCGAAGAGCTGACCGAAGCGCGCCTCGAAGCGCTCGAGGAATCGGGCGTCACCGAGCTGCCGATGCTTGCCGTCGACTCCTCGCATGGCCCCTGGATTCGCAACACGCTGGCCGTGGACAAGAACAACCGCCGCGACGAAGCGCTAATCGATATCTATCGCATCATGCGCCCCGGTGAGCCGCCGACCCCGGAAACGGCAGAAGCCATGTTCCAGGGCCTGTTCTTCGATGCCGATCGCTACGACCTCTCGGCTGTGGGTCGCGTCAAGATGAACATGCGTCTTGAAGTCGATGCGCCGGACACCATGCGCGTGCTGCGTAAGGAAGACATCCTGCGCACCGTCAAGATCATGTGCGAGCTCAAGGATGGCCGCGGCCAGATCGACGATATCGACAATCTCGGTAACCGTCGCGTCCGCTCCGTTGGCGAGCTGATGGAAAATCAGTACCGCGTCGGTCTGCTCCGCATGGAGCGCGCCATTCGCGAACGTATGGGTTCGGTCGATGTCGATACGGTCATGCCGCATGACCTGATCAACGCGAAGCCTGCTGCTGCTGCCGTGCGTGAGTTCTTTGGCTCGTCGCAGCTCAGCCAGTTCATGGACCAGACCAACCCGCTCTCTGAGGTTACGCATAAGCGTCGTCTTTCGGCGCTTGGCCCGGGCGGCCTGACCCGTGAGCGTGCAGGCTTCGAAGTCCGCGACGTTCATCCGACGCATTACGGCCGTATCTGCCCGATTGAGACGCCTGAAGGACCGAATATCGGTCTGATCAACTCGCTCTCGACTTATGCGAAGGTAAATAAATACGGCTTCATCGAAACACCGTACCGCCTTGTTCAGGACGGTGTGCTGCAGGCCGGCTGGAAGTACCTCTCCGCCATGGAAGAGGACAAGCTGATCGTCGCCCAGGCTGATGCCGCGCAGGACAAGAGCACGGGCCGTCTGACCGACGAACTCGTTTCTGTCCGTCGTTCGGGTGACTTCCGCCTGGTGCCGCCCGAGCAGGTCACGGCCTGCGACGTGTCGCCCAAGCAGCTTGTTTCAGTCGCCGCAGCGCTCATTCCGTTCCTCGAGAACGATGACGCCAACCGCGCACTGATGGGCTCGAACATGCAGCGTCAGGCCGTGCCGCTGGTGCGCGCCGATGCGCCGCTGGTCGGTACGGGCATGGAAGCTGCTGTGGCCCATGACTCGGGTGCGACCATCGTTGCCAAGCGCAATGGTGTGATCGACCAGATCGACGGTGCGCGTATCGTCGTGCGTGCTACCGACGAAGCAGGGTCGACCCAGGGCGTCGATATCTATCGTCTGCGCAAGTACATGCGTTCGAACCAGTCCACCTGCATCAACCAGCGTCCGCTGGTGCGCGTGGGTGACACGGTTCATGCCGGTGACATCATTGCTGACGGTCCGTCCACCGAACTGGGTGAACTGGCTCTGGGCCGCAACGTGCTCGTCGCGTTCATGCCCTGGAACGGCTACAACTTCGAAGACTCGATCCTCATCTCCGAGCGTATCGCCCGTGATGACGTGTTCACCTCGATCCATATCGAAGAATTCGAAGTCATGGCCCGTGACACCAAGCTGGGTCAGGAAGAAATCACCCGCGACATTCCTAATGTCGGTGAGGAAGCCCTGCGCAACCTCGACGAAGCCGGTATCGTCTATGTCGGCGCCGAGGTGAACCCGGGCGACATCCTGATCGGCAAGGTCACACCGAAGGGCGAGAGCCCGATGACGCCGGAAGAGAAGCTTCTGCGCGCCATCTTCGGTGAAAAGGCTTCTGACGTTCGCGACACCTCGCTCAAGCTGCCCCCGGGCACGAGCGGTACGATCGTTGACGTGCGCGTCTTCTCACGCCGTGGCGTGGACAAGGACGAGCGCGCTATGGCGATCGAACGCGCCGAGATCGAGCGTCTGACCAAGGATCGTGACGACGAGCGCGCCATTCAGGAGCGCAGCTTCGTAGCCCGTCTGCGTGAGCGTCTGCTCAACCAGACAGCGGCTGCCGGCTTCAAGGGTATCCGTGCAGGCACCGTCATCACCGACGAGGTTCTGGACGAGCATCCGCGTGGCGCATGGCGTAACATCACGGTCAGCGATGACAGCGTGATGTCCGAGCTGGAAACGCTGCGCCGCGAATACGACGCTGCCGTTGGCAAGATTCAGGCCCGTTTCGACAGCAAGGTCGAGAAGCTGCAGCGCGGTGACGAGCTGCCGCCGGGCGTGATGAAGATGGTCAAGGTCTTCGTGGCTGTGAAGCGCAAGCTGCAGCCGGGTGACAAGATGGCCGGTCGTCACGGTAACAAGGGTGTCGTCTCGCGCGTCGTGCCGGTTGAAGACATGCCGTTCCTCGAAGATGGTACGCCTGTCGATCTCGTTCTGAACCCGCTGGGCGTGCCGTCGCGCATGAATGTCGGTCAGATTCTCGAGACCCATCTGGGCTGGGCCTGTGCCAATATCGGCCAGAACATCGGCAAGATTGCCGATGATTACCAGCGCACGGGTGAGCGCAAGCTCGAACTGCTTGAGAGCCTGCGTGATGTCTATGGCGATGCCGTGTTCGAGAGCGATATCGCAACCCTGCCGAACGAGCAGCTTCTCGAGCTGACCGGTAACCTCCGCAAGGGCGTGCCGATCGCAACGCCGGTGTTCGACGGTGCGTCGATCCCGGATATCGAGGATATGCTGGTGAAGGCCGGTGTGGACAAGTCGGGCCAGTCGCAGCTGATCGACGGCCGTACGGGTGAGGCTTTCGAGCGTCGCACCACAGTCGGCTACATCTACATGCTGAAGCTGCATCACCTTGTTGACGACAAGATCCATGCCCGTTCGATCGGTCCCTACTCGCTCGTCACGCAGCAGCCGCTGGGTGGTAAGGCGCAGTTCGGTGGCCAGCGCTTCGGTGAAATGGAAGTCTGGGCTCTTGAAGCTTACGGTGCCGCCTACACCCTGCAGGAAATGCTCACGGTCAAGTCCGATGACGTTTCCGGCCGTACGAAGGTCTATGAGGCCATTGTGCGTGAGCAGGACGATTTCGAAGCCGGTATCCCCGAGAGCTTCAACGTTCTGATCAAGGAACTGAAGTCGCTCGGCCTGAATGTCGATCTGGAGCAGAGCGCAATCTGATGCGCTTTGTCTCTGCCTCCTCTGTGTTTGTTGCTAACGCGGGCGCGGCCGGTCTTCCGGCCCGCTCCGTGAAATGGGATTTCGGCGCATGAACGAACTCATGAAGATCCTTGGTCAGACGGGCCAGACCCAGTCTTTCGACCAGATCAAAATCCAGCTCGCTTCATCCGAGCAGATCCGCTCCTGGTCTTACGGCGAGATCAAGAAGCCGGAGACCATCAACTACCGTACGTTCAAGCCCGAGCGCGACGGCCTGTTCTGTGCGCGTATCTTTGGCCCGATCAAGGACTATGAGTGCCTGTGCGGCAAGTACAAGCGCATGAAGTTCCGCGGCATCGTGTGCGAGAAGTGCGGCGTGGAAGTCACGCTCGCCAAGGTTCGCCGCGAGCGCATGGGCCATATCGAACTGGCATCGCCAGTTGCGCATATCTGGTTCCTGAAGTCGCTGCCGAGCCGCATTGCGACGATGATCGACATCACGCTGAAGGACCTCGAAAAGGTTCTGTATTTCGAGAGCTATATCGTTCTCGAATCCGGCACGAGCCCGTTCAAGCGCTATTCGCTGCTGTCGGAAGACCAGTATTTCGACGCGATGGACGACTATGCTGATGAAGGCCTGGAAGTCGGTATCGGCGCCGAAGCGGTCAAGAAGATCCTGTGGAAGGCCCGTCTGCTTTCCACTGAAACCGATCGTCCGGGCCTGATCGACCGTGACGGTCGCGATCAGGACAAGTCTGACGGCGATCTGCTGCGTGAAGACCTGCGTGAAGCCACGTCGGAAGCCAAGCGCAAGAAGCTCGTCAAGCGCCTGAAGCTGTTCGAAGCCTTCGCCGAGAGCGGTTCACGCCCGGAATGGATGATTCTCGACCTCGTCCCGGTCATTCCGCCCGAGCTGCGCCCGCTTGTGCCGCTGGACGGCGGTCGTTTCGCGACGTCCGATCTGAACGATCTCTATCGCCGCGTGATCAACCGTAACAACCGACTGAAGCGCCTGATCGAGCTGCGTGCGCCGGACATCATCGTCCGCAACGAAAAGCGCATGCTTCAGGAAGCCGTTGACGCGCTGTTCGATAACGGCCGTCGTGGTCGCGCCATCACGGGTGCCAACAAGCGCCCGCTGAAGTCGCTTTCCGACATGCTCAAGGGCAAGCAGGGCCGCTTCCGTCAGAACCTTCTCGGCAAGCGCGTCGACTATTCGGGCCGTTCGGTCATCGTGGTCGGACCCGAGCTGAAGCTGCACCAGTGCGGCCTGCCGAAGAAGATGGCGCTCGAGCTGTTCAAGCCCTTCATCTACAGCAAGCTCGAAAAATACGGTCACGCCACCACCATCAAGGCTGCAAAGCGCATGGTGGAGAAGGAGCGTCCGGAAGTCTGGGATATCCTTGAAGAGGTCATCCGCGAGCATCCCGTGATGCTGAACCGCGCACCGACCCTTCACCGTCTCGGCATCCAGGCTTTCGAGCCCGTGCTGATTGAAGGCAAGGCGATCCAGCTGCACCCGCTGGTCTGCACCGCGTTCAATGCCGACTTCGACGGCGACCAGATGGCCGTTCACGTGCCGCTGTCGCTCGAAGCCCAGCTTGAAGCCCGCGTGCTGATGATGTCGACCAACAACATCCTCAGCCCCGCGAACGGCAAGCCGATCATCGTGCCGTCGCAGGATATCGTGCTTGGCCTGTACTATCTGAGCCTTGAGGTCCCCGAGTATCACACGACGCCGGATCAGGCCGAGTATGATGCACAAGGTCGCCTGGTAAAGGCTGGCCCGTCTGCCTATGCGTCGGTGGCCGAGATCGAGCTCGCCATGAACGAGGGCACGCTCAAGCTGCACGACAAGATCCGTCTGCGCATGGATACGCTGGATGCCGACGGCAAGCCCGTTCGTCAGACCATGCTGACCACGCCGGGCCGTGCGCTGATCGCGCAGATCCTGCCGCGCAACGCGGCCATCCCGTTCTCGCTGGTCAACAAGCAGCTGACCAAGAAGAACGTGTCGGACGTGATTGACGCCGTGTACCGTCACTGCGGCCAGAAGGAAGCGGTCATTTTCTGTGACCGTCTCATGGGCCTCGGTTTCCGCCACGCCGCGCGCGCCGGTATCTCCTTCGGCAAGGATGACATGATCATCCCGGTCGAGAAGCAGGAGCTGGTCGAGCGTACGCAGGCCGAGATCAAGGAATTCGAGCAGCAGTATCAGGACGGTCTGATCACGGCTGGCGAGCGCTATAACAAGGTGGTTGATGCCTGGTCGCGTTGCACGGACGAAGTCCAGGCGGCGATGATGAAGGAAATTTCCCGTCAGGTTATCGGCAAGCCGACAAACTCGGTGTGGATGATGAGCCACTCCGGTGCGCGTGGGTCGCCAGCCCAGATGAAGCAGCTTGCTGGTATGCGTGGTCTGATGGCCAAGCCTTCGGGCGAGATCATCGAGCAGCCGATCATCGCGAACTTCAAGGAAGGCCTCTCGGTTCTCGATTACTTCACCTCCACTCACGGTGCCCGTAAGGGTCTCGCGGATACGGCGCTGAAGACGGCAAACTCGGGTTACCTCACGCGTCGTCTCGTCGACGTGGCGCAGGATTGCATCATCGTCGAAAACGATTGCGGCACCGAGCGTGGCCTGACGATCCGTGCGGTCATGGATAGTGGTGAGGTGATCTCCTCGCTTTCCGAGCGTATCCTGGGTCGTACCCTCACGGCTGACGTGACGGATCCGGTGAGCGGTGCGGTTCTCTTCCCGCGCAACACGCTGATCGAGGAAGCCGAGGCAGAGATCATTGAGAAGGCAGGCGTCGAAAGCGTGCTGATCCGCTCGGTGCTGACCTGTGACAGTCGCGTTGGTGTGTGTGGTCATTGCTATGGCCGCGACCTTGCACGCGGTACGCCGGTCAATATCGGCGAGGCCGTGGGCGTTATCGCTGCACAGTCCATCGGTGAGCCCGGCACGCAGCTGACCATGCGTACCTTCCATATCGGTGGTGCGGCTACGCGTGGTGCAGAGCAGTCGATGGTCGAGGCGTCGCGTGACGGCAAGGTGACCATCCGCAACCGCAACGTGGTCCAGAACAGCCAGAACGTCACCATCGTGATGTCGCGTAACTGCGAAATCCTGCTGACGGACGAGAAGGGTGTCGAGCGTGCACGCTACCGCGTGCCTTACGGTGCCCGCCTGATGGTCAATGAGGGCCAGGAAGTCACGCGCGGTCTGAAAATGGCCGAGTGGGACCCCTACACCCTGCCGATCATCACCGAGCAGGCCGGTACGGTCGAATATCTCGACCTGATCGACTCCATCACGCTCGTCGAGCGTATGGACGAAGTGACGGGCCTGACCTCCAAGGTGGTCGTTGACTACAAGCAGGGCAGCAAGGGGGTGGACCTGCGTCCGCGCCTGCAGCTCAAGGATGCGGCGGGCAATGTGGTCCGACTCGCGAACGGCAACGAGGCGCGGTACTTCCTGTCGCCCGACTCGCTGCTGTCGATCGAGAATGGCGCCACGGTCCATGCCGGTGACGTGCTGGCCCGTATCCCGCGTGAAGGCTCGAAGACCCGTGACATTACGGGTGGTCTGCCGCGCGTGGCCGAACTGTTTGAAGCCCGTCGCCCGAAGGATCACGCGATCATCGCGGAAACCGAAGGCCGGATCGAGATCGGCAAGGACTACAAGTCCAAGCGCTGCATCATCGTGAAGAACGACGAGACCGGGGAAGAGACCAACTACCTCATTCCCAAGGGCAAGCATGTGTCGGTGCAGGAAGGCGACTTCGTACAGAAGGGCGATCCGCTAGTCGACGGTCCCCGCGTGCCGCATGACATTCTCAAGGTCATGGGTGTCGAGGCGCTGTCCGATTATCTCGTCAACGAGATCCAGGACGTCTATCGACTGCAGGGCGTGAAGATTAATGACAAGCACATTGAAGTCATTGTTCGTCAGATGCTGCAGAAGGTGGAAATCCTCGAGCCGGGCGATACGACGTATCTGATCGGCGAGACGGTGGACCGCATCGAGTTCGAGGTCGAGAACGAGAAGCGCGTCAAGATGGGTGAGGAGCCTGCACGCGGCATGCCCATCCTGCAGGGCATCACGAAGGCCTCTTTGCAGACACAGTCGTTCATCTCTGCGGCTTCCTTCCAGGAGACCACACGTGTGCTGACCGAAGCGGCAACAGCCGGCAAGGTCGACACACTGAACGGCCTGAAGGAGAACGTGATTGTCGGGCGTCTGATCCCCGCAGGTACGGGCAGCGTGATGAACAAGCTGCGCGCTATGGCGGCCTCTCAGGATCGTCAGCGTGTCAGCCGGGCAACTCCCGAGGTAACGGACGACGCAGCGGAGTAAGACCCCGCTGTAGCCTGGGAAAAACTAGTTTACGTTTGAGATCGGGCGGGGTAATACCCGCCCGATTTCGTATCCGGCGATTCGAGACGGGAATCGGACGAGAATCGGGCAGAACGCTAGAGTATGCTTGACTTTCATTCAGAACGGTCATAGGGTCCGCGCCCTCGGCTACCCCCGTCTCCTAAGGCGTCTGAGCCGTTGATAGACAGCATCAAACGCTAACGGTGCCGCCGCCTTCGGGTGAGGCTCAGGCCGGTAGTGAAAGAGTCAAAAGCGGGCGGCATTCTGCCGCGCGCTGAATTTTGTTGGAAGCAAGCAGATCGGGCGTCGCTCGGTCTAGCAGTGAGCAAGGATCGGGAAGGGCGTATGCCGACCATCAACCAGTTGATCGCCAAGGGCCGTGAGCCTGCCGCCAAGCGGAATAAAGTGCCGGCCCTCCAGGGTTGCCCCCAGAAGCGCGGCGTCTGCACGCGCGTCTATACGGTTACCCCGAAAAAGCCGAACTCGGCCCTGCGTAAGGTGGCAAAGGTGCGCCTGACCAACGGGTATGAGGTCGTTAGCTACATTCCGGGTGAAGGCCATAACCTGCAGGAACACAGCGTCGTGCTGATCCGCGGCGGCCGTGTAAAAGATTTGCCGGGTGTGCGTTATCACATCCTGCGCGGCGTGCTTGACACGCAGGGCATCGCCAAGCGTCGTCAGCGCCGTTCGCTGTATGGCGCGAAGCGTCCGAAGTAAGAGGAAATTCAGGCATGAGTCGCCGTCATCGCGCTGTAAAGCGTGAGATCCTTCCCGATCCGAAATTCGGAGATGTCGTCATCACGCGTTTTATGAACGCCCTGATGTACGATGGTAAGAAGTCCACAGCCGAGGGTATCGTTTACGGTGCGCTTGAGTCCGTGCGTCGTCGTGGTGGTGCCACGGCCGACCCGGTCGCCATGTTTCATGCGGCTCTGGACAACGTGAAGCCGGCCGTAGAGGTTCGCTCCCGCCGCGTCGGCGGTGCGACCTATCAGGTCCCCGTCGAAGTCCGTGCCGAGCGCCGTCAGGCCCTCGCCATCCGCTGGCTGATCGACGCCTCGCGCAAGCGCGGTGAGAACACGATGCAGGAACGCCTTTCCAACGAGCTGATGGACGCGATCAACAATCGCGGCTCCGCCGTCAAGAAGCGCGAAGACACGCATCGCATGGCTGAAGCAAATAAAGCATTCAGCCACTATCGTTGGTAAGCTTAAAAGGCTAACCGATTTTCCCGGGTGCCTCCTTCGGGGGTGCCTGGTACGAATTAGCAATCTTCCCCGCCGCACCTTCGGCGGTGGGTTATGGAGAGAATGATGGCTAAGGCTAAATTTGAGCGGACGAAGCCGCACTGCAACATCGGCACCATCGGTCACGTTGACCATGGCAAGACTTCACTGACGGCTGCAATCACGAAGACGCTCGCCAAGTCCGGCGGCGCGACCTTCCGTGCGTATGACCAGATCGACGCTGCTCCTGAAGAGCGCGCTCGCGGCATTACGATCTCCACCGCTCACGTTGAGTACGAGACCAAGAACCGTCACTACGCCCACGTCGACTGCCCGGGCCACGCTGACTACGTCAAGAACATGATCACGGGTGCCGCCCAGATGGACGGCGCGATTCTGGTTGTGTCCGCTGCTGACGGCCCGATGCCCCAGACGCGTGAGCACATCCTGCTTGCTCGCCAGGTTGGCGTTCCGGCGCTGGTCGTGTTCCTGAACAAGGTTGACCAGGTTGACGACGCCGAGCTCCTCGAGCTCGTCGAAATGGAAGTCCGTGAGCTTCTGTCGTCCTACCAGTTCCCCGGCGACGATATCCCCATCGTCAAGGGTTCGGCTCTGGTGACGCTTGAAGACGGCGACGCAGCAATCGGTGAAGACCGCGTGCTCGAGCTGATGGAAGCCGTTGACACCTACATCCCGCAGCCGGAGCGTCCGGTTGACCGTCCGTTCCTGATGCCGATCGAAGACGTGTTCTCGATCTCGGGTCGTGGTACGGTTGTCACGGGTCGCGTCGAGCGTGGCGTTGTGAACGTGGGTGACGAAGTCGAAATCGTCGGCCTCAAGGACACCGTCAAGACGACCGTTACGGGCGTCGAGATGTTCCGCAAGCTGCTCGATCGCGGTGAAGCCGGTGACAACATCGGTGCGCTGGTTCGTGGCACGAAGCGTGAAGACGTTGAGCGCGGTCAGGTTCTTGCAAAGCCGGGTTCGATCACCCCGCACAAGAAGTTCAAGGCTGAGGCTTACATCCTCACGAAGGAAGAAGGCGGACGTCACACTCCGTTCTTTACAAACTACCGTCCGCAGTTCTATTTCCGCACGACCGACGTCACGGGCGTCGTTCAGCTGCCGGAAGGCACGGAAATGGTCATGCCGGGCGATAACGTTGCCATGGACGTCGAGCTGATTGCTCCGATCGCCATGGACGAAGGTCTCCGCTTCGCTATCCGTGAAGGCGGCCGCACCGTCGGCGCAGGCGTGGTCTCCTCGATCAGCGCCTGATTGTAAGCACGGGCCCTGATTTGGCTGGCCCCGGTCGGAGTAATCCGGCCGGGGTCGGCTTTAGGAGGGGCCAGGAGGGAGCAGGGTAAGACCCGAACCCCAACGAGTTGGATTATTGGTAAGATGGACAACCAGAACATCCGCATTCGCCTAAAGGCGTACGATCACCGCGTGCTCGACAACAGCACGAAGGAAATCGTAAACACGGCGAAGCGTACGGGTGCGCGGGTTCGGGGTCCTATCCCGCTACCGACGCATATCGAGCGGTTCACCGTGAACCGTTCCCCACATGTGGACAAGAAAAGCCGCGAGCAGTTCGAGATTCGGACTCATCGCCGCCTGCTCGACATTGTTGAGCCGACACCGCAGACCGTGGACGCCCTCATGAAGCTCGACCTCGCCGCTGGCGTTGATGTCGAGATCAAACTTTAAGGTCCAGACGATGCGTACCGGATTGATCGCAAAGAAGCTGGGTATGACCCGGCTATTCAAGGAAGATGGCACACATGTGCCGGTCACAGTGCTGCATCTCGACGAGGTCGAGGTTGTGGACGCCCGCACGCAGGAGCGTGATGGCTACACGGCAGTACAGATCGGCATGAGCAAGGCAAAGGTGAAGAATGTCACCAAGCCGATGCGTGGCCATTATGCTCGCACCAAGGTGGAGCCGAAGAAGACTCTCGTCGAGTTTCGCGTGGCAGAAGATGCCGTGCTTGAGGCTGGCACGAAGCTCTCTGCGGCCCATTTCGTCGTTGGCCAGAAGGTCGACGTCACCGGCACCAGCAAGGGCAAAGGCTTCGCCGGCGTCATGAAGCGCTGGAACTTCGCTGGTCTTGAAGCCTCCCACGGCGTGTCCATCAGCCATCGTTCGCATGGTTCGACGGGTCAGCGCCAGGATCCGGGCAAGGTCTTCAAGGGCAAGAAAATGGCCGGTCACATGGGTGACGAGCGCATCACGACGCTTAATCTCGAAGTGGCAGCCGTCGACGCCGAACGCAACCTGATCATGGTTCGTGGTTCGATTCCGGGTGCCAAGAATGGCCTGGTGATGATCCGCGATGCGATCAAGAAGGCCCGCCATGCAGATGCGCCGTACCCGGCAGCGACTGCGGCGGCCGCCGGTTAAGGACTGAGGGCGATGGAATACGATATCAAAACCCTCGATAATGGCAGCGCCGGAACGGTGACCCTGCCAGAGGAACTGTTCGGCGCCACCCCGCGCGCGGACATCATGGCACGCGTTGTTCACTGGCAGCTGGCCAAGCGCCGCGCTGGTACGCACCGCACCAAGGGCATGGGCGAGATTTCTGGCACGACCAAGAAGCCGTACCGCCAGAAGGGCACAGGCTCGGCACGTCAGGGCTCGCTGCGCGCACCGCAGTTCCGCACTGGTGGCGTCGTTCATGGTCCGGTCGTTCGCGACCACGGCTATGACCTGCCCAAGAAGGTGCGTCGCCTCGGCCTGATTTCTGCGCTGTCGCAGAAGGCTGCCGCTGGCAAGCTGATCGTCATCGACCAGGCTGCTGGTGTGACCAAGACCCGTGAAGCCGCTGCGAAGCTGGCTGCTCTCGGCTGGTCCTCCGCCCTGATCGTCGACGGTGCCGTTGATGTGGCTTTCGGTCGCGCTGTGCGCAACCTGCCCAAGATCGACGTGCTGCCCACGATCGGCGCCAACGTCTATGACATTCTGAACCACGATGTTCTCGTGCTGACGCGCGCAGGGCTCGAGGGTCTCAAGGAGCGCCTGGCATGACCACGGGCATCGTTCTTGCGCGCCGCACAAAGGCGCAGCGCATGACGCGTGAAGCGATGTTTGACATCGTTCGCGCGCCGCTCATCACCGAGAAGGCGACGGCCCTCTCCGAGCGCAACCAGGTTGTTTTCCGCGTGGCGATGACCGCCGCGAAGCCGGAAATCAAGGTTGCGGTCGAGACGCTTTTCGGCGTCAAGGTCGTCTCCGTGAACACGCTGGTGCAGAAGGGCAAGACCAAGATGGTCAAGGGCCGTCCTGGTCGCCGTTCGGACATCAAGAAGGCGTATGTTCAGCTTGCGGAAGGTCAGTCCATTGACCTCACCGCGAAGCTGGGCTGACGCGGGATAGGATACCATGGCACTCAAGCACTTTAATCCCACGACGCCGAGCACACGTGGCACGGTACTGATCGACCGCAGCGAGCTCTTCAAGGGCAAGCCGGTCAAGCAGCTGACCGAAGGCAAGAACAAGACGGGCGGCCGTAACAACCACGGCCGTACCACGTCGCGTTTCCGTGGCGGCGGGCACAAGCAGTCCTACCGCTATGTCGACTTCAAGCGTCGCAAGTTCGATGTTGCCGGTACGGTCGAGCGTCTGGAATATGACCCGAACCGCACCGCCTTCATCGCGCTGATCAAGTACGAAGACGGCGAGCTGGCATACATCCTGGCACCGCAGCGCGTTAAGGTTGGCGATCAGGTTATCGCTGGCGAACGCACCGACGTGAAGCCGGGCAATGCCATGCCGCTGGGTTCGATGCCTGTCGGTACGATCGTGCACAACATCGAGCTGAAGCCCGGTGCTGGCGGCAAGATCGCCCGTTCGGCTGGCACGTATTGCCAGCTGGTCGGTAAGGACGCCGGTTACGCCCAGATCAAGCTGCAGTCCGGTGAGCTCCGTCTCGTCCGTGGCGAATGCATGGCCACTGTTGGCGCGGTCTCGAACCCCGACAACATGAACCAGCATCTCGGCAAGGCCGGTCGTAACCGTTGGCTCGGGCGTCGTCCGCATAACCGCGGCGTCGTCATGAACCCGGTCGACCATCCGCATGGTGGTGGTGAAGGTCGTACCTCCGGTGGCCGTCATCCGGTTACGCCGTGGGGCAAGCCGACCAAGGGGTACAAGACTCGTGTTAACAAGAAGACGGACAGCCTGATCATCCGTCGCCGCAAGACCGGCAAGTAAGAAGGGGGCAAACAGAGATGGCACGTTCCGTCTGGAAGGGCCCGTTCGTTGACGGGTACTTGTTCGGCAAGGCTGAAGCGTCGCGCGCTTCGGGTCGTAATGAGGTGATCAAGATCTGGTCGCGTCGTTCCACCATCCTGCCGCAGTTCGTCGGACTCACGTTCGGCGTTTATAATGGCCACAAGTTCCTGCCGGTGCAGGTGACGGAAAACATGGTCGGGCACAAGTTCGGTGAGTTCTCGCCGACACGCACGTTCCCGGGTCATGCTTCCGACAAGAAGTCGAAGCGGGGCTGATCATGAGCAAGCCGAAGCACATTCGCACACTCGCTGATACGGAAGCGCAGGCAGTCGCCCGCAACATCCGCGTCAGCCCGCGCAAGCTGAACCTGGTTGCGGCGATGATCCGCAACCAGCCGGCTGACAAGGCAATCGCAGCGCTGACGTTCTCGCGTCGCCGTATCGCTCAGCAGGTTCGCAAGACCCTCGAGAGCGCCGTGGCCAACGCCGAGAACAATCATCAGCTCGATGTCGATCAGCTCGTGGTCAAGACCGCAGAAGTTGGCAAGTCGATCGTCATGAAGCGTTTCCACGCTCGTGGCCGTGGTCGTTCCTCGCGCATCGAGAAGTTCTTCAGCCACCTGAAGATCGTCGTTGCCGAGCGCGCTGCAGACGAAGCGCCTGCGCCGAAGGGCAAGGGCAAGGACGCAGCAGAGCAGAAGGCAGCCTGATATGGGACACAAAGTCAATCCGATCGGGCTCCGGCTCGGCGTAAACCGCACCTGGGATAGCCGCTGGTACGCCGGCAATGACTATTCCCGTCTGCTGCATGAAGACCTGATGCTGCGCGCGTACCTGCGTCGCAAGCTCTCGGGTGCAGGCGTTTCCCGCGTTGTGATCGAGCGTCCGGCCAAGAAGCCGCGCGTCACGATCTATGCAGCGCGTCCGGGCGTCGTCATCGGCAAGAAGGGTCAGGACATCGACGCTCTGCGCAAGGATCTGAGCCGCTTGGCAAAGACCGACGTTGCGCTGAACATCGTCGAGATCCGCAAGCCCGAAATCGACGCAACCCTGGTTGCCGAGAACATTGCACAGCAGCTGGAGCGCCGCGTGGCCTTCCGTCGTGCGATGAAGCGTGCGGTTCAGTCTGCCATGCGTCTTGGCGCGCAGGGTATCCGAATCAACTGCTCCGGCCGTCTCGGTGGCGCGGAAATCGCTCGTATCGAGTGGTATCGCGAAGGTCGCGTGCCACTTCACACGTTGCGCGCCGACATCGATTACGGTATCGCCACTGCCAAGACGACCTATGGTACGTGCGGTGTGAAAGTCTGGATCTTCAAGGGTGAAATCCTTGCCCATGATCCGATGGCTCAGGACCGTCGTGCAGCGGAACAAGCGCCGCAGCGCTGAGCAGTAGATTATGACAAGCGCCGCGAGGCGCATGAGGATACGACACCATGCTTTCCCCGAAGCGGACTAAGTTTCGCAAGGCCCACAAGGGCCGCATTCATGGGTTGGCCAAGGGCGGAACGACGTTGAATTTCGGCGCGTTCGGCCTTAAGGCTCTTGAACCCGAACGTATCACCGCACGCCAGATCGAGGCGTCGCGTCGTGCGATCACTCGTGCGATGAAGCGTGCCGGTCGCGTGTGGATCCGGATTTTCCCGGATCTGCCGGTTTCCACGAAGCCTGCCGAAGTCCGCATGGGCTCCGGCAAGGGCTCGCCCGAATTCTGGGTGGCCCGCGTGAAGCCCGGCCGCGTGCTGTTTGAAATCGAAGGCGTGCCGCCTGAAGTGGCACGTGAGGCCCTGGCTCTTGGCGCAGCGAAGCTGCCGATCAAGACCAAGTTCATCACCCGTATCGGGGAGGCATAAGAATGGCTGACGCTTACAAGGTAGCCGATCTTCGCGCCAAGTCCCCTGATGAACTGCAGGCCCTTCTTCTGGACCTGAAGCGTGAGCAGCTGAACCTCCGGTTCCAGGCTGCCACGGGCCAGTCAGAGGGAGTCGGACGCGTTCGCGTTCTCCGTCGTGCGATTGCTCGCATCAAGACGGTGGCGCATCAATCGAAGAACAAGGCGGGCGCAAAAACGTCCGCCGCAGAGTCCTGAGAGGAGACGGACGATGCCAAGGCGCGTCCTGACAGGGCGAGTGACGAGCGACAAGATGGACAAGACGGTTACCGTTCTTGTTGATCGTCGTATCATGCACCCGCTCTATAAGAAGTTCATTCGTCGTTCCAAGAAGTACGCGGCGCATGACGAGCTGAACGAGTGCAAGATCGGAGACACGGTGCGCATCGAAGAATGCGCACCGATTTCCAAGCGCAAGACCTGGACGGTGATTACCCGCAACGGTGCGGCCCTTGAGGCAGCAGCTGCGGCACCGGCTCAGGCGTCAGCGTAAGAGGGGACTGAGAAATGATCCATCCCGAGACCAATCTGGACGTCGCCGATAATTCCGGCGCACGTCAGGTGCAGTGCATCAAGGTGCTGGGCGGCTCCAAGCGGAAGACCGCCTCGGTCGGCGACGTGATCGTCGTGTCCGTCAAGGAAGCGATTCCCCGCGGCAAGGTGAAGAAGGGTGACGTGCATCAGGCCGTCATCGTTCGCACGTCCTACCCCGTTCGTCGTGCTGACGGCAGCGCCATCCGCTTCGACAAGAATGCGGCTGTGCTGATCAACAAGTCGATGGAACCGATCGGCACGCGTATCTTTGGCCCGGTGGTTCGTGAGCTGCGTGCGCGCAAGTTCATGAAGATCATCTCCCTGGCTCCGGAGGTGCTATAATGGCTGCTCGTATCAAGAAGGGTGACCAGGTTCTGGTCCTCTCCGGCTCATCGCGCGGCACGCGTGGCGAAGTCCTGGCCGTTCTGCCGAAGGTCGAGAAGGCCATCGTGCGTGGCGTTGCCGTGGCTAAGCGTCACCAGAAGCCGACCCGCATGAACCAGGAAGGCGGTATCATCGTCAAGGAAATGCCGGTTCATCTGTCCAACCTGAAGCTCGTCGATCCGAAGAGCGGTAAGCCGACTCGCGTCGGTTTCCGTCAGCTTGAGGATGGACGCAAGGTCCGTGTCGCCAAGGTGACCGGCGAAGTGATCGAAGGCTAAGGGGGCGACAATGAGCGAGACCATTACCCGCATCCAGCCGCGCCTGCAGCAGCGTTACAACGACGTTCTCCGTGACAAGCTGCGTGAGCAGTTTGGCTACAAGAACGCCATGCAGGTTCCCAAGCTGGAAAAGATCGTGCTGAACATGGGCGTTGGCGAGGCCGCCGGCGACCAGAAGAAGCTCGATGCCGCCGTTGCCGAAATGGCAGCCATCTCCGGTCAGAAGCCCGTCAAGACGGTTGCCCGCAAGGCAATTGCCGGCTTCAAGATCCGTGAAGGCCTGCCGATTGGCTGTAAGGTGACCCTGCGTCGCGCACGCATGTACGAATTCCTCGATCGTCTCGTGACGATCGCGATGCCGCGCATTCGTGACTTCCGCGGTCTGCCCCCCAACAAGGGCTTTGACGGTCGTGGCAACTTCGCCATGGGCATCAAGGAGCAGATCGTGTTTCCGGAAATCGACTACGACAAGATCGACTCCGTACGCGGCATGGACATCATCTTCGTCACCACGGCGAAGAGCGATGAAGAGGCAAAAGCGCTGCTCAAGGCGTTCGATCTGCCCTTCACTGCCTGATTTATCGGGTTGAGCCGGGTTTTTTCCTTTCCAAAGGAAGCCCGGCTCCCTATATACACACGCTGTTTGGAAAACCGTTGGGATTGGCCCGACAGGTTCCGGGAGAAGATTTAGCATGGCAAAAATCTCCGCCGTGAACCGCAACGCCAAGCGTGCCTACATGGCGACGCGCGATAAGGCGAAGCGGACCGCGTTGAAAGATATCATCAAGGACCGGAGCCTTCCGGTAGAGGAGCGTTTCGACGCAACCCTGAAGCTGGCAGAAATGCCGCGCAACGGGTCGCGTGTTCGTTTCCGTCTGCGCTGCAAGGTTTCGGGACGTCCCCGCGCGAACTATCGCAAGTTCGAGCTGAGCCGTATCGCCCTGCGCGACCTGGCCTCCACCGGCCAGATCCCCGGTATGGTCAAGTCGAGCTGGTAAGGTAGAAGCGAATGTCCCTGTCCGATCCGTTGGGTGATATGCTCACCCGCATTC
Organism: Asaia sp. SF2.1; assembly: GCF_000505765.1. Classification (NCBI taxonomy): domain Bacteria; kingdom Pseudomonadati; phylum Pseudomonadota; class Alphaproteobacteria; order Acetobacterales; family Acetobacteraceae; genus Asaia; species Asaia sp. SF2.1. Next base: position 69,025 of record NZ_AYXS01000023.1, on the reverse strand, counting down.
GCAATGCCCAGCGTGCACGTCACGCGGCTTGCATCGCGCCAGCTTCCAAGCTGCGTGCGAACGTTCTGGAAGCGCTGCGTCGCGAAGGTTACATCCGTGGCTACACCACGGAAGAACTGCGCGCCGGCGTCTCCCAGCTGCGCATCGAGCTGAAATATGCAGACGGCCAGCCCGTGATCAAGGAAATCCACCGCGTGTCCAAGCCGGGCCGTCGCGTGTATTCCAAGATCAAGGAACTGCCGCGCGTGTATGCCGGTCTCGGCGTGTCGATCCTGTCCACCCCGCGCGGTATCCTTTCGGATATCGAGGCTCGCGCCGCGAATGTCGGTGGCGAAGTCCTCTGCCGCGTCTTCTGAGGAGGATCACATGTCACGAGTAGGCAAGTATCCGGTTGTCATTCCTGCTGGCGTGGACGTTTCCATTGCTGACGGGTCCCTGACCGCCAAGGGCAAGCGCGGTTCGCTGAGCATGCCTCTGACCCGCTTTGTTCAGGCGAAGGTGGAAGACGGCAAGGTTTCGATCCTTCCGGTGGGTAACCGTTCGCGTGAGACCTGGACGATGTGGGGCACAACCCGCGCGATCGTCGCCAACCTGGTCAAGGGCGTTTCCGAAGGTTTCAGCAAGACGCTCGAAATCACCGGTACGGGTTTCCGCGCCAGTGTGCAGGGTTCGAACCTGGTGATGAACCTGGGTTATTCCCACGACGTCGTCTATCCGATCCCCGCCGACGTGAAGATCACCACGCCCCGTCCCACGGCCATCACGGTCGAAGGGAACGACAAGCAGCGTGTTGGTCAGGTTGCGCTCGACATCCGTAACTTCCGCAAGCCGGAACCCTATAAGGGCAAGGGCGTGCGTTACGAGACCGAAGTTCTCCGTCGTAAGGAAGGCAAGAAGAAATAATGGCTACGCAGCATGGATTGCAGGAACGGCGCCGTCAGCGGCTTCGCTTCCAGCTTCGCCGCAAGAGCGGTGGCCGGCCGCGTCTGTCGGTCTTCCGTTCTGGCAAGAACATCTACGCACAGGTGATCGACGACGCTCAGGGCGTTACCCTCGCCAGCGCTTCCACCCTTGAGAAGACTCTTCGCGAGTCCGGCAAGACGGGTGCAAATGTCGATGCGGCTTCGGTTGTCGGCAAGCTGGTTGCAGAGCGTGCTCTGGCCGCTGGCGTGACGGCGGTCGTGTTCGATCGCGGTGCGTATCTCTATCATGGTCGCGTCAAGGCGCTGGCCGAAGCTGCCCGCGAGGGCGGCCTTTCGTTCTAAGGAAGGATCACACATGGCACGTGAGCCAAGAGAAGGCGGCCGTGGTGGTCGCGAGCGGGAACGCGAAGGCGACGATCTGGTCGACAAGCTGGTAACGATCAACCGCGTGGCCAAGGTGGTCAAGGGTGGACGTCGCTTCGCTTTTGCTGCCCTGGTTGTCGTTGGTGACCAGAAGGGTCGCGTCGGGTACGGTGCGGGCAAGGCCCGTGAAGTGCCGGAAGCGATCCGCAAGGCCACCGAGCGCGCTAAGCGCACGATGATCCGCGTTCCGATGAAGGAAGGCCGCACGCTGCATCACGATTCCTACGGGCATTTCGGTGCTGGCAAGGTCGTGGTTCGTGCAGCTGAAGCCGGTACCGGCATCATCGCAGGCGGCCCGATGCGCGCCGTTTTTGAATCGCTGGGCGTGAATGACGTTGTTGCGAAGTCCCTCGGGACCCGTAATCCGCATAACATGGTCAAGGCGACCTTTGCCGCTCTCGAGCGTTGCAGCAGCCCCCGCGCTGTCGCAAGCCGCCGTGGCAAGAAGGCCTCTGAGCTGTTTGCAAAGCGTGATGCATCGTCTGACGAGGCAGTGGAGGCGACCAATGGCTGAGAACAAGACTGTTCGCGTCAAGCAGATCGCTTCGGCTATCGGGCGCAAGCCCGGCCAGGCTGAGACCCTCGTGGGTCTGGGCCTGCGCGGCATCGGCAGTGTTCGTGAACTGGAGGATACGCCTTCGGTTCGCGGCATGATCCGCAAGGTTGCCCACCTCATCCAGGTGGAGGGTTGATATGAACCTCAATGAACTGCGCGATAACGCCGGTGCGCGTTACCGCAAGAAACGTCTGGGCCGTGGTATCGGCTCAGGCAAAGGCAAGACCTCCGGTCGTGGCGTCAAGGGTCAGAAGGCTCGTGAAGGCGTCTCGCTGAACGGCTTCGAGGGTGGTCAGCTTCCGCTGTACCGTCGTATGCCGAAGCGTGGGTTCAAGAACATTTTCCGCAAGGAATTTGCTCCTGTGAACCTGGGTGCGATCGACCGTGCACTGGCTGATGGCAAGCTTCAGGCAGACGCGACGATCACGGAAGAGGCTCTGCGCGCCGCTGGTCTGGTGGGCACTGGCAAGTATGCCGGTATCCGCCTGCTGGCAAAGGGCGAGCTGACCCGCGCCGTGACCGTTGAAGTTTCCGGCGCTTCGGCAACCGCGATTGCGGCTGTCGAGAAGGCTGGTGGCTCTGTCAAGGTTGCCGCCAAGGCTGAAGCTCCGGCAGAAGCCTGATCGCCCGAAACGCTCATCGCGCACCTTTTCGTGCGCGACGAACGACGGTAATCCTGAACAGCGTCCCGCGCCTGCGGCGACGCTGTTTTTGTTGAAAGGACCGGTGGATGGCCTCCGCAGCCGAGCAGCTTGCCGCCAATCTCAATCTGAGTTCGTTCTCCAAGGCGACCGAGCTCAAAAAGCGCATCTGGTTCACCCTGGGCGCGCTCATCATCTATCGTCTGGGAACCTACATCCCGGTTCCCGGCGTCGATGCGACCGTGATGGGTCAGCTCCTGAACCAGAATCAGGGCGGCATCATCGGCATGTTCGATATGTTCACCGGTGGTGCGCTTGGGCGTATGACTGTGTTCGCCCTGAACATCATGCCTTACATCAGCGCATCGATCATCGTGCAGTTGCTTTCGACGGCGCTGCCTTCGCTTGAGGCACTTAAGAAAGAGGGTGATCAGGGCCGGAAGAAGCTCAACGCCTACACGCGTTACCTGACTGTGCTGATCGCCCTGTTTCAGGCTTATGGCATCGCCATGGGGCTTGAGCACATGACCAGCAAGACCGGTGCGCTGGCGGTCGTGGCGCCCGGCCCGTTCTTCATCCTGTCCTGCGTGGTGACCCTTGTGGGCGGAACCATGTTCCTGATGTGGCTGGGTGAGCAGATCACGTCGCGTGGTGTGGGTAACGGCATCTCGCTGATCATCTTTGCCGGCATCGTGGCTAACCTGCCTCACGCGCTCGCCAGCCTGTTCCAGCTTGGCTACACGGGCGCTCTCTCGCCGTTCTTCGTATTGCTGTTCCTGGTGCTTGCCGGGGCGACCATTGCGTTCATAGTGTTCATGGAGCAGGCGCAGCGCCGGGTGGTCATCCAGTATCCCAAGCGTCAGGTCGGCAGCCGTATGTTTGGCGGCGATTCGTCGCATATGCCGCTCAAGGTCAATACGGCTGGCGTAATCCCGCCCATCTTCGCCTCCTCTGTCCTGCTGATTCCTGTGACGATTGCAGGCTTCATGAACGGCAAGGGGCTTCCGGGCTGGCTCAACACGCTAGGTCAGGAACTGGGGCAGGGGCAGCCGCTCTACATGCTGTTCTATGCAGCAATGATCCTGTTCTTCTCGTATTTCTATGCTGCGGTGACCTTCAACCCTGAAGAGACTGCCGAGAATCTGCGTAAGCAGGGTGGCTTCGTGCCGGGTATTCGACCCGGCTCGAACACGGCGCGTTATTTCGACCGTATCCTCTCACGCCTGACGACCATCGGTGCGCTCTACCTCGTTGCGGTCTGCTTGCTGCCTCAGATTCTGATCAGCCGCTACAACGTGCCTTTCTACTTCGGTGGAACGAGTCTGATCATTATCGTGTCGGTCACGATCGACACCATGACGCAGGTACAGTCGCATCTGGTGGCTCATCGCTATCAGGGCCTTATCCGCAAGCAGCGTGGTCGTGGGAACGGCAAGGCTGAGGCTGGCAGGGGAGTGCGCCGTCGATGAACATCATCCTTCTTGGCCCGCCTGGCGCGGGCAAGGGAACGCAGGCCCAGCGTCTCGAGCAGGAATACGGCCTGAAGCAGATCTCGACGGGCGATATGCTGCGCGCCGAGATGGCCGCAGGAACGCCGTTGGGTCTCAATGTGAAGTCGATCGTCGAGTCCGGACAGTTTGTGCCGGACCCGGTGATGATCGACCTGATCAAAAGTCGCACCCTGCAGGCCGATTGCGCGAACGGGTTCATCCTCGATGGATTCCCGCGCACCGAGAGCCAGGCAGAGGCGCTGGACGCGATGCTGGCCTCGCGCGACATGAAAATCGATGCGGTGCTGCTGCTCGAAGTCGATGCCGAGCAGATCGTGGCCCGGCTGGCTGAGCGACGTGCGCCGGATGGCTCACGACGTGCCGATGATGAACCTGACACGGTCCGTCGTCGTATACAGGTCTATCGTGACCAGACGGCGCCTATTCTGCCCTATTATGAGAATGCGGGGCGTCTGCGTCGCATTGATGGTATGCAGAATGTCGAGACGGTGCATCAGGCTATCGTCGCGGCTCTTGGGCTTACAAAATAAGTCGGATAGGGTCGATCACTCAAAAGTGAACGGTTTTATTTGACTCAAGGGGGGTGCTCGATATATTGCGCGCCCTCGACACAGGTGCTGTCAGTCGCGTTAATCGTCGCCCGTGAGGCGTTCGATTCTTTGGCGGATTGAACAGTTTCGATTGAACTGGCCCATGACATGGGTCGAAGCAGAAAGAGAGCCTGACCTTCCGGTCAGGCAGGGAGTGAGTGGCGTGGCGCGTATTGCCGGCGTAAATATTCCGACGAACAAGCGGGTAGTCATTGCCCTGAGCTACATCTACGGCATTGGTCCGTCGACGGCGAAGGCAATCTGCTCGAAGCTCGAAGTACCTGAAGCGAAGCGCGTCAACGAGCTGAGCGACGATGAGATCGTGAAGATCCGCGAACTGATTGATGGCGATTACCGCGTCGAGGGTGACCTCCGCCGCGAAACCGCGATGAACATCAAGCGTCTGATGGACCTTGGTTGCTATCGTGGTCTGCGTCACCGTCGTGGTCTGCCGGTGCGCGGCCAGCGTACGCACACGAATGCCCGTACCCGTAAGGGTAAGGCCGTGGCGATTGCCGGTAAGAAGAAAGCGACGCGCTAATTCGCGCATCTTAGGCGGATCGTGGCGAGTGGCGGCCTTCAGGCTGTCCTCTGCCCTTCGCTCATTGCCAAGTTTGACAGGACGACCTCATCATGGCCAAGGCCGCAACTCCGCGTATCCGTAAGAAGGAGCGCAAGAACATCATCTCCGGTGTCGCGCACGTTCTTTCGACGTTCAACAACACCATGATCACCATTTCCGACGCCCAGGGCAACTCGATTGCATGGTCTTCGGCTGGCGCGCAGGGCTTCAAGGGCTCGCGTAAGTCCACGCCGTATGCCGCACAGGTTGCCGCCGAAGACGCAGGCCGCAAAGCACGCGACCACGGCATGGAGACGCTGGAAATCGAAGTTTCGGGTCCGGGTTCGGGCCGTGAGAGCGCCCTGCGTGCCCTTCAGGCCGTCGGGTTCTCCATCACGTCGATCCGCGACATGACCCCGGTGCCGCATAACGGCTGCCGTCCGCGCAAGCGTCGTCGCGTCTGATTGGCTCCGGCCCCTTCGGGGGCCGGTTGTCTGTCACCACCCGTCCGTAGGTGGTTTCTCTCTCGGGGGAGGCCACCGGCACGTTCTGACCGCGCTCCGGCGCGGTTGATGTTCCGTTGGTCCCCAGCGGGACAAGTTGTTTGAAAGGCCACGACATTGGTCCTCCAGAAGAACTGGCAGTCCCTTATCAAGCCGGAAAAGCTGGAAGTCGCGCCCGGCTCCGTGCCCACGCAGACAGCCACGGTGATTGCCGAGCCGCTGGAGCGTGGTTTTGGCATGACGCTCGGCAACGCGATCCGTCGCGTGCTGCTCTCCTCGCTGCAGGGCGCTGCCGTCACCGCGATCCAGATCGACGGCGTGCTGCATGAGTTCTCGTCCGTGCCGGGCGTCCGTGAGGACGTGACGGACATCGTGCTGAACATCAAGCAGCTTGCCCTGCGCATGCATGGCGAAGGCCCCAAGCGCATGGTGCTGACGGCTACGGGCCCCGGCGAGGTGCGTGCAGGCCAGATCCAGGCCGGTCATGACATCGAAATCATGAACCCCGACCTGGTCATCTGCACGCTCGATGACGGCGTGAAGCTGGGCATGGAATTCACCGTGAACATGGGCAAGGGCTATGTTCCGGCCGCTGCCAACCGTCCGGAAGACGCGCCGATCGGGCTCATCCCCATCGATGCGATCTACTCCCCGGTGCGCAAGGTGTCGTACAAGGTTGAGCCGACCCGCGTGGGTCAGGTCACCGACTATGACAAGCTGCTGCTCACGGTCGAGACGAATGGCGCGGTTACCCCGGAAGACAGCCTGGCTCTGGCCGCCCGCATCCTGCAGGACCAGCTCCAGCTCTTCATCAACTTTGACGAGCCGCGTCCGGTGCGTCAGGAAGAGCCGCGTGACGATCTGCCGTTCAACCGCAACCTGCTTCGCAAGGTTGATGAGCTCGAGCTGTCGGTGCGTAGCGCCAACTGCCTGAAGAACGACAACATCGTCTATATCGGCGATCTGGTTCAGAAGTCTGAGCAGGAAATGCTGCGTACGCCGAATTTCGGTCGTAAGTCGCTGAATGAAATCAAGGAAGTCCTGACTTCCATGGGTCTGTCGCTGGGCATGAATGTTCCGGCCTGGCCTCCCGAGAACATTGAGGATCTGGCAAAGCGTCTCGACGAGACGTTCTGAGCCCTATCCGGTAGAAAGCAGAGTAAGGAAACCCTATCATGCGTCATGGTGTTGCTGGGCGTAAGCTCAACGTAACCTCGACCCACCGCGCAGCCATGTTCCGCAACATGGCCGTGGCTATCATCAAGCACGAGCAGATCACGACGACGCTGCCCAAGGCGAAGGAAATTCGCCCGATCGTCGAGAAGCTGATCACCCTCGGCAAGCGTGGCACGCTGCACGCTCGTCGTCAGGCTTTCGCACAGCTGCGCGACGAAACCATCGTCACCAAGCTGTTCTCGACCATTGCAGAGCGCTATCAGGGCCGCTCGGGTGGTTACACCCGCGTCCTGAAGGCCGGCGTCCGCTACGGCGACAACGCTGACATGGCCGTTGTCGAGATGGTCGACCGTGACGCTGATGCCAAGGGCAAGGATAGCGGCCCGGTGTTCAACCAGTCCGGTGAAGAGCCGATGGCTGCCTGATCCCGAAGGATCGGAACGCCAATGGAGAGGCTGGGCAGGAAACTGCCCGGCCTTTTTCATTTGGACTTACAAAATTCTGTCCAATCGTTTAAACAATCCTCCAATACGCAAACACATCAATCCTACCTTTCAAAGCAGGATTTTTGATCAGTTTCGATACCGATCCTTCCTATCATGGGGTCGGGGGGCCAGTTTCGATATTCTGCATGGATATCCGGACGTTTTCCTGCGTTGGCGGGATCTGGCTTTTTCAACGGTCCGAGCACTCTCGTAGGACCAGTCACCGCGCATCCCATGCCGATCCGGGCAATGAGGCCCGGTACGCTCGCGCTGCGTGTAGATACAGGAGAGCTTCTTTGTCTGAGGCAAGCACCACCCAGAGACGCGGGATCGCAGAGATCCTCGGTATTCCACGCCCTCTCTTTTTCGGCTTCGTCGGTCTACTTTTGTTCATGATCGGTGACGGTGTCGAGGCGGGATACCTTGATACATTCATGCTCCATAACGGGCACACCCAGGGCGACGTGAATCTTCTCTTCACGACCTATGGTATCACGGTCATGATTTCGGCCTGGTTTTCCGGGCCGCTGTCGGACCTCTACGGCCCAAAGCGTGTGATGTGGATTGGATTGATCCTTTGGTCCGTGCTTGAGGTTGGGCTTCTTGCTCTGGGTCTTGGCCCGAACAACTTCACAATGACGCTCCTCTTCTACACGCTGCGCGGCTTCGCCTATCCGCTCTTCGCCTACGGGTTCCTCGTCTGGATCGCGGCTGCGACACCGGCTACGATGCTGGGCTCGGCGGCTGGCTGGTTCTGGTTCTCCTTCTCCGCCGGTCTGCCCACACTCGGTTCGCAGTTCGCCCGTTATGCCATCCCCGCAATTGGCGAGTTGGCAACGTTCTGGTGCTCGCTTGGTCTCGTAATCCTTGGCGGTCTGGTGGCGTTGCTCTTTACCCATGAACCAACCGGGAAGAAGCGTCTGCTGCCCGATCATGTGAGCACACGCGACATTTTCTTCGGGTCGATCAGCATCATGTGGCGCGAGCCCAAGACACTGATCGCCGGTATCGTGCGCACCATCGACACGTCGTCGGAATACGCGTTCCTCGCGATCATGCCGGCGTTCTTCATCGATCACCTTGGTTTTACACAGGGCCAGTGGTTGAACCTGTTGTCGCTGATCTTCCTCAGCAACATCCTGTTCAATCTCGTCTCGGGTATGCTGGCCGATGCGCTTGGACACCGCTTCATCGTCTCGGTGTTCGGTGGTATCGGTGGCTTCGTTTCGATCCCGCTCTTCTATTATATCCCGGTCTGGTATCCCGGTAACTTCGCGGCTGCTGCGGCTGTTGGCATTTTCTACGGCGCGACCGTCGCTGCCTTCGTTCCGCTCTCCGGCCTGATGCCGCAGATTTGCCCCAAGGAGAAGGCGGCTGCGCTTTCGATCCTTGGTTTGGGTGCCGGTGCGAGCACCTGGGTTGGCCCGGCCATTGCCGGCATCTGCGAGAGTGTGTTCGGTTTTGGCATGGAAGGGATCATCTGGGCCTTTGCCCTGATCTATCTGGCAGCCGCCGGTATGACGATCACGCTCCGTATCTCGGATGAGGCGCGTCGTTATACGCAGGAAGCGCTCGCCCGTGGTGAGAACATGACGGCCGTCGGACACTAAGGGTTCAATTCCTCCTGTACCGACATGGCGAGGCGCCGTTGACATCTGTCGACGGCGCCTTTTCTTTGTCTGGATGACTGACCCTGTCTCTTCACCGCCGTCAGGATGGGAAAGCTTCGATCGCTTTTCCTTCGGCGACAGTCCGGCTCTTGCCGATGAACTTCTTGGCCTCGTTATCCGCGGGATCAAGACCGGTACATGCTGGGCCGCCTGCGACGGGCAGCAAACCCATATCGGGAAGTTGAGCGTCGTCTGTGACGGCAGGGACCAGCCCCGTGTCATCACCCGCACGGTGGCTCTCGAGAAACGACGCTATTGTGACGTGGATGAAGTTTTTGCGGCCAAGGAAGGCGAGGGCGACCGGAGCCTCGCCTATTGGCGGGGCGAGCATGAGCGTTATTTCCGTCGTCTAAACCAATTCAGCGAGACGATGGAGCTATGGTGCGAGGAATTTGCTGTCGTGTTTGTGTTTCCTCACACGCACTGACCGGGCGTCTGTCACCAGTACGGCGTCAGGGTGAACTTTCGTTGCGACTTCGCGTTGACCCCGGACAGAACTAAAAAGGGTTTCGCTATGCTAAAGCTCGCCATCTTCTTCCTGATCATCTCCCTGATTGCAGGGCTCTTCGGATTCACCGGTATCTCGGCAGCTTCGGCGGGGATCGCGAAAATCCTGTTCTTCCTCTTCATCGCCCTGTTTGTGCTTTTCCTGGTCATTGCCGTCTTTGTCGGCAAGGCCGTGACTTGAGCCTATCAGTGATCCCACAGCAAAAAGGGGAGAGCCGAGAGGCTCTCCCCTTTTTTATTTGCTCGTAGTGCCGAGCCGAAAACGCGGGATGGGGCTTACTGCTTCGTCTTGGACAGGAATTCCGGCAGTAGCGGGTTATTGGTCTGCAGTGAGGCCTTGCTGGGGAGCTGCGAGACATCCCAGCCGCCGCCGAGGGCCACAATCAGATCAACATGGGCGATCGCCTGGCTTTGGTGAATACCAAGAGCCTGAACTTCGTAATTCAGGGCATTCTGCTGGCTGGTCAGGACGGTCGTGTACGTCTGGGTACCGGCCATGTATTCATTGAGAGAGACACGGACGGCTTCCTGAGCGGACTTGACGGCGACATCCTGCTGAGCCAGCTGCTCGTCAAGGATACGCAGGTTCGACAGATTATCCTCAACACCCTGCAGCGCGCTCAGCACGGTCTGGCGATAGGTCGCCACCGAGGCATCGTAATCGGCCCGGGCGCTGAGCACGGCCGCGCTGCGTGCGCCGCCATTGAACAGGGTCTCGGTCGATGACGCGCCGAGCGACCAGAAGCGCGTGGCTGCCTGGATCAGCGTTTGAAGCGGGTTGCCGCTATACCCATAGGTCGCGCTGACCGAGATCTCTGGATAGAAGGCGGCGATATAATAGCCGATCTCGGCATTATACCCTTCCATATTGCGTTCGGCGGCTGCGATATCGGGGCGGCGCTGCAGAAGCACCGACGGCACGGCACTGGGCGCTGTGGGCAGGGTAAGGGGCAGAGCCCCGACGGGAATGGTCAGATCGGCAGGGGCGCGACCAATCAGAACGGCTATGGCATGTTCGTATTGGGCCCGTGTGATCCCGGCCTGAGTGGCCTGCGCCTCGGTCTGTTGCAACTGATACCGTGCCTGCCAGAGCGCACTCGGGTCCGTTACGCCGGCATCGACCTGATTTTGCACGATGCTGAGCGCCTGACGGAAATAGCCCACATTATCGAGGTAGAGCTTCTTCAGGCTGTCCTGATAACGCAGGTTGAAATACGCATTGGCCAGCTGGGACTGATAGGACAGCTGCGCATTGGCGAGATCAGCCGCGCTCGCCTGGGTGGCCGTCACCTGCTGCTGGATCTGGCGACGGATACGGCCCCAGACATCGAGCGTCCAGGAGGCAGAAGGCCCGGTATTCCATGTATTGACTGTGGTCGTGGTGGAGTAATTGACCACAGACCCGGAACTGGCGCTTCGTGAGCCGCTACCCTGGGCGTTACGGCTGAAACTGAATGAGCCGGAAAGCGTGGGGAAGAGCTGGGCGCGAATGGAATCGATGGTCGCCTCGGCCTTGCGATACTGCGCCTCATATTGCTTCACGTTCTGGTTGGAGATCGCGACCTGCGACTCAAGCCAGTTCAGCTGGGGATCGTGATAGACTTCCCACCACGCACCTTTTGGCGCCTCGGCCAACTGGGGCTGGGCGACACCCCAGCCTGCAGGCGGCTTGGGGGCTTCCTTGAACTTGGCCGAAATCACCGCATGGGGACGATGGTAGTCAGGCCCCACCATGAAGCAGCCTGAAAGCAGGGGCGTGCAACATGCAGCAAGGAGGGACAGGCGTCGGGCTGAGCGAGACGGGGAGAAAGTCATCCTTGGGTCTGATCCTGATGGTGCCGGCGGAAAAGCATGGAGGTGGAGTGGAAGAACCGTGAGATCCTGCGTCCCATCGCATCGAGCGTCAGGAAAACGGCAGGCGTGCTGTAAAGGGTGAGGGCCTGACTGACGACCAGACCGCCGAGAATGGAAATACCCAGAGGGCGGCGCAATTCTGCACCATAGCCATTGGCAATGATCAACGGAACTGCACCCAGCGCTGCGGCGAGCGAGGTCATGATGATGGGGCGAAAGCGCAGGGCGCTGGCCTGACGAATGGCTTCTTCGGGGGTGGCGCCGTCGCGCTGGGCTTGCATGGCGAAATCGATCAGCATGATGGCGTTTTTCTTGACGATGCCAATCAGCAGGATCACGCCGATCATCGCGATCAGCGAGAACTCTTCACCAAAGATCTGGAGCGCCAGAATGGCCCCGACCCCGGCGGAAGGCAGCGTGGAGAGAATGGTGAGCGGGTGCACGAGGCTCTCATAGAGCACGCCCAGCACAATATAGACCGCGGCCAGGGCCGCGAGGATGAGCAGGGGCTCGTCATTGACCGATTTCTGGAACAGGGCGGCATTACCGGCAAAGCCACCCTGAATATCTGAGGGCACATGCAGCTTGATCAGTGCAGCATTGATGGCCGTCACCGCATCACCCAGTGACACGCCCTGCTTGAGGTTGAACGAAATGGTGGTGGCCACCGATTGTCCCTGATGGTTCACGCTCAGGGCCGTGGTGCCCGGAATGATATGCGAGGTCAGGCTGAGCGGCACCATAGTCTCTGCGCTGGTCGCAACTGCCGAGCCCGAAGAGGCATTGCTACCGCCGGCCAGACTGTTGGCCATCTGGTTCTGGTAGTTGGAATCGGCGGTCGAGACGCTGCTTGAGGCCGTGCTGGTCGTGACAACGCGGATGCGGTTCGACGCGACGCTGCCTGAGGCCGTACCGCCCGAGGTGCTGATCCAGACCTGCTGTAGCGTGTTGGGGTCCCGCCAGAAGCGTGGCGCGGCTTCCATGATCACACGATACTGGTTGATCGGCTTGTAGATGACTGAGGCAGCACGCTGCCCATAGGCATCGAACAGGATATTCGAGACAAGTTGTGGGGTAATCTGGAAACGTGACGACAGGTCGCGGTTGATCTTCACATCAAGTGCCGAGCCGCCTTCGCTCAGATCGGAGGAGACATCCATAAGCCCCGGAATTTTCTGGAAGGCTTCCACCACCTTGGGGGTGAGGGTGAAAAGCTCATCGGCATCGGGGCCTTGCAGGGCATACTGGTAAGAGGCATTGCCGCCACGGGCACCCGCTCTTACGGCACCGGGTGCCATGAAGAAAATCTCGGCGCCGACCATATGGCTGAACTTGCGGCCCAGGCGTTCGATGGTCTGGGTGACCGTGTCGCTACGAGCGGATTTGTCCTTGAGCGAGGCAAAGAGATTGGCCTGATTGGCCTGACGACCGCCCAGAAAACCGACGATGGCGGCGACATCGCGATCTTTCGAGACGGTCCTGGCTACCTCATAGGTCTTGCCGCTCATCTGGCTGAATGACGATGACTGATCGCCGATGATATGGCCCATCATCATGCCGGTATCTTCATCCGGGAAGAAGCCCTTGGGCATCTTCACGAAAAGCGCACCTGCGATGAACAGGGTGGCTGGCAGGGTCAGAAGCATCAACCAGCGATGGCGCAGAGACCAGTCGAGCGAGGCGACATAGCCATCGGTAACACGGGTGATCTGCCGATCAAGGAAGATGGCGATACGTGCGCGCTGATGCCCTTCTTTTGCAGGGCGCAGCAGCAGGGCGCAGATCATGGGGGTGAGTGACAGCGACAGGATCATCGAGATCACAAGGGTGATCGAGATGGTCATGGCGAATTCGTGGAACAGTCGCCCGGCAATCCCGCCCAGAAGGATGATCGGCACAAACACCGCAATAAGCGAGAGGGTGATGGAGACGACCGTAAAGGCCACTTCACCCGCGCCGATCAGCGCCGCCTTGAGTGGCGAGAGACCCTGCTCCAGATAACGGGTGATGTTCTCGAGCACCACGATGGCATCATCAACCACGAAGCCGGTGGAGATGGTGAGCGCCATGAGTGACATGTTGTCGAGCTGGTAGCCCAGCAGCTTCATGACAGCGAAGGTCGCGATGATGGAGGTGGGCACCACAATCGCCGGGACCAGAATGGCCGGGGCCGATTGCAGGAACACCAGCACGACCAGCACCACCAGCACCACGGCAAGGATGAGCGTCAGCTTGGTGTCATCCAGCGCGGCGCGAATGGTCTTGGAGCGATCAACGGCAATATGCAGGTCGATATCGGGGGGTAGGGCCGCCCGGATAAGGGGCAGACGCGCCTTGATCTCGTCGGTGGTCTTGACCACGTTCGCCCCTGCCTGAGCAAAGACCAGCCCCACCACGGCACGCTGTCCGTTATAGACGCCGAGCGTACGCAGGTTTTCCACGCTGTCATTGACCTCGGCCACACTCGACAGGCGGACAGGGCGGGCATTGCGATAGGCGATGATCAGGTCGCGATAGGCCTGGGCCTTCTCAGCCTGGTCGTTGGTGTCCAGCGTAAAGCGATAGCCGCCCTGATCGATGAAGCCTTTGGGCGTATGGGCATTGGCCGAGGTCAGCGATGCGCGCACATCCTCGAAGCTGATCCCGAATTTGTAGAGCAGGAGCGGATTGACCTCGACGCGCACGGCAGGGAGGGCACCGCCACCGACTTCCACCTCGCCGACACCCTGAACCTGACTAAGCTGCTGCTGCAGAACGTTCGTGGCCTGATCGTACAGCATGGCCGGGGTCTTGGTGGGGGAGGTGAGCGCCATCACGAGGATGGGCGCGCCGTTCGGATTGGCCTTCTGATAGCTGGGGTTGGTGCGCAGCGTGGTAGGCAGGTCGGCACGGGCGGCCTGCAAGGCAGCCTCGACATCGCGCGCTGCCCCGTTGATGTCGCGTGACAGATCGAATTGCAGGATGATCCGGGCCTGATTGACCATGGATTGCGAGGTCATCTCGCTCAGCCCGGCAATAGCACCCAGATGACGCTCAAGCGGCGCTGCGATCGTGCTTGCGATCTCGGTAGGCGAGCCACCCGATTGCTGCGCCTGCACCATGATGACCGGCATGTCCACATTGGGCAGATCGGCCACCGGAAGCATGGTGTAGGCCAGCATTCCGGCAATGAGCATGGCGGCCGTCAGGAGCGAGGTCGCAACGGGCCGCAGAATGAAGGGGCGGGTGATATTCACTCGCCACCCTGTTCCGCAAGGCGCTCAGACATGGAGCGGAGCCCGAAACGACGACGCGTTGCGGCGGCGATGCGATCCATCATCAGGTAGATGACCGGTGTGGTGAAGAGGGTGAGAAGCTGCGACAGCAGCAACCCGCCCACAATCGACACACCGAGCGGGCGACGCAGCTCGGATCCTACGCCATGGCCGAGCATCAAGGGCAGGGCACCGAAGAAGGCGGCCAGCGTGGTCATCAGGATCGGGCGAAAGCGCAGCAGCGCCGCACGACGGATGGCATCGAAAGGTGCCAGCCCGTCCAGTCGCTCGGCCTCTAGCGCGAAGTCGATCATCATGATGGCGTTTTTCTTCACGATGCCGATCAGCAGCACAATGCCGATAATCCCCATGACATCCAGATCCATGCCGCAAAGCGAGAGCGCCAGCAGTGCGCCGATGGCGGCAGAGGGCAGGGTGGAGAGGATGGTGATCGGATGAATGAAGCTCTCATAGAGCACGCCCAGCACGATATAGACCGCCACAAGCGCCGCAATCACCAGATAAAGCTCGTTGCTCAGCGAGGAGCGGAACGCAGCCGCCGTGCCCTGGAACGCCGTCTGGAAAGCGGGAGGCAGACCGATGCTCGACGCTGCATGGTCGATGGCATTCGTTGCTGCACCCAGCGAATAGCCCTCGGCCACATTGAAGGACACGGTGGTGGCCGGGAACTGGCCGAAATGCGTGATGAGTAGCGGGGCGAGGCCCTTGGTGATGGTGGTTACCTGATGCAGCGGCACCAGACCTGAGGTGGGCAGACGGGTCGGGCCGGATGAGCTCTGGCCAGCCTCACTGGAGATGCCAGGCAGGTAAAGCTGGCCGAGGCTGGCTAGGTCATGCTGGAAACGCGGCTCAGTTTCGAGGATCACGCGATACTGGTTGGACTGGGTATAGATGGTCGAGATCTGGCGCTGGCCGTAGCTGTCATAGAGCAGATTATCGATGGTCTGCGGCGTAATGGAGTAGCGTGCGCCATTGGTACGATCGAGGTCGACATGCGCGACCAGCCCCTCGGCCTGCAGGTCGGAGGTGACATCGGCCAGAGCGGGTTCCTGCTGCAAGGCGGTAAGGAGCTTGGGCACCCAGGTCTTGAAGGTATCGTAATCCGGGTTCTCGAGCAGGAACTGATACTGCGTGGCGGACACCGTGGAATCGAGAGACAGATCCTGCACGGGCTGAAGGAACAGCCGCGCACCGGGTGTCGAGCTTCCCCGCTCGGCCAGACGCTTGAGGATGGCAGAAAGCCCACTGCTGCGCTGGTCCAGCGGCTTGAGGTTGATCAGCATACGCCCGACATTGAGCGTCATGTTCTGCCCGTCGATACCGACGAAGCTCGACACGCTGGCAACGTCAGGATCTTCAAGCACGGCGGCGATCACCGCCTCCTGATGCTTCTTCATGCTGTCGAATGAGATGGCCTGCGCCATCTGGGTAATACCCTGCACCACGCCTGTATCCTGACGGGGGAAGAACCCCTTAGGGATGATCACGGCAAGGAACACGGTCAGCACAAAGGTGCCCAGCGCCACGAGCAGGGTCGCTGTCTGGTGACGCAGCACGAAATCGAGCCAGCGCGCATAGGTGGCGATCAGGCGCTCGATGGCATTGCCAACCCGTGCGGCGACGCGCTGGAAGCGGGTGGTGGCATGCTCGTCATGGGCGCGCTCGCTGAGCAAACGGGCGCACATCATGGGCACGAGCGTAATGGAAACGATGGCCGAGATCACGATGGTGATCGCCAGCGTCATGGCAAATTCATGGAACAGGCGACCGACCACATCGCTCATGAAAAGCAGCGGGATAAGCACGGCAATGAGCGAGACCGTCAGCGAGATGATGGTAAACCCGATCTCCTGCGAGCCCTTGACGGCCGCGGTATAGCGGTCTTCTCCCATCTCGATGTAGCGCGCGATGTTTTCGATCACCACGATGGCGTCATCCACCACGAAGCCCGTCGCAATGGTCAGAGCCATAAGTGAGAGGTTATCGAGCGAGAAATCGAGCAGATACATCACCGCCAACGTGCCGATAAGCGAGAGCGGTACGCTTAGGCTTGGAATGATGGTGGCGGGCACGTTGAACAGAAACACGAAGATCACGGCCACCACGAGCAGCATGGCCATGCCGAGCTCGAATTCCACATCTGCCACCGAGGCGCGAATGGTGGTGGTGCGGTCGGTGAGCGGGGTGATCTCGATACCGGGCGGCAGAGTCTTGCGCAGCTGCGGCAGGACCGCCAGCACGTTGTCGACCACTGAAATCACATTGGCGCCGGGCTGGCGCTGGACGTTCAGGATCAGTGCGGGCGTCTTGTCCGACCAGGCGGCAAGCTGGTCATTCTCGGGTCCCTGCACCACGGTGCCCACATCGCGCAGGCGGATCGGGCCGTTATCCTGATAGGCGATGATCTGGTTCATCAACTGGTCGACAGATGAAATCTGTCCGTCGATGCGCAGCGTGGTCGAGCGATGTGGGCCGTCGAACGTGCCGGTTGGTGAGTTGATGTTGACCGTGCCGATGGTGGTGCGCACCGTATCGATGGCGATACCGTAGGAGGTCAGCTTGGGAATGTTGATCCGAACGCGTATGGCCTTGCGATTGCCACCCGAAAGCGTGACAAGGCCCACACCCGAAATCTGGCTGACACGCTGCTGAAGCCGCGTATTCACATAATCCTGCACCTCGGTCAGGGGCATGGTGCGCGAGGTGATGCCCAGCGTGAGGACGGGGGTGTCAGCCGGGTTGACCTTGGCATAGATCGGCGGGGCCGGAAGGTCGGTCGGCAGAAGAGAGTTGGACTGGTTGATGGCCGCCTGGACTTCCTGCTCGGCAATATCCATCGACATGTCGAGCCCGAAGCGCAGCGTGATGACCGAAGCGCCGCCCGATGACTGCGAGGTCATCTGGTCGAGGCCAGGCATCTGACCGAGCTGCGTTTCGAGCGGAGCCGTGACCGATGTCGCCATCACATCCGGGCCTGCGCCCGGATAGAAGGTCGAGACCGTGATGGTCGGATATTCCACCTGGGGCAGGGCCGAGATCGGCAGGAAGTGATAGCCGAGCAGGCCGGTCAGCATGATCGCCAGCATCAGGAGCGATGTGGCGACCGGGCGATCGATGAAGAGACGAGAAGGATTCATGGGCGGGCTTACTGCGCGGGCTTGGCGGCAGGAGCGGGAGTGGCGCTGGTGTCGCCCTTGTTCCCGTTATCCGACGCATTGGCATTGGCATTGTCAGCAGGGATGCTCACCTTGGCACCGGGGCGCAGATGATTGGTGCCATCGGTCACTACGCGCTCGCCCAGCTTGAGCCCCGTCTTGATGACCGTCACGTCATTGCTGGCAATGCCGGTCGTGACGTTGCGGACCTCAACCGTGTTGTCGTCTTTCACGACATAGACGAACTGGCCATCCGGGCCAGTCTGAAGCGCGTTGGACGACAGCAGGATGACGTTATGCAGCGTGTCGACCAGCAGACGGGCATTGACGAACTGGTTCGGGAACAGGTGCTCGTCTTCATTGGTGAAGATGGCGCGCATACGCACTGTGCCTGTAGCCGTGTCGATCTGGCTGTCCAGCGCCTTGACGGTGCCGGAGGCGATCTTGTTCAGGTTCGCGCTATCCCACGCATCGACAGGAAGCTGGCCCACAGCGCGCAGCCTGTCCATGACCTGCGGCAACTGGTCCTGCGGCAGGGTGAAGATCACGGAGATCGGCTGCATCTGCGTGAGGATGGTCAGACCGCCTGACTGTCCCGCCGTAAAGTAATTGCCCATATCGACAGCGCGGATGCCGACACGACCATCAACAGGCGCAATGATGTGACAGTAATACAGGTTCAGGCGAGCATTATCGACATTGGCCTGGTCGAGCTTGACGGTGCCCTCAAGCTGCTGGACCTTGTACTGTGCATCGATGGCCGTCATGGCGGCAATCGAGTTCTGCTTGATCAGCTTGTCGTAACGCCCGGCATTGATGCGGGCATCGGCCAGCTGGGCCTGATCCTGCTTCAGTGTGCCAAGCTGCTGTTCCAGCGCTACCTGATAGGGGCGCGGATCGATCAGCACCAGCTCGTCACCGGCCTTGACGTGTTGCCCTTCCTTGAAGGCCACATTCATGATGTAACCGCTTACGCGGGCCTGCACGGTCACGTTGGTGATCGGCACGACGGTACCGAGCTCTGTCAGGACCTCGGGCATGTCACCCGTCTTGACCACAGCCACGGCGACAGGTGTTGCCTCGCTGTTGCCCTGTGCGGTGGCACCGGTGCGATGGCCACCGCGACCGGCATGATGCGTGCGTGAATGGGGGCGCAGGAAGGCGACGGCAAGAAGCAGGACAATCAGACCGCCGATAATGAAAAGCAGGCGCCGCTTGCGCCGGGGTCTTGCCGGCGCGGGCGAGGCGGAAGGGTGGGGCGCAGCATGGCGCGCAGGCTGGGTCCGGTCAGGGCCCGTCTGATCAGTCATCTCTTCTCGTCTTCCATCACCCAAACCAAAGGCGGACACATGCGCCTACTGGTGTTTGAGACATACGTTATTTGAGGCCGCCGTAACATGACGTCAGCTAAATTCTAGTTCAAACACGAAACAATTCACAATATCCCACGTTACATGCGGTCGCTCGGGAAGGCGGAATTTGGCGAAGATGTCGAGGAAACCGTTTTGCTCATGCGCCGTTCGTCCTAACGTCACGGATGTTTAGAGCACCGTTAAGTGAAAGGATTATGACAATGGCTGATGCAGTAGAGAAAAAGGGCGAAGGTCTGCTTGATGAAGCCAAGGGCCGTCTGAAGGACGCTGCCGGCGGTCTGACAGGCGATACCAAGCTTCAGGCTGAAGGCAAGATCGATCAGCTTTCCGGCATGGCCCAGCAGGAATTCGCCGATCTTTACGACGATGCCGAGACCACTCTGGAAAAGGCGACTGCCTTCGTGCAGGACCGCCCGCTGATTTCACTCAGC
Source organism: Asaia sp. SF2.1 (assembly GCF_000505765.1). Taxonomy (NCBI): domain Bacteria; kingdom Pseudomonadati; phylum Pseudomonadota; class Alphaproteobacteria; order Acetobacterales; family Acetobacteraceae; genus Asaia; species Asaia sp. SF2.1. The sequence continues at coordinate 49,390 of NZ_AYXS01000023.1, read as the reverse complement.
GTTGCCATTCTGGTCGGCACCATTCTTGGCGCAATTTTCTTCGGACGCTCCAAGAAGAAGTAAGACCTAAGGGCAGACCTGATGGAGGAAGGGAGATCGCAGCGATGTGGTCTCCCTTTTGTCATTTTGCGGGCAAAAATGATTCACTCACGCATTACAGGGGTTTACAGCGCGATTCGGGTGATTCAAAAGCGATTCGCAGGACTGTGCGACTCGGGCAGTCTGTCTTGTTTCAAGCTGCCAGGGATCATGTAACTGCACCATGCCGGACTACACTCTCGAACTTGCCAATGGGGCACCGGAGAAGAGGGTCGCCGGCCTGGACGAGGTGGGCCGTGGCCCGCTTGCTGGACCTGTCATCGCGGCAGCACTCATGTTTCTCGAGCCGCCCGATGCGGCGCTCTCTGTGCTGATCGATGATTCAAAGAAGCTGAGCGCCCGTCGTCGCGAGGCAGCTTATGCGGCGCTGATCGATCACCCTTCAGTCCGGATCGGGCTTGGAGCGGCATCGGTGGCTGAAATCGAGCAGATCAATATCGGCAAAGCCTGCCACCTTGCCATGCAGCGCGCCCTAACGCATCTCGGTGCCGTTCCAGACCTCGCCCTTGTCGATGGCAATCGCCTGCCTGCATTGGGTTGCCCGGCCATCGCTGTCATTGGCGGCGACCGCAAGAGCCTTTCCATTGCCGGGGCATCGATCATCGCCAAGGTCAAGCGAGATCGCCTCATGGCTCGCCTCTCGGAACGCCATAACGCTTATGGCTGGGAGAAAAATGCGGGCTATGGCACGGCTGTCCATATGGCCGGTCTGCGCGAAGCCGGTGTCACGCCGCATCACCGACGCGATTTTGCCCCTATACGTGCCCATATTGCGGGTGCCACCCATTCGGCCGGAGCCATCTAATGCAGGATTTTCCTCTCGATCAGATCCTGTGTGGCGAGTGCATCGACACGATGCGCGGCCTGCCTGATGCCAGCATCGACTGCATTTTTGCCGATCCGCCGTATAACCTGCAGCTGCGCGGCGAACTGCGCCGCCCGGATGAAAGCGTGGTCGATGGTGTGGACGATGCCTGGGACAAATTTGCCGATTACGCGACCTACGACAATTTCACGCGTGAATGGCTGACCGAAGCCCGTCGCCTCCTGACCAAGGACGGGACGATCTGGGTAATCGGGTCCTATCACAACGTGTTCCGGCTGGGCGCGATCATGCAGGATCTGGGGTTCTGGATCCTGAATGACATCGTCTGGCGCAAGGCCAATCCGATGCCCAATTTCAGGGGGCGTCGTTTCACCAATGCCCATGAGACCCTGATCTGGGCCGCGCGCGGACCTGAAAGCAAATATCGCTTCAATTATCAGGCCATGAAGGCGCTGAATGATGACATGCAGATGCGAAGCGACTGGTATCTGCCGCTATGCACCGGCAACGAGCGCCTGCGCAACGCGCACGGGCTGAAGCTGCACCCGACCCAGAAGCCGGAAAGCCTGCTTCATCGCGTCCTGATTGCGTCCACTATCGTGGATGATATTGTTCTTGATCCGTTCTCGGGTAGCGGGACAACGGCGGCGATGGCAAAGCGCCTCGGGCGCCGGTTTATCGGTATCGAGCGGCACCCCGACTATATCGAGGCGGCACGTGCCCGTGTCGAAGCGGAGGTGCGTCTTTCTGACGAGCAACTGGCGATCACTCCGGCCAAGCGCGAGATGCCGCGCGTGCCGTTTGGCAGCTTCGTCGAGCAGGGGGCCTTACCTGCCGGGACCGAACTATTCGACCGCCAGCGTCGTGTCAGCGCGATTGTCATGCCCGATGGCAGCCTCGTTTCCGGCTCGCATCGTGGCTCCATTCACAAGATGGGCGCCTTGCTGACCAACGCCCCATCCTGCAACGGCTGGACGTTCTGGTATTTTGAACGTCAGGGCGAAGTGCTTCAGATTGATATCCTGCGCACCGAAATGGCGCAGACGCCCCTGCGTAACGTCGGCTAGGTTCGCCCGTCCTGCCGCAAGGCTCGGCGTCCATGGGGTCTGATTCGTAAAACTGGGCAAGATCACGCTGCCCGGCACGCTGTTTGTGCTGATGGCATTGCGGCACGTCAAAGGGCTTGGGAAGGTGTCGCACCCTGATTGTGCAGACAGAACCGGCATCAGGCCAGTGCAAGCCGGCGATCGTGTATTCGTTGGTTTTATTGACAAATTGTGTCGCGTTACTGTGACTTTGCATCTGTAACATGCTGGTGCGTTTATAGATCAGGCTCGCGGGCAAGCGTCTTTGGAGCGCTGTGCCGATCCATCAAGGAGGGTGTGTGCGTTTTCCGTCCTGCGAGTATCCGCTGAAGATGATGAGGCTGATATCGATCATGGATACGACGACATCCCGCGCAGATACCCAGGGCACTGGCACTGGCACTGGTACTTGCACAGGGCCAAGAGAGGGCACGCCATTGTGGCTCGACCCGACGCTGGACCCCGATACGCGTGCCCGCGCGGCCACCGAAGCCATGAGCCATACGCAAAAGATGTCATGGATGGCCGGCCCGATGGCTATCCCGATTGGCGATGAGAGCAAACCGGAAGGCGCTATTGGTTCCGCCGGTTATTTTCCGGCGATGCCAGAGCTGGGTATTCCGGCGCAGCAGCAGAGCGATGCAAGCCTGGGCATAGGCAACCTCAATAGTGTCCGCCCCAATGACAATGCCACGGCGCTGCCATCATCCCTTATGCTTGGTGCCTCTTTCGACCCTGAGCTTGCCCGCGAGACGGGCCGCGTGGTTGGGTGCGAGGGACGTGCGAAGGGGTTCAATGTCGTGCTCGGTGGGGGTGCCAATCTCGTGCGCGAACCACGCGGGGGGCGCATTTTCGAATATATATCTGAAGATCCTCTGCTGACCGGTCAGATCGCTGGTGCGTCCATTGAGGGAATCCAGTCACAGAAGGTGGTCTCGACCATCAAGCATTATGCGATCAACCCCGAGGAAACCGGTCGGGTGATGATCAGCTCGGATATCGATGAGGCAGCCCTGCGGGAGAGCGACCTTCTGGCGTTCGAGATTGCCATCGAGATCGGCAGCCCGGGTGCCGTCATGCCTGGCTATAATCTCGTCAACGGCCATTGGGCGTCAGAAAATACCTTTTTGCTCAGCGAGGTGCTCCGTCGGGACTGGGGCTATCGTGGCTGGGTCATGTCGGACTGGGGAGCCACCCACACAACGGTCAAGGCCATTACGGCAGGGCTCGATGTGCAGTCCGGCGCCAATATCGACCCCAAGCCGTACTTTGGTGCGCTGCTGGACGAGGCAATAGCCGCTGGTGAGGTGCCGCGGGCGCGTCTTGATCAGTCGATTCAGAGACAGCTGCGCAGTCTCTTCGCCGTGGGAGCCATTGACGATCCTGCCGAGCCGGGTGGGAGCATTGATTTTGAGGCGCATAAGCGGATCGCTCAGCGTGCCGCCGAGGGCGGTATTGTCCTGCTGCGTAATGAAAACACCCTATTGCCGCTCAAGGCGGCGGCACAGAATATTCTGCTGATCGGTGCCCGCGCTGATCAGGGTGTTCTTTCAGGAGGTGGTTCGTCCTCGGTCACGCTCAAGGGCAGCCTGAAGATGGAGGGCGCGACTTTTGCCGGTGTACCGCTGGAAAAAGTCTATCATCCTTCCTCTCCCATGCGGGCCATCGCCGCTGCAGCGCCGCAGGCGCATCTGGGTTATGATGACGGTCAGGATATCGACCGTGCTGCCGGTCTGGCAGCGGCAGCGGATATCGTGGTCATTTTCGCGGAGCTGTGGCGCACCGAAGGGCAGGATGTGCAGGGGCTTTCGTTGCCCGGTGAGCAGGAACGCCTGATCGAGCGTGTGGCGGCGGCCAATGCCAACACGGTCGTGGTGCTTGAAACCGGCGGCCCGGTTCTCATGCCCTGGCGTGACAAGGTGCCTGCTATCCTGCATGCATTCTACGCTGGGTCTGGCGGGGGAGAGGCAATGGCGTCCATCCTGTTCGGGCGCGTCAATCCTTCAGGACGTCTGCCCTTCACCATTCCCCTGAGTGAGAGCGATCTGCCACGCCTCGGACAGATCGATCCGCAGACGGTCATCTCCAATCCCGGCGAGCCCGTCGACAAACCCATCGTGCATCGCGACTACGCGATTGAGGGTGCCGATACAGGATATCGCTGGTTCTCACGGACCGGGAAGTCCGTCGCATATCCGTTTGGGTTCGGCCTGAGCTATACGCATTTCGACCATGGTGATGTGACGATCGACCCGCAGGCACTCGTGGCGCGCTTGCCCGTCACCAATACCGGGCCGGTTTCCGGGGCAGAAGTCGTGCAGATCTATGCCACCCTCGAAGGTGATTCCTCGTTCCAGCCCCGCCTTGTGGGATTTGCCAAGATCATGCTCGCACCGGGCGAGACGGAGGAAGTGCAGGTGTCGCTGGAGCCGCGTTTGCTGGCGCGGGTCGAGGGAGAAAACTGGGTGCGCAAGGCGGGGCGCTATCGTTTCGATCTGCGTCGTGACGCGGTGACGCCTATTACCGGACAAAGCCTGACGCTCGATGAATGGGTCCGTCCCTTGCGTCATGAAGCGGCGATCGATTGATGCTCAGCCGAGGGCGAGAGCCGGGTGAGATATCCGGCTCCGTTTTTCTGCTGGCATGAGGGCAGTCGCAAAAAAAAGCGTATCGGGAGACCGATACGCTTTTTGCAGTTCGTACGCTCGACCAGAGGATCGTCTGGTGCAGAGGCTCGTCGAGGCGGAGGCAGGAAGCTTTCAGCGACCGCCGAAACCGAGGAACCCGATATCCGGCTGGGCCTGGCCTCCGGAAACGTCGAAACGCGGCTTGGTGGATGCGGCCACGGCCGAGGTCCCCTTGCGACCCTTGCCCTTGATGGTCAGGTGCCCGTTGCCCTTGGCATCGGTTTCGATCTGCGAGTGGGTCGTTTCTGCAGCGAATCGGCTGTCATCGCCATAGGTCCGCATCGACAACAGAAGGAACATGATATCCTTGCGGTTGAGGTCAATCGCCATGTCCAGCGGTGTCTGGAACAGGACATTCTTGGCATTCATGTCCGCGCCGCGGTTGAGAGCCTCCTTCGCCGCATTGAGCGAGCCACGGTTGATGGCATCAAACAGGGCGTCGGTTGGGTTCAGGTCCACATTGGCGTGGCCCGCATCTGATTCCTGTGAGTCAGCGCCAGGCAGGGCGGAAGGCGGCGCTGCCGCCTTGGCGGCCCGACGGGCTTCAGCCTTCTTCTGCGCCTCTTCGGCCTCCTGTTCCGCTTCCGCATCATCTGCAGACTGCGCATGCGCAGCATGCCAGGGAACGAAGAGGACTGGCGTTGCCGCAAGGGCAGCCGTCAGCATCAGGGGAAAGAATCGTGGGACATTCATGTGAAGTCTCGAGTGGCGCATGAGTTGACTATAAATGATCGTTAACAAGCTGGCGACTCCCTATCAGCGGCGAAGCCGCCCTTCGCGCCACCAGCCCAGGAAGAGAAGCGCCAGAACCCCGCACAGCGCGAGCCAGGACGGAACAATCTCGGTCAGGCGGCTCGACGAGGCAACAGGCACCATCTGACGTGGAAAACCGATCCATCCCGCGCCAGACATGGCTGTACCGCGGCCAGCATCAGCAATCTGCCTGATCGCAGGGGTGGCGGTATCAGGGCCAAGCCAGAGGGCAGCTCCATGCGACTGTTTCGCCAGAGGCGAGAGGCGCAGGGCAGTCGCGCGCAGATCGGCATCCTCAATCGGGTTGCGGCTGGCCTGCGCTGCAAAGGAGGTAAGACCATCCTGCCGGATGGTCCAGAGCCCATCCTGACCCGTGACGGGATAACGGGCCTCGAATACGCCATTGCCCGACGGCTTGAGCGTCAGGGGGAAGGTGCGCCCATCGGGTGCCGTGATCATGGCAGGCCCCGACAGACGCTCGCTGTCACTGTGACGCTCGACGTGCAAGCTGTCCTCGCCAATTGTCGCACGCAGCTGGTTTTCCTCCAGGTCCGGTTCCTTCATGAGCCAGTGCGACAGACGCTTGAGCAGTTCCGCCTGCGGGCCGCCGCCGCCCTCGCCACGTGACCAGAGCCAGAGCTGATCGGAAAGCAGCAGCGCCACGCGCCCTTTCTGAACCGTATCGAGCACCAGAAGTGGCTGCTGCTCCGGCCCGGTCAGCAGGGGGGTGCCCTTGATGCGGTCGGAGGCCAGCGCCCGATACCAGGGTCCCCAGTTGGTCGGCAGCCCTGCCGTCACCGGATGACGCTTGCCCGATGGCGTAAGCTGCGGAACGAAACGCTCCCTGATCACACCATCGCCAGGCACATGGGCAGGCAGGATATCGGCAAGAGGCGTGTCCTGAAGTGTGCCGTCCTCGGTGAATTCCGGTCCGGCAGTCAGCAGTAATCCCCCCCCTTCGCGCACGTAATCCGCAATATTGGCGAGATAATCCTGTGGCAGGATCCCGGCATTGTGGAACCCGTCCAGAATGATCAGGTCGAACTGCTTGATGCGGTCCTGAAACAGCTCCTTGATCGGAAACGGAATCAGGGCGAGATCGGAAAGCGGGGTGCCGTCATCCTTGTCGGGCGGACGCAGAATGATGAAATGCACCAGATCGACCGAGGGATCGGCCTTCAGCAGTCTGCGCCAGACGCGCTCACCCTGATTGGGTGTTCCCGAGACCAGAAGCACCTTCAGCCTGTCGCGCACGCCGTTGATGCGCACGATGGTGCTGTTGTTGCGCGTGCTGACTTCACCGGCAAGCGGCGCGGCATCGAGGGTGACCAGGGTCTCACCGGGACGCCTTACGGCCAAGGCAATATCGATGGGCTCGCCCGACAGGGCGTCGATGTGGCGGGGCGGCTCATCGCCCTGACGCACGGTAAGGGTGACAGGCTGCTTGCCCGTTACACCGAGGTCATCCACAACGACGCGCAGCTGGGCTTCCTTGCCGACAAGGGCATAGGGGGGGGACTGCAATACGCGCAGGCGCCGATCCGTTTCCTCGCCCTTGCCCGTGAGCAGGACATGGAGCGGCAGGGTCTTGCCATCGCGCGTGAAAAGCGGAGGCAGTGCTGACGGGATGTCATGCGCCATGCCATCAGTGACCATGATGGCACCGCTGAACCGTCCCGGCGGCAGATCGGCCTGGGCGATGGCATCGAACAGGCGTGTGCCATGGCCTGAACCGCCCGGAACATCGACAACATGCAGCGTCAGGCCGGGAATGTCGTGGGCTGCCTGTTGCAGTGTGCGGGCGGCCTTGTCCGCGCTGTCAATGCGGCCACGAAGGGCCATGGACGGCGAATGATCCACCACCAGCAGCACATCCTGCGGGGCGGCCTCGAAAAATGGCCGGCTCAGCCGTGGGCCGCTCAGCCAGAACAGCACAAGGAGAAGCGCAAGCAGGCGTGGCACGCTGCCCGGTGCGCCACGAAAAAGCGCATAGGCGCCGACCACCACAACCAGCGCGGCAGAGCCTGTCAGCAGCCAGAAAGGCAGGAACGGCATGAAGGTGAGATGGATCATTGCTCCATCCTCTTCAGGAGTTCGGGCACGCGCATCTGGTCGGCCTTGTAATTGCCGGTCAGGGCATAGAGCAGCAGATTGACGCCAAAGCGATAGGCCTGCGTGCGTTGCTCGTCACCACCGGGGATCACGGCGTAGGGGGTGTTGCCCTGGGCATCCATCGCCCAGGCATGAGCCCAGTCACCGGCACCGATAATGATGGGGCTGACATCGTCATTGCTGTCATCGCCGCTGCGGGCCACCCAAACAGGCAGGCCCTGAACACGGCCGGGGAAATCGTGCAGCAGGTAAAAGCTGTGGGCAAGAACGTGATGATCATCGAGCTTTGACAGTGGGGGTACCACAAGACCTGCCGTGGCGCGCCGCAGGGCCGAGCGCATCTGCCCTTCATCCTGCGTGGAAAGATCGGAGCCCGTGCCCTGTGTGTCGAGCATGAGAATACCGCCATGCGCCATGAAGCTGTTGAGGGCCGCCGAGCGTCTGGAATCTTCCTGCACATCGTCGGTGATGGGCCAGTAGATCAGGGGATAATAGGCAAGATCATCCTTGCCGGGGACCAGCCCGTCCGGATGGCCCATCACGGCGGAGGAGCGATCGGACGCGTAGTTGGACAGGCCTTGCAGACCCTCACGGGAGGCCTCGTCGATATCGTCATGACCCGTCAGCACATAGCCAAGCCGTGTTTCAAGCGCGGCACCGGGAACGACGCCGTTGGTCACCCCGGCATGTTTCGGGCTCTCGTCATCTTCCTGCGCGGTCGCCGGAGAGGCAGACACAGCGCCGAGCAGGATCAGGGCTGACAGGGTAAGTCCTGCGCCTTTCGCGCCAGTGCGGTTTCTGCTCTCGGTATGGCCCTGACCCTGGCCCTGGCGGCCACCCAGCAGCCCACGCAGCCACAATGCCACAAGGCAGTCGGCCAACAGCATCACCAGAGCCATGCCCAGAAGCCACGGCGCAAGAGGCCGGTCGGGCGAAACATGGTCGGGGGTGAGGCTGCGCCCCATCAGAGGCGCCGCTGCGATCGGGGGCAGATGATCGCCCAGATTGAAGGCCCGGCGCGACAGATGCGGACCATAATAACCCGGCGGGTGCTGGGCGTCGGGACGCGTTGTGGCGAGTGTGCCCACATCGAGAGGGCGGGCAGCTTCGGGGGGCGGAACAAGCTGGCCATTGGCATCGAGCATGGTGAACGGAACAAGCTGGCGCAGGGCGGTCTCGTTCTGCTGGCCGAGCGAGCGCTCAACCAGACGTTCGAGCATGGCAGGAAACAGACCGGAAAGCGGCAGGCTCGACCAGTCGGCGGTGCCGGTGACGTGGAAAAGGACCAGCTCTCCCTGTCCGAACGGACTGGCCGTCACCAGAGGCGTGCCGTCACTCAGTCGGGCCCAGACATGCGCACCGAGATCGGCGGTGGGTTCAGCCAGAACCTGACGCGTCACTGTCACCTCATGGGGCAGGGGCAAGCCCTCGAAGGGGGAATGTTCGGCAAATGCGGCAAGGACCTGTGGCTTGCCCCATGACATCGGGCCGCCAAGCTGGCGCATGCCGCTTATGAGCGGCACAGGCAGCAGGGTACGCGCCATGTCATGCGCGCTGGCCTGTGTATCGGCCGCCAGAACGGGGCCGGCGAAACGGATCAGCACCCCACCGTGACGCACCCATTCCGCCACATGCTGGCGTGTCTGCTCATCGGCGAGGGTGCCATCTGTCGCGATCAGTACCGAGAGCTTCCCTCGCAGCAGGTCATCAGCAGCGCCACGGTGCAATTCACCTACCTGGCTGATGGCTTGGGACAGAAAGAAACCCTGTCCCGTCAGCGGGGTATCCTGCGTGCCGGGAGTGAGCAGACCGACCGGATGCCGGTGTTCACCTGCATCGTGCAGGGCAATTGCGGCGGGACCGGGGAGAGGGGTTGCATCGCGTTCGAGAACGAAGCGTGCGGCGCGATTACGCAGAAGCGGGGGCAGCGGCAGGTCAAGCGGCGTGGTCTGACCGGTGGGCAGCGGAAAGATACCGAGCGTACCACCATTTTCCGACCGTGCCCTGACTTGCAGTCCGCCCGATGCTGTGGCGGGGCAGGACAACCCGCTTGTGGTCGCAGTGAAATTATTGTCGGCCGCGCGATGAACGCTCAGAATCATCGTGTCGCAGCCCGGCCAGCGCATGTCACGCACCGTGCCGTTGAAGCTGGCGAGCGCCTTCGCAAGACTCGTATCGCCACTTGTCGCCACGCCGTCCGAGATGAAGACGAGATCGGACTGTGTCAGGGCGGCGCTGTGGCTCAGGGCATCGATCTGGCTGGCCGTATGGGCACGATCCGTGGGCCATGAATGGGGGGCGAGGGCAAGAAGACGCTCTTCGAAACGCGGGCGATCACGTGTGGTGAAGGGAGCAGGGGACGTCCCATCGGGGTCAGGGGCAGTCAGAACCAGCGTGACGGCGTGTCCTGCGCGAAAGCTGCGCTCGGCCAGACTACGCGCTGCGCGGATGCGCTCCTGCCAGTGCGGCACGGCGGCCCAGCCATTATCGAGCACCAGAACCAGATCATGCCCGCCGCCTGCGCTGATTTCGCGCCCCAGCCAGACGGGCTGCGCAAGACCGAGGATCAGCAGGGCAACAGCGAGCAGGCGCAGCAGGAGCAACCAGAGCGGTGAACGCGCCGTATCGGTGTTTCTGGCTTGCAGGCGGCGCAGGATCTGGAGCGAGGGATAAGCCAGATCCTTCGGCGGCGGTGGGGTCGCCTTCACCAGCCAGTAAAGCAGGGGCAGCGCGATCAGCCCCGCCAGGGCAAGGGGGGTCAGGAAGATCATGGACGCAGGCTTCCCCCGCTCGTATGGCCCCCGCTCAACCTTGCATGCAGGCCTAGAAGGGCGGGCATGAGCGGCTGGTCCGTATGATGAAGGGTAAAGCCGGCGCGATGCGCTTCGGCCAGGGTGACCAGCTGATCGAGATGGGCCTGCATGGCGCGTTCAAAGGGCTCCGCCAGGGTTTCGACTGCTGGCAGGACAAGCTGTCCCTCATCCTCTAGGCTGTCAAAGCTGATACGTCCCGCATAAGGCAGGCTTCGCTCGGCGGGGTCGAGGATGCAGAGAAGCTCCGTGCGGGCTGGTCGGGCTGCGATATCGCGCAGAATCCGGTCCAGGGTTTCGGGAGGCATCAGGAAATCACTGACCAGAACGAGCTGCCCGTAGGCGCGTAGCGTGTCGAGCTGGGGCAGGGGCGTCGAGGCGGCAAACGCCAGATTCTGCCCGAGGCGGGAGAGGGAGTGAGGCCCACTGACGGAGCGTCCGTGCTCTGGCCCATTGAGCAGCGTCACGCGCTCGCCACCATGCAGCGCGGCGGAGGCTAGCGCCAGAGTGGCAAGCTGGGCCTGCGTGGTCTTGAGCGGCAATTCGGGGCGTGAGCGCCAGTTCATCGAGGGCGAGGGGTCACACCAGAGGGAGAGGATCTGTGCCCCTTCGGCCTCACGCTCACGGACCCAGAGCTGGTCGCTGCGGGCGGACTGACGCCAGTCGATACGATGCGCCGGTTCATGGTCATGGGCCGCGCGGTATTGCCAGAAATCCTCCCCTGCGCCAGCACGGTGCTGATGATGCACGCCAGCGCGCAACTGACGCCCGATGCGCTCTGCCTCGATGACCAGAGACGGGAGGAGGGCTTCCGCCTCCGGGTATGACCCGGCCTGCGCAGCGGGAGATGGCTTTGCCTCGCTGCGCCGCCATTTGCCGAAAAAACCGCTCACGATCAGAGAAGCGCCTCGACAGCCGAGGCAATCAGCGCTTCCACCTTCTGTCCCGCGGCGCGCGCGGGGAAGCTCAGCGCCATACGATGAGCGAGAACCGGCTCTGCCAGTTCCGCCACATCATCGAGGCTGGGTGCCAGACGCCCATCGAGAAGCGCCTGGGCACGGCAGGCAAGCATGAGCGCCTGCGCCGCGCGCGGGCCCGGCCCGTAGAGCAGCGACGTGCCGATTTCGGGCTTGTAGGCTGTCTCGGGGCGCAGACCACGCACAAGGGTCAGGATGGCTTCGAGGACTTTTTCCCCTACCGGCAGACGTCGTACCAGGGATTGCGCCTCGATCAGATCGGCCGGGGTGAGAAGTGTCGGAGCGCTTGCTGTTACGGCACCAGTCGTCTGGAGCAGCATGTCGCGCTCGGCATCGCGCTCAGGGAAGGTGAGCGCAATACGCAGCATGAAGCGGTCGAGCTGGGCTTCAGGCAGGGGGTAGGTGCCTTCCTGCTCGATGGGGTTCTGTGTTGCGAGAACGTGGAAAGGGCGAGGCAGAGGGTGATTTGTGCCTGCCTGGGCCACTTCATATTCCTGCATGGCCTGAAGCAGGGCGGATTGCGTCCGCGGGCTGGCACGGTTGATTTCATCGGCCAGGAGAAGCTGCGTGAAGATCGGCCCGCGGACGAAGCGGAAGAAACGACGGCCGTTTTCGTCCTCGTCGAGAATATCACTGCCCGTGATGTCCGATGGCATCAGATCCGGCGTGAACTGCACGCGGCGTGTATCGAGGCCCAGAACGCGGGCTGCGGTACTGACAAGAAGCGTCTTGCCGAGGCCCGGTGCGCCGATCAAAAGCGCGTGACCCCCGGAGAGGATCGTGACCAGCAGACGGTCGATGACATCGCGCTGACCCAGAACAACCTGGCCTATGGCCTGCCTGACGGCACCCAGCTGGGCGGTCAGTTGCTCGACATAAGCGAGATCAGCCGGGTTTTCATCCGGGCGGTATCCGGCGGGGAAGGAAGAGAGATCGTTCTGGCTCATATTTGCCAATCTGACAGTTCCGGGGGTTTCATCAAGCCATAAGACGACCCAACTTGCAGCAGGAGACCAGATTTTTTGGACCGTGAGCGGAGAGAACCTTGAAGGACGGCGTGGTTAAACAGGCGACAGACGGCGCAGAGCGTTCTGCGACTCATGAAGCCGGGTTCCCGACCCGTGCAGGTTGCGAGAGCCGGTCATCCGCTGGTTCTGTTCCTTCCGGCATGGATCATGCCGGCGCGATGCGAGCGGAAGGGATCGCAGATCAGGGCGCGTCCGATATCGGGCTTGCCCCGCTGGAAAGGACAGGGGGCGAGCAGACACCCCGTGCCCTGCCTTTTGTCATCCGACGCGACGGGACGTGGCTGTATCGGGGCTCGCCCATACGCCGCAAGGAAATGCTGTGTCTGTTTGGCTCCATGCTGACACGTGACGCTCAGGGGCAGTTCTGGCTGAGGACGCCGACTGAGTCTGGTATCATACAGGTGGAAGATGCCCCGTTCATCGTGCGGGAACTCGATTTTCGTGGTGGCTGCGGCCGTCAGCAAAATCTGTGCCTGCGCACCAATATGGATGAGCTGCTTTGCGTTGGACCCGCCCATCCCCTGATTGTCGATTGGGACCATCCGCCATCGGAAGATTGCGCGGCCATACCCTATGTTCAGGTCCGTCACGGTGAGGGCGACCAGCCCGTGCTCGCCCGGCTGTCGCGCCCGGTCTATTACGAACTCGTGGCACTTGCTGTGCCCGGTCATGTTGGCTGTCGCCCCTGCATGGGCGTATGGAGCCATAATCGCTTCTTCCCGCTGGCCCCTATGCCGTAACCGGGGTGGGTATGGGACAGCGGGCATCACAGCCGTTTTTTCTTCTGTTCCGGAATCTGATCAACAGCCGTGTCCCATCTGAGCCTTCTCGACAAACTGCCTGATCGTTCGGGCCTCGATCGCCTCTGGCATATCTTGCCGCAAGCGCGTCTCGTTGGTGGATCGGTGCGCGATCTGCTCATCGGGCGTGACGCGGTGCATGATCTCGATCTGGCAACCCCGGAGCCCCCCGAGACGGTTCAGGCCCTGTTTGAAGCGGCGGGGATCAAGACGATACCGACCGGGCTGGCTCATGGCACCGTCACAGCGCTGATCGATCATGTGCCCTATGAAATCACGACATTGCGGCGTGACGTGCAAACGAACGGACGTCATGCCGAGGTTGCCTGGACGACAGACTGGCAGGAGGACGCAGCGCGACGCGATTTCACGATCAATGCGCTCTTCTGTGACCGTCATGGTGACATTCATGATTATTTCGGGGGGCTTGAGGATCTTGCGGCGCGTCATGTGCGCTTTGTGGGCGATGCCGCCCGCCGCATTGAGGAAGATGCGCTGCGTATCCTGCGGTTTTTCCGTTTTCAGGCGCGTTTCGGGGGCACCGGCCCGCAGGATCGACCCGATGCGGAAGCGATACGGGCAATCACCAGCCATGCCGCCCTGATCGATGGGCTCTCCGCCGAGCGTGTGGCCAGCGAGATACTGCGTATTCTCACAGGGCCCAATCTCATGCGCAGCCTGCATTTGATGGCCGATACCGGTATCCTGCCTCGCCTCCTGCCTTCGGCAGACTTGCCGCGTCTGGCCCGTGCACTCGATGCCGATGTACCGCCCGATGACATCCTGCGTCTTGGGCTGCTTGCTGATACGCCGGATCTGGCTGAGCGGCTTCGGCTGTCGGGCAAACAGGCGCAGCGCCTTGCCCGTATGAGCCCATCTACCCTGCTGCATGGTTTCGATGTGCAAGGGTATGAAACGCAGAACCCGTTGATCCTCGCGCCCTCACTGGGCGACCACGCGCTTCGCATGCTGCTGTCCTGTCATGACCGGCAGACATTGATCGACCGCAGCTGGTTTGCACAGGCCGAGAGGATAGCCGATGTCTCGTCCAAATCATGGAACACATTGAGAAACAGGATCGCACAGCTTGAGAGGCCGGTTTTTCCGCTGGCCGGGCGTGATGTCATGGCCGCCGGTGTGCGACCGGGGCCGGCCATAGGGGAGACTCTTGCCCATCTGGCTGCCTGGTGGCGCAGCCAGGGCTGCCTGCCTGACCGGATGGCCTGTCTTGCCGAACTGAAAACGCGCCTGCCTCTTTCGTCACAGGGCGCTGGGGGGTAAACCGCAGGAATGAAAACAGCGCAGCCTGCAGCCCAGACCCCTTTGCGACGCATCGACCCGCAGGGGGTGCAGGGACGCCAGATGATTTTTCGCATCTGGCGTGAGGAAGTCCGTCACCATGTCGGGCGTCTGGCCGCCGTCGTGGTGCTTACGGTTCTGACCGCCGGGCTGACGGCTCTGTATCCGCTCGTTATCAAGCGCGCGGTGGATATGTTTGCGGTGCATGACCCGCGTATTCTCTATCAGGTGCCTGCTCTGGTGGTGCTGGTGACAGGGCTCAAGGCCGCCACACAGTATGGCCAGACCCTGTCCGTACAGGGGCTCGTTCTCGTGGTCATACGCGGCTTGCAGTCACGCATGTTCGCCCATGCTCTCACAGCCGATATCGCGCGTATCGAAAAGGAAGCACCCGCGCAGTGGGCTGCGCGCTTTACCACCGATGCGGTCTCGATCCGTGAGGCCATGATCCGCGCCGTCAATGCGCTGGGAGATGTCGTGACCGTGGTCGGGCTTGTTGCCTCCATGATCTATACCGACTGGGAGCTGAGCCTGATCGCGCTCGTGCTTTATCCGGTCGCCGCTGTGCCGATACAGAAACTTGGCAAGCGTGTCCGTCGCGCTTCGGGGGGTATGCAGGAGCAGATCGGTGAGACGGCGACATTGCTCAATGAGAGCTTTGCGCTGGCCCGTCAGGTGCGCGTGTATCGTATGGAGGATAGCGAAGCACGACGTGTGGATGGATCGCTGGACCTGCTGCACAACGCTTTCTGGCGGATTTCACGCGGGCGGGCGCGTGTCGATCCTGTGCTTGAGGTGCTGGGTGGCACGGCTATTGCTGCGGTGCTCGGTTTCGCTGGCTGGCGTGCCGCGATGGGTGGCGCGACGCTGGGCGATTTCACGGCCTTCATTGCCGCTCTTTTTGCCGCTTCGCGCCCCTTGCGCGCCCTTGGGTCGCTTAATGCGGCCCTGCAGGAAGGTCTCGGTGGGCTGGAGCGCGTTTTTTCGGTCATCGACGAACCGCCAGCCGTGGCCGAACGCACGGATGCGCGTCTCCTGCCGCCGGGACATGGACGCCTGGTGTTCGATCAGGCCGGGTTTGTCTATCCCGATGGCCGCACAGGTTTGCGTGGCCTGAGCTTTGATGTGCGACCGGGCTGGACCGTGGCGCTGGTCGGGCCGTCAGGGGCCGGTAAATCCACGGCATTGTCGCTCATTCCGAGACTTCACGATGTCAGCGCTGGGCAGATTTTGCTCGACGGGGTGGATCTGCGTGATTTGAAGCTCTCCGAGTTGCGCGACGCCATTGCCTATGTCAGCCAGGACACCACGCTTTTCGACATGTCCGTGCTTGAGAACATTCGCATCGGTCGCCCCACGGCCAGCCGTGCAGAAGTCGAGGCGGCTGCCCTTGCGGCGGCAGTCGATTTTGCCGACACCTTGCCGCAGGGGCTCGATACACGGGTTGGTCCGGGTGGTCAGCGTCTTTCGGGTGGGCAAAGGCAGCGCGTCGCGCTGGCGCGCGCGCTGCTGCGTGATCCGCGTCTGCTGCTGCTGGATGAGGCGACAAGCGCACTGGATTCAGAGAGCGAGGCCAAGGTTCAGGCAACATTGGCCGATCTGCGCCGTGACCGTACCACCATCATTGTGGCGCATCGTCTGTCGACGGTTAAGAGTGCTGACCTGATTATCGTCATGAGCGAAGGCGCGGCCGTCGAAATGGGTACCCATGCCGAGTTGCAGGCGCAGGGCGGACTCTATGCCCGCCTTGTGCGCAACCAGTCGCTCGATCTGGTTGAGGCCGCACCGGAGGTTGTGCTGGAAGCCGCCACGCTCGAAATCATAGACGCCCCTTGAGACACCGGGAGCGCGCCGGGGTTCGCCAGCACGCCCCCTGCTGAATGCCTGAGGCATGCATGATCAGGATTGATGGTCTTGAGGGGAGAGGTGGCCCAGACTCAGGGCTTACGGCGAGAAGCTTCTGCTGAGGATGATCAGATTTCCTGAACCACAGGAGGGGCCAATGCCGCCAGGGCGGGCAGGATCTGCTCGTAAAGCGGACGCTTGAAGCCAAGATTATAGGTCGTCACGTCCTGAGGGCGGACCCATTCCCAGCGATCGAATTCGGCAGGTTCCGTGCCATCTCCTGCCAGATCGATGGCGCTGTCGGGCTCGGCCATGCGCATGGCAAACCAGCGTTGCGTCTGACCGCGATATCGTCCCCCGAGTGCCTTGCCAATCAGATGGGCGGGCAGGTCATAGGGCAACCAACCGGGATAGCTGCCCAGCAGGGTGGCATGACGAAGCCCGGTCTCCTCACGCAATTCACGATGTGCCGCTTCTTCCGGAGATTCGTTCTCGTCAATCCCGCCTTGAGGGCATTGCCAGACATCACGCAGATCGGTCCGTCTGGCGAGGAAGAGGGCGCCCTCGCGGTTGAACAGCATGATGCCCACATTGGGGCGATAGGGAAGCGTGGCCGGATCGATCATGGCGTAGGGCTCGGATGGAGTTGAAGCGTCAAGCGGAAGATATGAAACCGGCCCCTCGAAAGGGGCCGGTGCCAGAAAAGATCAGTGCTGCGTGGAAGAAGAAGCCGGAGCAGGGGGCTTCTGATCCTTGCCCGCCGCTTTTTCCCCGGCGGCCTTGTCGTCAGTCGCCTTTTCCGGGGGCTTCGCATCGGCGGTTTTTGCAGCAGCCTTGTCAGCGGCCGGTTGCCCCAGCGGAAGCGCTTCATCAGGCAGCGATGCCATGGCGCGGACCACACGCAGACCCTGCTGCAGCTGGAAGTCCGTCGCCGGCTTGGCCGGGTCGAAACGGGGCCAGTTATCGGCAGGCGCGTGGGGGATGCTTGCCGAGATGGAAGGCAGGTCGGTCCGTGTCGGGGCCTTGTTCTTGTTGCCGCCCGTATTGGTGATGATATGGGCCAGATCGGCTTCACGATAGCCGTAGCCATCGTCGTCCTTGCTTTCCTTGACCACGATATCGGGCGCGATGCCCAAAGCCTGAATGGAGCGGCCCGATGGCGTGTAGTAACGCGCCGTTGTCAGACGCACGGCGCCATGGCCCGGCACGGGGATGAGCGACTGCACGGAGCCCTTGCCGAAGGATTTTTCGCCCACCAGAACGGCGCGGCGATGGTCCTGAAGCGCACCGGCCACGATTTCGGAGGCAGAGGCCGATCCGCCATCGATCAGCACGACAATCGGCAGCTTGCCTGTGATATCGGTGCCTTTGGCATCCCAGCGACGGTTGTTTTCGGCGTGACGCCCACGGATCGAGACGATTTCGCCTTCGGGGATGAAATCATCGCTGACAGCAATGGCCTGATCGAGCTTGCCGCCGGGGTTCAGGCGCAGATCGAGCACAAGACCCTGCAGCTTGTTGCCCGACTTTGCCTTCAGCTTGTCATAGGCCTCATGCAGTGCGGTCTCGGTGTCGTCGTCGAATTCGGAAATGCGGATATAGCCGATATTGCCATAAAGCGACGAGCGCACGACCTGCACATGCACGACCTCGCGGGTCATGGTGACCTTGAGCGGCTTGGGCTCTTTCGCGCGAATGATGGTCAGGGTGATCTTGGTGCCCGGATCGCCGCGCATCTTGGTCACGGCCTGATCGAGGGTCAGACCCTCAAGCGACTTGCCATCGACTTCGGTGATGTAATCGCCCGGCTTGAGTCCTGCGCGCGAGGCAGGGGTACCATCGATGGGCGAGACCACACGGATATGGCCGTTCTGCTGCTGGACCTGTACGCCCAGACCGCCGAACTTGCCGCTGATCTGGATCTGCATCTCCTTGAACTGCTTCTCGTTCATGTAGGAGCTGTGGGGATCGAGACCGCCCACCATGCCATCGAGGGCGTTGTTGATCAGATCCTTGTCGCTGACAGGCTCGACATATTCGGCGCGAACAAGGTCGAGCACGGTTCCGAACAAGGTGAGCAGGCGCAGGGTTTCGCTGTGGTTGTCGGGGTCGGCCGCGACTTCCTTGGCGAAGGCCTTGCTGCTGATCATCTGCCCAAGGCTCGGGGCCATGGCGGCTTCCAACGCCGGACCGGCGGTGATTCCGGCCAGGAATGCCGTTCCGAGCAGCAGACCAGTGCGGAGCTTCATGCAATTCATCCCTTGAATCCGGTACGGAGCCTGAGGTCCGGTGCCGATCCTGTTAGCGTCTGTCTTGCAGCGGAGCCTGAACACCAGGGTCTCCACCGCACTAAGATCTGAAATCTATAGCGATATTAACGCAGTCTGTCGAAACAACACAGAATCGCCAAGAGGGGTTCTGGGGTCGCGTGAGGTTACCCTTCAGAGATAGGGGCCGGGATCGATGATTTTACTTCCCGAGCGCAGTTGCACGAAGAGTGCCCCGCCGCCACCGCCCATGGTGCCGAGCGCAGCATGGCGGCTGATAGTCTGCCCCGTCGAGACGGAAAGCCCCCCCAATCCAGAGAGCACGAAGCGGAAATGATGCCCGCAATCGAGAATGATCATGTTGCCGAATGATCGGAACGGGCCGGCAAAATCGATCTGCCCGGCACAAGGCGCGCTGACAGAACTCCCGGCGCTTGCCTGATAGGTGATGCCGCTGGCCGGGCCGCTCTCGGTGGTCTGGTGCCACGCAGTCAGCACACGACCGGATACGGGGCCATGTCCGCCGCCCCGTGTCACGCCATTGCCCGAACTGCTCAGGGCGCGGGCCTGTGTGCTGAGCGCACGCGCCTTTACCTGCTGGTTTTGCCTTTCCAGTTCTCTGGCCTCGGCTTCCATTCGTGCCTTGATGCTGGCCTGCGCCTTGTCGATGGCTGTCAGCGCATCCTCGAGCGTCGCGGCCTTTGCTGTTGCGGCGGCGATTTCATCATGAGCCTGACGGGCTCGTGCCTCGGCCTCGGCCTGCTGGTGGGTGGCGGTTTCCAGCCGGCTGGCGTTGAGATCGCGTAGAGCGGCCAGTTTGCGTCTCGCATTTCCGAGCGCCGTGTTGCGGTCTGCAAGTTCGTGAGCTGTCTGATCGAGGAGTGTTTTCTGGCTGCGCAAATCCTCCGCCTGCCGGGTGGTCAGTCGTGTCAGCCCCGCAATCACGCTCAGGCCCTGAACCGCATCATCGGCCTGCCCCGAGAGGGCAACGACAGACGTGCCGGGATAGCGGGCAAGGCGCAGGGCGACAGGCAGAATGGTCTGGAGGGCGGCGCGGCGTCGGGCAAGCGCCAGACGCTGATCGTTCTGTCTTGCCGTGAGTGAGGCGATATCGGCTGTCAGGGCGTCGATCTGCTTTTGCGTTGCGTCCAGTTCGTTCTCGGCCTGGTTGGTTAGGGCAGAGAAACGTCGGGCCTTCTGGGCCTGCAACGCCGCCTCCTGAGCGGCACGCGCCTGATCCTTGCGGCGGGTCTCGATAAGGGCCGCCTCATTGGCCTGGCGGGCCATAAGGGCCTTCTTGTCTGCAATGGCCTTGTCGAGCGCCTTCTGGTTGGCGTTGCCCTGTTTCGTATGGAGTGTCGCCCCCGTTGCTGGCGATAACACGGCCAGCGCAAACCCAAAGCTCAGCGTCACGCAGCTAAGGCAAAACGCCCTTGTGAAACGTGTTGCGCCAAATGGCACAGCTTCAGGCGCGGCGGCATGATGGGTATCGGCAAGAGAAGAGGCGTCACCTCGTGATGTATCTCGCCCTACGGGGTGCAGAGGCGCGAAGAGGGTGATGGTGCATCGCCAGTCGGAGGAAATCGGAATGGACGGCGAGTGGGAGGCATCCTGAGGCAAGGCCCCGCTCTGACCTGATGTCTCGAGGGGTTTTTCTCCCCAACGCTCTTTCAGACGGGCAGGTTGAGCCGGCCCGCCCGTGAAGCGCATTTTACCGAAGGCTGAACAGCCGGTCAGGAAGAGGCTCGCGACCGGCATGGTAGATTCAGCCGTTGATCAGGCACTTGCCGGTCATCTCGGCAGGCTTGGTCAGGTTCATCAGGGTAAGCAGCGTGGGAGCCAGATCAGCCAGACGTCCGTCATGGATGGCTGTGACGCCCTTCGCACCGTGAAGCAGCACCGGCACCCGGTTGAGGGTGTGGGCTGTATGAGCGCCACCGGTAACTGGGTCGCGCATGGTCTCGCAATTGCCGTGATCGGCTGTGACGATCAGCGCGCCGCCCATCTTGTCGATGGCATCGACAATACGGCCGAGCCCGGTATCCACGGTTTCGCAGGCCTTGATGGCGGCTGCCAGCACGCCAGTATGGCCCACCATGTCGGGATTGGCGAAGTTCAGAACGATAAGGTCGAACTTGCCGCTTTCGATGGCAGCTACGGCCTTGTCGGTCAGTTCCGGGGCAGACATTTCCGGTTGCAGGTCATAGGTGGCCACTTTGGGTGAGGGGACCAGAATACGTTCTTCACCGGGCAGAACAGCCTCGCGGCCACCATTGAGGAAGTAGGTGACGTGCGGATATTTCTCGGTCTCGGCCATGCGCAGCTGTGTGCGCCCAGCCTGTGAAACGACATCGCCCAGCAGGTGCTCCATCGATTCCTTGGGGAACATGACGCTCATGAACGGTGCCAGAGCCGAGCTATAGGCGGTCATGCCGCATACAGCGGCAAATTTGATGGTTTTCGAGCGCGCAAAGCCATCGAAATCGGGGAAAACCATCGCAGCGAGCAATTCGCGAATGCGGTCGGCACGGAAATTCGCGGACAGGATGCCATCGCCATCCTTCATGCCGGCGTAGGACCCGATCACGGTCGGCTCGACGAACTCGTCTGTCACGCCCAGGGCCTGGCTGGCTGGCAGAACGCTTAATGCGTCATCTGCGTGATTGCCGGTTGCGGAGACGATCGCATCATAGACGCGGCTGACGCGTTCCCAGCGATTGTCGCGATCCATGGCGTAATAGCGCCCGCTGACCGTGGCGATGCTGGCGCCGGCCGGGAGGGCGGCAGCAAGAGTGCGGATGAAGCCGTCGCCGGAATCGGGCGCAGTGTCACGCCCATCGGAGAACACATGCACGGCCACGGGAATACCGGCCTGTGCCACGATTTGGGCGAGCGCAATGACGTGGTCCATATGGGCATGGACGCCGCCCGTGGAAACCAGCCCCATCAGATGGCAGGTGCCTTTGCTGACCTTGAGCGCGTCGATCAAGGCACACAGGGCCGGGTTGCTGGCCAGCGACCCATCGCGCGCGGCGCGGCTGATCCGCGGCAGGTTCTGCATAACAACGCGACCAGCACCGATATTGAGGTGACCGACTTCCGAATTGCCCATCTGCCCTTCCGGCAGGCCGACATCCTCGCCGCACGCCTTCAGATAGGCATGAGGAGAGCCTGCCCAGAGACGGTCGAAATTCGGCGTATCGGCCAGAGCTACGGCGTTGTCCTCGCGGGTGGCGCTATCGCCGAAACCGTCGAGGATGACGAGCATGACCGGGCGCGGCACGCTGGAAGGGGATGCGGACATGAGTAGTCTCCTGCAATTTTGCGCCCATGATGCCGCATTTTGCGTGCTCTGCGAACTCTCCCCCGGCGGGTTCACGCCATTTTCTGGCTAAGAATGCTGTGAGTGGCGAATGGTGGCCACCCTGTCGGTATTCGCGTGCTGATGCATCAGGGCAGGGTGGCTCATCATGAGGCGCGTCCCGTCAGCGCCGGGGAACCAGAAAGACACCTGTTGTGCGGGATTGATGGCGCAGGATCACCGCTACCCCGCTCGCGATGTCAATACGACGTATGTTGCCGCCCAGATCACTGACAAAAGCCGTTTTCTCCTGCGGATCGATGGCCAGTCCGATTCCTTCATCCAGCCCACGGAAGATGACCCTGTGATTGCACAGGCCATCGGCAGTCACCTCGGCCACGTTGAGACTGTTCCCGTCTGGCGGCGCGCCACGATCGGTCCAGTAGAGGCGGTTCGAAGCCGGGCAGAAATGCAGGTCGATAGGTTCAGGCAGGTGATCGGCCAGAAGGGTCACATCGTCACGTGAAGCAGGATCGGCCCCTTCGGGCAGGGCGAGCGCCATGCGGAAGATGCGGCCCTTGCCTCCCTTGGGTGGCCCCTTCTGGGTCCAGTAGAGGTGTTGGCGCTCAGGGTCGAGCGTAATGCCCACGCAGTGGCGTGTGATATCGCGTGTATCTCTGGGGTAGGTCCCGTTCTGAAGCAGAACCTGCAAATCGGCACCATCGAAACGGCTGCGCATGATGCGCATGCCCTCGCGATCGCACCAGTAGAGCCAACCTGCCTGCGGATCTGCCGCGAGCTGTTTGGGCGTGACGACAAGCCCGTGTCCGACCAGAACTGCATGAGCGCTGCCATCATGACGGGCGCGTTCTATGGTGCCATCGGCGACATTGTAATCGGCGCCCATATTGGTCCAGTAGATATGTGTCCGGTCGAGCCAGATACCATCAGGTGTGCCCCAGCGCGCATCGCACCGTGAGACGACAACACCCGTCTCCGTGAGAAGCGCCGTGATCTGGGGCGGATCGGTTTCCAGCGTGTAGAGCACGTCGTAGGCATCGAGCGGGTCAGCCCCGGTTTCCTCGGCGTTGCCCGTGAGAGAGTGCGGATTGTTGCGGCTCATGATGCCTGCTCCTTGCTGATGGCACCATTGAAACCCTGCATGCCGTGCCCGCCAAGACGCGTTTGCGCGATCACCGTTTGTGTCCCCCGCTTCTTAGCCAATGGACAGGGACAGATTTCTGTATCGTCGCCGAGACGCGCATGTGTGGGCCCGGAGGATGGTGAATGAGGATCCCGTTCCACGGCGGCATCAAGACATGCTGGCAAATGACCCGCGCATCCTCCAGCGCACCCGCCCTGCAGCCTTGAGCCGGGAGGGCGGTCATTGAAGCAACTGGCAGGATGGATGAAACACTCTGGAAGCGGCGCGTTGAGACGCCATATCCTGTGGGCCCGAGCGGGATTTCTCCCGCATGGCCGATGATTTGCGAAGGAAGCGTTCCCATGACCGACGACACCCGAGAGAGCGGCGCAATGCCCAGCTGTGGCCTGCCCCTGACCGCCGAGCAACATCGCGTCCTGCGTGAGCATGGCACCGAACGCCCGGGCTCAAGCCCGCTGAATGATGAGAAGCGTGAGGGTGTCTATTACTGTGCAGGCTGCGGCGAGGCGCTGTTCGACTCAGATACCAAATATGAGAGCGGCAGCGGGTGGCCGTCCTTTTTCAAACCGCGCGATGGCATGACTGAAACGACGGTCGACAAAACGCATGGCATGACGCGCATCGAGGTGCATTGCGCCAAGTGCAAGGGGCATCTTGGCCACGTGTTTCCAGACGGGCCAAAGCCGACGGGGCTGCGCTTTTGCATGAATGGTGTGGCGTTGCGCTTTGAACCAAGCTGACAGCGCAACGAATTCACGCTAAGGAACGCCTCATGACTGCCCTTCCTTCTTCCCTGGTCGTGCTTGACCACCCGCTCGTTCAACACAAGCTGACGCGCCTGCGTCAGGCGTCGACCTCGACTGCAGGCTTCAGGCGGCTGACGCGCGAGCTCAGCCTTCTGATGTGCTACGAGGCGACGCGCGACCTCAGCACCGAACCGGTCGAGATCGAGACGCCCTTGGAGCGCATGGAAGGCCGTCAGCTTTCCGGCAAGAAGCTTTGCTTCGTGTCCATCCTGCGCGCAGGCAATGGCATCCTCGACGGTATGCTTGACCTGATCCCGGCAGCCCGCGTTGGCCATGTCGGGCTTTATCGCGACCACGACACGCTCGAAGCCGTCGAATATTACATGAAGCTGCCCGAGGACGTGGCCGATCGTGAATGTATCGTGGTCGATCCGATGCTGGCGACGGGCCATAGCGCCGCAGCAGCCATCGATCGCATCAAGGCCAGCGGTGTGCGCAAGATCATCTTCGTCTGCCTTCTGGCTGCACCCGAGGGGGTGATCTGCCTGAATGAACGCCACCCCGATGTGCGTATCGTGACCTGCGCTGTCGATCGTGGGCTGGATGAAAAAGGGTATATCCGCCCGGGGCTCGGTGATGCAGGCGATCGTCTTTTCGGAACACGCTGAGCATGACGGGCGAAGATATCGATGAATGGCTCGATAGCTGGATCGAAGCCCACCACCAAAACTGGGGGGAGCCCTCGCAGGCCGTCGCGGCCTGTCTGGCCGATGCCGAAAAAAGCGGCATCAGCCCGCGTGATCTGAACGACGCGGCCGATGGTGATCTGGAGACCTATCTTCAGGAAGAAGCCGAAGCGATTGCCGAAGCATCAGATGAAGCGCCCGAAGGCTTTTGACAGCACCTTTGTGGTGAGTTCCTGAACCTGCCCGATCCGGGCAGGTTTTTTTTGTCTTCTGCCCCGCCGTACACAGGTAGAGCGAACTTGATGGTCCTCTCCCACCGGTGAAGAGCGGAGGGAGAGGGTAAGAGAAACTGGATGTTATTTCCCTGTGCTCTTTATCGGTGCGGGGCCACGGATCATTTGCACCATATCCTGCGGTCTGGCCCAACGATGGAAGGCGTCCTGAACCTGTGCGGGCTTCATGCCATAAACGGCCTGAGCGCGCTTATCGGGCTCGTCCAGCGACAGATCCAGACCGATCAGTGAGAGATACTGCCCGGCAATGCCCCCGAAGCTGGCCCGTTCCATCGGAATGGCCCGCAGGATCGAGGCCTTGGCGTTCAGCAACTCATCATCGGTCACGGGATGGGTCTGCATATCGCGGACGTTACGCAGGGCAGCATCGCGTGCCCTGAGGGTCTTGTCAGGATCAGAACCGTAGGTGATCACGAACGCGCCGCGATTGACCGACCAGCCGAAATCACTCCCGGTTGTATAGACCATACCGGTGCGCACGCGCAGATCCTGCATGAGACGCGAGGAGAAGCCGGAACCGAGAATCTCGTTGCCGACCTCAAGCGCATAGCGGTCCGGGTTATGAATGCCGCCGGGAACGGTCTGGGCGAGATAGACGGAATCCTGAACACGGCCCGGATCATCAATGACGGCCTGAGACGGCTTGTTCAGCGGACGGTCCGGCAGGTCTACGGCGGGTTTGGGGCCGGTTGCCTTCCATCCTGCAAAGGCCTTCTCGACCGCATCGCGCGCCTTTTCGGGGGTGATGTCACCGATGACGAAGATACTCGTCAGATCGGGACGATAGGCTGCCTTGTAGAAATTCTGGACGTCGGCAAGCGTGATGGAGGACAGCGTCTGTGGGGTGGTTTCACGCAGTGATGGATCGTTTGCCGGTGCAAGGGCTCTGGTCAGGGCGCGCTGGAAGCGATAGCCGGGCGATTGCATCACCCCGGCCTGCGACGCTACCGCCTGCTGCTTGAGAATGGCAAAGGCCTGCGCCGGGAAAGCCGGATGAAGCTCCATCTCGGCAAGAAGGGACAGCGTCTTCTCGAAGTTGGGTGTGAGCGTGCTGAGAGAGAAGGAGGTGCCCCCATCGGCATCGGAAGCCAGATCATCCAGCGCCGCTGCCATGGCAAGGCGATCATGGGTCTTGCTGCCATAAAGGAACAGATCGCCCGTCAAACCGGCCACACCGTCCTTGCCCTTGGGCTGTTGCAGGTCGTTGTTATGGCGGATGCTGCCATAGAGCACGATGGTATGGCTGACATGCTCGGGCTGGACCAGCAGGGTGATGCCGTTGCTGAGCGTGTATCGTGTAGGCTGGGCAAGCGGCTTGGGGGCTGGCAGATCGGCCAGTGCGGTCGCGGCCCAGTCGGGCAGGGCAATGTTCTTGCCCGGTGGCGGCAGGAGGGATTCGGGCCCCTTATTGCTGCTGATATTGGGCGATTTCCCTCCCGACGGGGTCAGGATACCGGTCACCGCATGGTCTGGGTCGAGGATGGTTGCTGCAAGCGCATTTACCATCTGGGGTGTTACGGCGTTATAGGCTTTCACCAGCTCGGCAGGGGATTCCAGGCCATTATAGGCGAGGGCGCTGGCCCAGCTCTGGGTCAGATCGGTTACGCTGTTGGCGTTGTATTCGAGCGCGGCGATTTCCTTGCGCTTGGCGGCCTCGACGAGTTCGGCAGGCACACCCTTGCTGCGCAGGGTTGAGAGGATCGCGCGTATCTCGCCCAGAAGGGCCTCGGGGTTCTGCCCTTTGGGGAAGGCGGCAAGCGCATTGCCAACCCCTGCCTGCTTGCGGGCATTATAGGAGAATTCGGTCGCCAGCGCCTTGCCCTGCGGCACAAGCGCAAAAAGCGCGCCGCGCTGGCTGCCAAGCACATCGGCCAGGATCTGTGCCGTCGCCGCATCGGGGCTGCCGGCACCGGGCATACGAAAACCGATGCTCAATATGCCCGTGGCATAATCGCTATCGAGCGTGATGGTGCGGGGCGTGACCGGGGCCGGGGTGATGACCTGGCGCGCAGGCAGCTTGCCCGCCGGAATGGCACCGAACTGCGCTTTTACCTTCTCGAGCGTGGTCTTGGGATCGACATCCCCCACGATCAGCAGGATCGCGTTATTGGGTTGGTACCAGCTGTCATAGAAGCCGTGCAGCAGTTTGGCGTCGGTCTTGTCGAATGACTCGCGTGTGCCAAGGGCGTCATGCTCGTAGGGCGTGCCTGCGAAAAGGGCGAGGTTTTGCTGGATGGTAAAGCGCTCGAACGGCATCGATACATCACGCGCGACTTCCTGCTCGATGGCACCGCGCTCATGCGACCAGTCGGCGTCGCTCAACAGGACGTTGCGCATACGATCGGCTTCGATCTTGAGCAGCACATCCAGATAATGAGACGGGGCCTGGAAGTAATACTGGGTTGTATCCTCGGTGGTGAAGGCGTTGCTCACATTCCCGATACGGGCGCTGACCGTTGAAAGCTGATCACGGCTCAGCCCTTTCGACCCGTTGAACATCATGTGCTCAAGCGCATGAGCGGTACCGGGAAAGCCTGCCGGGGCAGAAGCAGAGCCCGCGAGGTAGATCACCTGTGTCTGAACGACAGGGGCCAGACGGTCGGGCACGATGACAACCCGCAGTCCGTTGGAGAGGGTCTTACGCACTGCGCTGTCCATTGCCGTCGCGCCATGCGGGGTTGGTATCCCCCCGGTGTGGCTCGCAGAAGGGCTGCTCGGGGAGGTGCCGGTAGCAGCGCCCTGCTGGACCGTCGCTTCGGCAGCCATCGAGGGTGCTGAAACCGCGACAAACAGCGTTGGTGCAACGAGCAGGCTGGACGCCAGTAGCGCCTTACGCAGTGGGGGCAGCACGGACATTCATAACTCCCTTGGGGTCTCGTTCAGTCAGGCGGGTCGACATGGAATGATACTATGTAACGGACGCAGCGTAACAGCTTGGCATGATCTGTCCATGCCGTGTGCCTGTGTGGTGCCGCCCAGTGATGGGCGTCTGGCGGGCCGCCCGGTCAGCGCGGCGGTTCCAGTGGCCAGTCCTGCCGAGCCAGCGCATGCGGCGTTATGATGTAGAGCAGGGCCACGACAACGATGGCGCCCAGGGGCAGCAACCCACGCCACCAGAAAGCACTCTCGATCATTAGAGCTGTGCAGGCCTGAAGCACGATGACAACGCCGCTGATCGTGAGAACCATATTGACGGCAGGCCGGTTCAGGCGGGCGGAGAGCAGGCCAAAACATGGCACGCATACGGTCCCTACCAGAAAAATACCCGCAGCAAGTCCCCATGTCAGGCAATGGAAGAGAGGAAGGTTTTTGCCATACCAGCTCACCAGCCCAAGCCACAGGCCGGACACGCCTCCGGCAAAGACGGCCGTCATGAGGTGAAGCTGAAGCAGCTTGCGGGTAAAGGCTGCCTTGTCGCCAAAGGGGCAAAGCGCAACGAGAAAGGGCCAGTCCGTGCGCTTCTGGAATTTCTGGCAAAGACCAAGGGCCACGAGGAGCGTGGCCTGTCGGGCATAGCCGGGCAGGCTGTGGCGGAACGCATCAATTGTCGGAAGATGGCCGTCCATGACTAAAAGCATAATGGCGCTCAGCGCGGCGAAAATCAGGGTGCCGCCAATCTGGACAAGGGCGACGATCACAGGTCGTGTTGTCAGGAACTGATCCTGCAGCGGAATATGCGGCAGAAAGCTTGGCCGCCACATGAGGCAGGAAATGACAGGTTGCAGCAGCCTTGGGAAATGATCTCTGCCGACTAAGACGGTTTCCGGCAGTGGGTCCAGGCGGTAATCGCGAAACCGGTATTCGTACAGGGCAATGCCCAGACCAGCCAGGAGCAACCCGAGCGCTACGGGCCAGGGGGCCGTAAAGACCAGAAGCTGGATTTTTGGGACCAGTAGCAGAATGAACCCGATACGCGAGACGATACGCCGCATGATGCGCGTGGCGCGCCGCATCGATTTGGGGCCTGTTTGATCCGCGCCCGACCACAGGGCCAGAGCCAATGCCTCAACGGAAAGCGTGTTGAGAAGAGGGGCCCCCATCAAAAGGGGCGGGGCGCAGAGAACGGTGAAGGCGATGGCGATAATCGCGTGGACTGCGCAGTATTCACCGTGTTGCAGGCGAGGCAGCATGAACGTGACGGGTGAGCGTATCTGACGCCAGTAATGGGTGTTGACGGAACTGAACGCACTCAGCAGCAAGACCCACCATGCGGACATGACAAGGTTGACTAGCATGGGCAGGCCATCGACATGCGGTGGTGCCAGACGGAGCCAAACCGCTATACCATAGCATATGACGGCATAAAGCAGTCCGAGCAGAACCATGGGATTTTCGCGCAGGAAAATCGGTGAGGCGTAGAGCCTCATGGCGCGCAAGGTATCCCTCATCGCGTCAGCGCCAGAAAGAAGGCTTCCAGATCGCCGGGTAGCATGGGCAGGCCAAGGGCCTCATGGGCGGGTGTCCAGCCTTCAACCCAGACACTTCCGTCAGGAAGATCGACAAGAACGCGAAGTCCGTGATGCGCGTCGGGCCATTGGGCGAGATGGCGGATATGGCTGTTGAATTGGCTGGCATCGACCGTACTGATGATCTGGCCCTTGTTGAGCGTCACAAAGCGATCGCAGATCCGCTCGAGATCGGAGATGATATGCGATGAGAGCAGCACTGTCGCGCCGCGCTGCTTCACGGTTTCTGCCAGCAGGGCGATGAAATCGTGACGGGCGAGAGGATCGAGGCTGGCAACGGGTTCATCCAGCACGATAAGATCGGGTGAAAAGCGCAAGGCCAGCACGATGGCCAGACGCTGTCTCTCGCCCCCTGAGAGAGCCGAGATACGCGATTTCGGATCAAGGCTGGCCCATTGCGACCAGCTTTTATCTTCGCGTGACCGGGTGGCGCTACCTGCGTCCTTTCGTTCTTGGCTGTCATGGAAGGCCGCGAGATAATCGAGCAGTTCCTGAACGCGAAACCAGGTGAGCCCGGTCATCGTCTGCGGAACAAAACCAATTCGCTCACGGAGTGATGAAGTAAGGGAATCCGCTGACTGGCTCCAGACCTTGATCGAACCGGAATCCGGTTGCAGCAAGCCAAGCAGGCAACCAATCAGGGTGGTCTTGCCTGCTCCGTTGGGGCCAAGCAGAGCTGTAATACTTCCCGGTTCCAGATTGAGAGAGACCTGATCCAGCACGCGCTTTGTGCCGTAGTTTTTGGAAAGGCTCTCTATCCCAACTGGAAACATGACTATCTGGCCACCCTGTATAGCGTCGATTGACTGCGATCATGTTCCATATTGTTCCGTTAGAAAACCGATAAACGGAGTCTGTCGGGCCGATTTATTGGAAATCATGCTTCCTGTGCACGGGCTGAACCTCTCGACTTTCGGGCAGAGGCTCATTTCTTGTGCGCTTATATCCAGGCGGGCCACGCCCTCAACTTGTTGTCTGGCTGATGATCTGTACCGGACGAATGAGCGCATTCTACTCAATTGCGATCACAACGCGCACCGGCGTGAGCCTCTGTCTGCGCGGGTCTGCTTTGCGGCCCGGGCTGTTCCAGGCTGCGACACGGGGCGCTTGTGGAGCGTGGAAGGGGGCTTTTCTTCTTTGGGGGGTAGCCCTCGCACGGTGAGGCGCAGAAAACAGATGCGTCCGCCGGAGCGGCGCGGTAAGTCAGCGTCATGTCCTTCGTCGAACGCGTCAATCAGGCCGATCTCTGGCTGCTCGATAAGATCTTCCAGCCTGTATCGGACAGGTTGCCTGAGCGGCTTTCTGCTGCCGAACTGGGGATGAGCCTCCAGCTTGGTGCGATCCTGTTCTTTCTGGCAGCCATTGCCATACTCATCTTCACGGGTGCCACATCTCTAAGCGGGTCGATGTTCAACATCCTCAACTGGGTGCTGTTCGTCTGCTTCTACATGGCGATCCAGCGTATGCGCCCGCTGGTGCGCGCCGGTCAGGCCAACCCGCTGCGCAGCTTCCTGCTGGGCATGAGGCCGCTCGGTATCGTCTGGCTTGGGGTATCCCTGTGGAATGGCGTGTCGGGCAGCGGCCTGATCATGCTGGTCGATCTGTTCATCAACATCACCAACCTGATTTTTGTAATCGGGCTCTATTTCGTCTCCTGCCAGCCACGCCCTCCGGTGCGCCGCACGAGCAAGAGCCGCGCCCATCTGACCCCCATCATGGGCGGTTTGCAGGATTAGGGGCAGGATTAAGCAAATTCGTGCCTGCACAGTGCGGTTGAGTCACTGACGCACCGCATTTGATGTACTGGATCCTGGGATTTGATCGCGATCAAGAGTGATGCTTGGACGCGTTGCGATCAGTATGCAGTCAGCGTCAACTGAGCGGATGAACTGTTCAGGTAAATCAAGACAACGAAATGTTGATCTCACTTGCTATGAAAATATGACTCAGTATAAGGTAGAGTTTCTCCATTAATAAGTCTGGAGATCCGAATAATGAAAATGGCCAAGCTAGACGGGAAGCCGATAAGCGCTGCGGATGCCATCGCTTATCGAGAGAGGACCGGGAAAAAGGGCTATATCTATGCCTGCCTGGAATGTGGAACGCCCGCGAGAATTCACAAGGATGCCGATCAGGAGGGTCATTTCGAGCACGAGATGCGAGTGGCAGAGTGTTCCCTCTCGCATGTGAGCCGTTGAAGGCTGAGGCCGACGCTCCATAACATGCGCAAATCTGGTGAGGCGCGTAGCAGCTATGCGCGCACTGGACCGAGACGCCCCGCAGCGCGGGGCTCTCTTGCTTCGGATCACGCTGTTTGTAGAGCCTAGCGCAGAAAGACCGAGCGATCGACGCGGGGGACATCCACTATGGAATGGATGAACTGTGTGCTGGCGATCCCGATAAGAATGCCGACAGCGAAGCCGCACCAGATCAAGGTACTGGAGAAAGGCTTGCGCGCATCGCGGGCCAGTAGCTTGGACTGGATTTCAGCGCGGGATTGCTGGGTCTGATACAGCTCTGACCGCACGGATTCGAGACGGGCACGTGAATTGCGTAACTCAAGGTCCATCTGACGCAGATTGTTGGTGAGCGTCACAATCTGCTGTCTGGCGGCCTGCACGTCAGGGCCGCTCTCTGCCTTGGTGGTTCGTGGTCTGGGCTTGGCGCGTGGTGGTGGGTTGGGCGCAATGGCGACAAAGAGGTTCTTGAGGGCACCGCCTGTCGTACCGCTCTTGCGCGCACGCGAGCGCAGCGCATTGAGCGCGGCAATGGACTGCCCTTCCTGTTCTTCAAGAACCAGAGCGAGGATATCCGAGAGAACCTTGAGTTCCTTGGGGTCGAACGAGCCGGACATCAGCCGATCATGCTCTCCAGATCATCATCGTCATCACCCGACGCTGTCGGCCGTGGGCTGGCAGCGCGACGCAACCGGTCCATGATGGCGAGGCCAAGGCCCTGGCGGGGCACCGGCATGGCGGCGATGGTCTTGAGGCCACGCCTTTGCCCCTCGCCATCCAGAAAGCGCAACCCGGCAAAGAGGCGCGAAGCGGCCTCCTCAAGGTCGCTGCGCTCGCTGAGGTTGTAAACCAGTCCCGCGCCGCTCAGGGCCGGGCCGAAGGCCAGAAGCGCCTCATGCTCATCCACGCTTTCGGCGCTCAGACGGACCGGAAGGCCGGGCGCATAATGCGAGGCAAGCATGCCGGGGGAGGAGGGAAGCTTGGTGGCGTAATCGTCCGGATTGCGGATCGTGCCGCAGACGGCTTCGAGCTGTTCCAGCGTGATGCCGCCCGGACGCAGCAGGAAAGGCACCTCGCGAGAGAGGTCGATGACGGTGCTTTCGAGCCCGACCGAGCAGGGGCCGGAATCGAGAATGGCGTCGATACGACCATGCATGTTGCGCAGCACATGAAAGGCATCGGACGGGCTGACACGCCCCGACGGGTTGGCCGAAGGGGCTGCCACCGGCTGGCCGACCGCCTGAAGCAGCGCCAGAGCGGTCTTGCCGCGCGGAACGCGTACCGCGATGGTTGGCAGACCGGCCGTCGCCAGATCGCAGATGGTTGAACCGCTCTTGCGCGGCAGGATCATGGTGAGGGGGCCCGGCCAGAAGATCTCGGCCAGACGGCGGGCCATGTCATTGGCCTCGACATGCTCGAATGCGGCTTCCGCGCTGGCGAAATGACTAATGAGCGGGTTGAACCGCGGCCGGTTCTTGGCGGCAAAGATATGAGCAACGGCAGCGTTGGACGTGGCCAGCGCGCCCAGACCGTAAACCGTCTCGGTCCCGAAAGCCACGAGCTTGCCATCAAGCAAAAGTGTCGCGGCGCGCTGGATGGCCTCAGGATCGGCCTTGAGAATTTCTGTCATGCGTCCTGCCCTTGTGTGGCGTGGCGTCCGGTGCAGAGAAAGGGCGGATTGAACCAGCCCGGCTTGCCGTAGCGCAGGGGCGCGCCTTTTTCATCGAGCACATGGCCGCCTGCGGCTTCGACAATGGCCTGCGGGGCGGCCGTGTCCCATTCCATCGTCGGGCCAAGGCGGGGGTAGAAATCGGCTTCACCCTCTGCGACACGCGCGAATTTGGCGGCCGAGCCGATATTGCCCAGCGTTCCGATTTTTCGCCCGGCAAGCCATTCCTTGAGGCGCGGGTCATCGGCGTAGTGACGCGAAGCCAGGATACGCAGCCCGTTCTCGGGCGGCACGACCGCAGCGATGGGGGTCGTCCCCTTGCTGTCACGACGCCAGGCACCCTGGCCCACGAGGCCGGTATAGAGTTGCCCGTAAGCGGGAAGGGCCATCGCCCCGAGAACAGCCCGGTTACGATAGATCAGCCCGATATTGACCGTGAAGTCGTCACGTCCTGCGGCGAATTCGCGCGTGCCATCAAGCGGGTCGACAAGCCAGTAGATTTCACCTGGCTCCGCAAAGGCACCACTGGCGATTTCCTCCTCGCCAATAGCCGGTATATCAGGGCGAGCGGCACGCAGCCCTGCCAGAATATGACGCTCTGCCGCCTGATCCGCTTCGGTTACCGGCGATTTATCCGCCTTGATGATCGTCTCGAAGCCCCGGTCGCGAATTTCGTTGATAAGTGTGGCGGCCTCATCGGCCAGGCGAGCGGCTAGGGCAAGCAGGGCTTCAGCATCAGGGGGAAGGGCTTCGGTCTGGGTCATGGATCCGGCTTACCCGAAGTTCAGGATATCGTCATGAGCAAAAAGAGCCGCCGACGTGTTGTTTTCCGTATCGTTATTATCCGGCCTGGATTTTGCCTGACCATGTGCTTGGTGGCTCTGCGTCAGTCACGCGTGCGGGCGCCATAAAGGTGGAAGGCCAGAAGAAGCTTGGCGTCCTGCTGCGGAAGGGTCGGTATGGCAGCAAGGGGCAACACGCGAAGTCTGATATGCTCGTGCTCGCTCTCCAGCCCCGTTGCGCGATTGTCGAGACTGGCCAGCACCGACGGATCCAGATCGATTTCCAGCGCATAAAGCGTGAGATGTTCGTCGCAACCACCGGGTGAAAGCGTGACGGTGCCGAGCGAGATCAGGTCTTGTTCCGCAAGCGCCAGTGAGATGCCCGTCTCCTCGGCAAATTCGCGCAGCGCGGTGCTCTGTACTGTGCCGTCATCGACCATTCCGGCGGGCAGGGAGAGGGACTCTGCGGTGGCTATCGGGAGGCGCGGCTCGCAGGTAAGCACGGTTCTTGGCGGGTGATCGGGATGACGCAGCACCACGAGGATCCCGACGGAGTTTCCGCGCAGGAAGGCATAGCGGGGTACGGAAACCCCCTCATGACGGGCCTGCGCCTCGGCGAAGACAAAGCCGATCCGGCTTCCGAACTTCACGGCATCACGGATCGTGAGAGAGGAAACCTCGAATTCGCATTCCACGCCTTCAATCCAGCGACGCACATGGGGTGCGTTGGCAATGGCGTCATGCCAGTCTTGTGGAATATGAGACGCAAAGGCCAGAACCATGCGGGGTTTTTCCTTGAGCCGGTTTATGGTTTTACTCACAACGAACCAGATGACCGGAACTGTCCATGATTTTTCTGCGCGCCCTGCTGGACGCCAATAGATGGCGGCCCCGTGATTCCCTGCCACCCGCGCCGCGGCCACTCACGCTTCATATCGTGGCAGGTGGTGGCTGCGATGGCTGTCGTATCGAGGCACAGGCCCTTCAGGGCGCGGCCTATGATCTGACCCGTCACGACATCCGTTTTGTCGAGACACCCCATGATGCCGAGCTTTTGTTTGTCACCGGCGTTGTGACGCGCGCCATGCTGCCCGGGCTTCAGGCCCGCTGGGAGGCCATGCCGGGGCCAAAGGGCATTGTGGCGATCGGTGATTGTGCGCTCGGTATGGGGCCGTTCGGGGTGAATTACGCCGTGCTGGGCGGTATCATGGAGGCGGGTCTGGCCGGTGTGCGGCAATGCGATGTGGCCCTGCGTGGCTGCCCACCCAGCCCGGCAGAAATCCTGCGCGCCCTGCTTTTGCTGACGACCGGACGGGTCGTGAATGCATGAGTAATATCGAGACCGAACTGGTGGCGGTGCTGCTTGCGGTGCAGGATGAGCAGCCTCTCGTGCTGACACTCGACCAGGGGCGCAACCTGCCTTCTGGGCCGCTTGAAACGGCGCATCGCTCCTTGCAGCGTGGCATGCGCCTTTGGGTCGAGCAGCAGACGCAATGTCACCTCGGCCATATCGAGCAGCTTTATACCTTTGCTGAGGCGTCGGGCGGTGAAGCAGGATCGGCGGATGCAGGGCAGGCCAGCGCAGACGCGCCGCGTCTCATACGCATTTCCTATATGGGGCTGACACGTCTGGAGGATGCACAGGAAGGCTGGCGCGGGCTGTACGAATATTTCCCGTGGGAGAATTTGCGGGGCAGCGGCGCGGAACTGATCGAGAGCGAAATCGGCCGGGCGCTGCAAAACTGGGCCGGGCGCGATCCGGCACGGCAATGGCGCTGCGCCGAGACGTTCGGGCTTGAAGGGCAGCCCTGGAATGACGAGCTGGTCCTGCACCGCTATGAACTGCTGTGGGAGGCCGATCTTCTGCCTGAATCGCGCAGGCCCGGCGCCTGGGTGGTACCTGGCCGTGCCATGCCGTCGGACCGTCGGCGCATCCTCGCGACTGCTCTGGCGCGTCTGCGGGCCAAGATACGCTATCGCCCCGTGGTGTTCGAACTCATGCCCGAGACCTTCACCCTCTGGCAGTTGCAGCGCACGGTCGAGGCCATTGCGGGAAGACCGCTGCACAAGCAGAATTTCAGGCGGCTGATCCTGGCCCAGGACCTCGTGGAAGAGACGGGCGAGGCGGAAAACCAGCCCCAGGGACGCCCCGCACGGCTCTATCGCTTCAGGCGCGAGGTGATCGGTGCGCGACAGCTCATGGGTTCCAAATTACCGATTGCCCGGTCAGTGTGATCTTGAATGGTTCCTGGCCGTGCTTTTTCGACAATCACGGCTTTGTGGCTTTGAAAACATCAGGGAGGCACCCAATGTATGGGTCTCAACAGTTTTGTCCCTATTATGCTCATATAGAGCATAACTAAGCGGAGAGGATCCGATGGATCAGATGACCCTCGTCAGAGATCGTGGCGATGCCCTGTACGAACCCGTTTCACGTCTGATGACGCGCGAGGACTGGGAGCGCAATTTCGAGGATGATATCCGGGCGATCCTGCGGCTGAAGCGCGAACGCAATGCGGTCATTCTTGCGCATAATTATCAGACCCCGGAAATCTTCCACTGCATCTCCGATATCCGCGGTGACAGTCTTGCGCTCGCCCGCGAGGCCCAGCGCTGTGAGGAGCAGGTGATCGTGATGGCCGGCGTTCACTTCATGGCTGAAACAGCCAAGCTGATGAATCCGGAGAAAACGGTGCTCATACCGGACTCGATGGCAGGTTGCTCGCTCGCGGAATCCATCACGGCTGAGAATGTCCGGGCTCTCAAGGCGGCTTATCCCGGTGTTCCGGTCGTGACCTATGTGAACAGTTCGGTTGCCGTCAAAGCGGAGACCGATATCTGCTGCACGTCCGGCAATGCCAAAAAAGTGGTTGAGAGCCTGGGTGTGCCGCGCGTCATCATGATTCCTGACGAGTTTCTGGCGAAGAACATCCAGAACGAGACCGGCATCGAGATGCTCACCTGGCCTGGCCATTGCGAGGTTCATGAGCGGTTCACGCCCCTCGAGATCAGGCAGTACCGGCGTATGCATCCCGGTGTCGTGGTGCTGGCCCATCCGGAGTGTCCGCCCGAAGTTGTAGCGGAAGCCGATTATGCAGGCTCGACGGCGGGGATGATGGAATTTGTGGCGGTCAAGCAGCCCGCCAAGGTGCTGCTGGTCACGGAATGTTCCATGAGCGACAACCTTGCCGCGCTCAACCCTGCGGTCGAGTTCGTTCGCCCGTGCAATCTCTGCCCACATATGAAACGCATCACGCTGCCCGCCATTCGTCGTGCGCTGGAGACCATGCAGGAGGAAGTGACCATTCCCGATGCGCTCTTCCCGCAGGCCAGGCGCGCGGTCGAGCGGATGCTTGCGGTCTGAGGGCCTGAGCCATGATGACACTCACCCGTTTCGCAGGCTGGCCCGTCATTGCGGGTGCGGGTCTTGCAGGGCTCTCGGCGGCCCTGCATCTCGACCGGCCGTGTGTGGTGCTCAGCCCGTCACCTCTGGGGACGGAAGCGGCCAGCATGCTGGCGCAGGGCGGCCTCGCAGCGGCCATCGGCCATGATGATGACGTGGCGCTTCATATGCGCGACACGCTCGATGCCGGTGACGGGCTGTGTGACCCCCGTGCGGTCGAGGCCATCATCGGGGCTGGTCCATCTGCAATAGCGACACTGCTTGACTGGGGGGTGGCGTTCACCCGCACAGGGAGCAGCGATCTGGACCTGCATCTGGAGGCGGCCCATTCACGCGCGCGCATTGCGCATGTGAGTGGTGATGGCAGCGGTGCGGGAATTATGGAGGCGCTCATAGCGCGGGTCAAAGCCTCCCAGCGCATTGTGGTGCTCGATGGGGTGACACTGGACCACCTCCATGTGCTGGACGGACGTGTGCGCGGCGTATGGCTCAACACGGGGCAGTTCATTCCAACCAATCACTGTATCCTGGCCTGTGGCGGGGCAGGGGCGCTCTATGTCGGTGCAACGAGCCCTGCCAGCAATACGGGGCGGGGTCTGGCAGCCGCCGCGCGAGCCGGGGCCCGGCTGGCCGATATGGAATTTGTCCAGTTTCATCCAACTGCCCTCGATGTCGAGACAGGGGGTGGACGCTCGCCTCTGATCAGCGAAGCCGTGCGGGGTGCGGGCGCGGTGCTCGTAGATGAAACCGGCAACCGCTTCACGGACGAACTGCAGTCCCGTGATCGCGTATCACGCGCGATTGCGCGCCATCGGGCACTGGGGCATCGCGTGTTTCTCGATGCGCGATATAGCGGGTCGCATGTGCGGGGCAACCGGCATGGTGCCGGGCAGGCGACGGGTTTGCGGCAGGTCTTTTCACGCCAGTTTCCGGGTATTGCGCGCATCTGTGCCCAGCACGGTATCGATCCCGATCGTGAGCCCATTCCGGTAAGGCCAGCGGTTCATTACCACATGGGCGGTGTGGCGACAGATCTGCATGGCCGGGCCAGCCTCGCGGGACTGTGGGCCTGCGGCGAGGTCGCCTGCACCGGGTTGCACGGCGCGAACAGACTGGCCAGCAACTCCCTGCTTGAGGCGTTCGTGATGGGGCGGGCCGTGGCGTGGGATGTGAACAATGCCACGCGCGAGCGCCATTCCTGCCAGAATCCCGCAGAGCCTGTGCGCTTTGGTGCGGCGAGTTTTGGGCCGCGCATGGATAAGGGGGCAGGGATCCTGCGGGATCATGACGGGCTGGAGGGTCTGTCGTCCTTTCTCACCCCGCTTGCCGCGCGCGATGACCATGCTCTGGTTGGTGCTGCCATCGCCAAAGCTGCCTTACGCCGCAAGGAGAGCCGTGGAAGCCACTGGCGTCTCGATGGAGACGAAGCGCCTCAGACCGGGCGTTTCCAGTTTACCCTTGCCGAAATTGGCCTCGGACAGGGCGATATCGTCGCGGTGGGTTCGGCCCCCATGATCCATGCGCAGAGGAGCTTTGTACACGCATGACAATTTTCATTCCTCCCTTGCCCGATCTGTTGTGGGAGCCTGTCATACGGGCTGGTCTGGCCGAGGATTTCGGCACCGGGGGTGATGCCACGTCACAGGCCATTGTCCGGCCCGGTCAACGCCTGCGCGCGGTATTCCGCGCCCGTCATGAAGGCGTTATGGCTGGAATGGCAGGTGTCAGGCTGGCATTTTCCCTGCTTGACCCGAATGCGAATTTCACAGCGCTCAAGGAGGATGGATGCCGCATTCTGCCGCGTGACATCCTTGCCGAAATTGAGGGGCCCGCGGAAATCGTTCTGGGGGGAGAGCGTACAGCGCTCAATCTGCTCTCCCATCTGAGCGGCATCGCAACCGCAACGCGTCAGGTTGTAGACGCCATCCACGGTACGAAAGCGCGTGTATGCTGTACGCGCAAAACCCTGCCGGGCCTGAGAGCCATTCAGAAATATGCCGTCAAGGCGGGAGGCGGGAGCAATCATCGCTATCGTCTTGATGATGCGATCCTGATCAAGGATAATCATATTGCCTTGTGCGGAGGGGTGGCTTCGGCGCTCAAATCCGCAAGGCAGCGCGCGGGGCATCTGATGGCGATCGCGCTTGAGGTCGATACGCTTGACCAGCTTGAAACGGCCCTCTCGACGGGCGGGGCAAACGTCTATCTGCTCGATAATATGGGGCCCGACATGCTTCGGCGCGCGGTGGAGATGGTGAAGGGCCGCGCCCTTACAGAAGCCTCCGGTGGCATTACGCCTGATACTGCGCCAGCCATTGCGGCTTCAGGGGTGGATGTGCTCTCGCTCGGCTGGTTGACCCATAGCGTCAAGGCTCTGGATATCGGGCTTGATATCGATCTGTAACGATGTCGCCTTCTCCTGCTCCCACCCTTATTTCGGGCAGGGGGGAGCAGGCTCGCATGCCGGTGATTTATGAGCGCGGCAAATGAGTGCGTACCATCCGGCATGGAACGGTTTGCGTTCTGGCCCTTCTGGCCGGTGTTCTCCATCTCTGTTGACCTGAGGCGCAAGATCGTCGGCCTCCCATGAGGGAGGGCGGTCTGAAGGCGTTCGAAGTGGGTGCAGGTCGGGCAAAGCCATGCCTCGGAAGGCATAAGTCCAACATGCTGGCCGTGGGGGCAGGGTGGCCCCTATGCATCAGACCCGAACAGAAACGTTCCATATCCGACACATTACGACTTGATTTCGACTTGTATACCTGCTTGTGTTCGTGCAGATATAAAACTGCAAGCGGGGCTCGCGAGGCGTAACTTTATGTCTCTCAAGTAATAAACTCGAAAACTTTCGGGAATTTGGAAGAGGATCTCGATGGCGTATGTGTTTGGTCGTGCGAAACTGAAAATCGGGCTGGCAATCTGTCTGGCCTCGGCCACCTGTCTGTGGCAGAATTTTGCCCATGCGGCCTCCGGTGCGCCGGCTTCAGCCGGGACCCCGCGTCATGGTAGTCCGAAACATATGGTGGCCCGGCCTGGCCAGGCAGCGACGGCACCCGTGCCGCACGCGGGTCGCAAGAAGGCTGTCGAGGCCAGGGGCGAGGAGCAGATATCGGTCACCACCTCACGCCAGGCCCTCAATGGCGGTGGTGGCATGATGCGCATCGAGCACGCGCCGCGTAATGTTCAGACGGTCGATCATGAATATATCTCCATGCGTAACCCATCCAGCACGGCGCTCGATCTGATCCAGAACCTCCCCAGCGTCAGCATCAGCACGCCCGACCCCTATGGTATGCAGGGTGGTCAGATCCAGACACGTGGTCTGACTGATCTCGATATGGCGCTTCTGGTCGATGGCGCGCCCGCGGCGGCGGCCAAATACATCACGGAGAATGTGGATACCGAGAACGTCGAGTCGGTCTCGCTGACGCCCGGCAGTTCCGAGACCGCGTTGCCTGTGATGTCGGCGGCCAGCGGAACGATGAACGAGACCACCCATACGCCCGACAAGAAGTTTGGCGGTCTGGTCGATTTTTCCTATGGCACGAACAACCTGTCGCGCGAGTTCATCCGGCTGGAAACCGGCGAAATCGGCCATAGTGGCGTGCGCGGCTATGTCTCGTTTTCAAACACCCACACACGCAGCTGGATGGGGGCGGGTATCAATGACCGCCGTCATGTTGATTTCGGCCTGAACAAGCAGTGGAAGAATGGCTCGTTTGCCAAGGCCTTTGTCTCGTGGAACTGGGAAGATTTCACGATCGACAATTATCCGACGCAGCAGGAATTCTACAAATACAAGCATACGGGTGAAGGCTACGGCCGCTCGGCAAATTCGAACAACATCAATTACTGGAAAAACAATACGGATTATTGGAATCAGGTCAATCTCTCTGCTCCGATCCATATTGTCCTGACGCGCCGCATCGCCTTCGATCTTCAGCCTTATTACAATCTTGGACGGGGCTGGGATGCGTCACCGGGTGGCACCGTGACGCAGAATGACGGCACCACCCGCAACGTGACCAGCTACTTCCTGCAGGGAGCGACCGAGCGCCGCGGGGCGACCGCAAAGCTCGGCATTGATGTGGATCGCCACAACCATGTGTCCTTTGGATACTGGTACGAAAACAACTACACCCAGCAATCCTACCCAACCAGCTACACGCAGGGTAACGGGGCTGCCCCAAGCCCCAACTGGGCAGCCTATCGGATCGACGCGGGCGATCAGCAGAATGCTGGCACGGAAATCCACAGCCTGTTTGTCGAGGATCATGCCAAATATCTAAATGACAAGCTTGATATCCAGGCCGGATTCAAATTCGTCATGTCCAATACTTGGAACAAGGATCTGTACGGGCGCATGTCCAACAACCGGACTGCCCCTTTGCCACAGCTTTCTGTCGGCTATACCATCGACGAGCACAGCCAG
Source organism: Asaia sp. SF2.1 (assembly GCF_000505765.1). Taxonomy (NCBI): domain Bacteria; kingdom Pseudomonadati; phylum Pseudomonadota; class Alphaproteobacteria; order Acetobacterales; family Acetobacteraceae; genus Asaia; species Asaia sp. SF2.1. The sequence goes on along the minus strand of NZ_AYXS01000023.1, from coordinate 7,625 downwards.
ATCTACCTGAATGCCGAAGGGGATTACCGTCAGCCGAGCGCCGTGGATCTGGGATGGCTCTATACCAGCGTACCGATCCCGAAAAACCAGTATTCCATCAAGGAAGAGCTGGGTTATCGCTATCATGATCAGCACATCATCGTTGATGCGTCATTCTTCAACTACAATGTCACTAACCGTATCGTGAACCAGTATCTGGGCATGAACCAGTTCAAGCCGTTCTCAATCGGTAACCAGCATATGCGTGGTTTCGATTTCATGATTTCGGGCCGCCCGATTCACGGATTCAGCCCCTATGCCTCGGTCGAGTATCTCCATGCTGTTCAGGACAGCAATGTGTTCGACCCCTATACAAATGTCATGCTGAACTCGAAGGGCACGCAGGCCATCATGGCGCCGCGTGTACTCGCGAATTTCGGTCTGACCTACAAATATGCCGGGTTCTTTGGCAATGCGAGCCTGCATTACACGGGCCCGCAATCGGTCAGTGTTGCAGGCGATCAACGCATGCCCGGCTTCGTCACGAACACGATTTCACTGGGCTATCGCTTCAAGCCAATCGGTATCGCCCAGTCGCCAACCATCAAGCTGAACTTCGCCAATGTAACGGGCTCGATTGTGCGAACGGGGGCTATGGGTGCGATCTATAGCGCGAAGGATCCGAGCACAGTCTATAGCGGCAGCCTTGCGCCTTATACCGGCTACGGCAATTCCTTCATGACAGCTGCACGCTTCACCATGACAGGAACGGTTTCCACCAGCTTCTGAGTGGATCTCGCTGAAGGTAGAACCAGCGAAAACGCCCCGGCCGAAGCGCGGGGCGTTTTTCGCAGGTCAGCCAAAGGTGAAGGAGAATGCCTCGACACCGGGTGACAGAAACTCGATGCGAAACAGATGGTCGCCCACGTTGTTCTCACCCTGGCGGATGAGCTGATAGAGACGTTGGCCGCTTACCGTTCCCATGCCGTCGGCATCGCAATCTGTTCCGTGCATGGCACCCGGAGGCTGGCCATCGAGGGTGACACGAAACCTGACGGGTTTGCCGTCTTTCGCCGGACCGAGCACAAGGTGCAGGTCACGCGCATGAAAGCGGAAGGCGATCGACCCACCCGGCTTGTTGAGGCGCGCCGCCTCAGGCCCGATCGTCCAGTTCCCGCTCAGACCCCATTCATTGAGGGCGGGGCTGTTTTCGATGACATAATCATTGGGTGAGTCCTGAACGGCCCCTCCGGTCGAGATGAAATGACTGGCGCGTTCATAGCCAATATAGGTTTCGGGGGAGCCGATAGCAGAGAGATCGGCTTCGGATTGCTCGCCGGTTCCCACAGGATGAACAAGGTCATCTGGCACGTTCTTCGCGCCATTATCGCGCAGCATGGCCTGTATCTGATGTTCGGAGCGGTCGTAATCACCCTCACCAAAATGATGGGCCTGTATCTTGCCATCGCCTTCAACGAAATAGGCGGCAGGCCAGTATTCGTTGTTGAAGCCGTTCCAGATGGCGCGGTCGTTATCGACGGCTACCGGGAAGGTGATGTGGAAGCGTGCAACCGCTTTCTCGATGTTTTCGAGATTTTTCTCGAAGGCAAATTCGGGTGCATGGACGCCAATCACGACAAGCCCGTAGGGTTTGTATTTATTGGCCCAGGCCTCGACATAAGGCATTTCGCGCAGGCAGTTGATGCAGGAATAGGTCCAGAAATCGATCAGAACCACCTTGCCCTTGAGCGCCTGCGCCGTGAGCGGCGCAGAGTTCAGCCAGTTGGTGGCGCCACTCAGTGAGTCGAGCGGGGCCGCTTTTGCCCCTGTAATGCCCCACCCGAACGCCAGGGCGAGGCACAGGCCACCCAGGGCGAGACGCATTTCTCCAAGGTGGGGAATCGCTGGCAGGCCTGACCTGAACCGGAACCCGGCTGTTCTGGGCCGCGAAATGGCAGGTTGGGTTGAGAGAGGCTGGAAAGAACCGGAAGCGCGCTGAGCCATGAACAGGCCTTTTTGGGCAGGGGCAACGTGCTTCCGGGGCCTGTCAGGTCAGTTGCCGGAACCCGTCGCTGCGAGAAGTTCAGCAAGAACGGCGGGGGTTCCCTTCTGTTCCATTCTCTCTGCCATTTCACGTATCAGGCTGCGATGCGCTTCGCTCAGGGTGAAGCTCTCGAACACTGTCATGCTGAAAACGCTCTCCCATGACAGGGCGCGCTCGCGCTGGGCGTCGCCCATGGCGGGTTCGAAGGGCTCAAAGCGAGCGCCGGCATCGGTGCGGCCGTGCAGGTAGCGAATGAAGCAGGCCAGCACGAAAGCGATGCGCTGTATGTCAGCCCCTTTTTCAATCAGCACGTTCCATGTCGGCGCAAGAAAGACGGGCAGTTTGCTGCCGCCATCACCCGTGATGCGGGCCAGCCTGTCGCCCACGGCTGGATTACTGAAACGGGCTACGATCAGGTCGCGATAATCGGTCAGGGACATACCGGCGGGCGCGGTAAGATGCGGGATGACGTCCAGCGTCATGAAACGATCGACAAGAGCATGGATGCCCGGATCGGTGATCGCATCACGCACGGTGTCGAGCCCGGCAAGCTGGCCGGGATAGGCCAGCATGGAATGGGAGGCATTGAGCATACGCACCTTGGCCAGCTCGTAGGGATGCACGTCAGGGACAAGCTGCGCGCCGACCTTTTCGAGTTCGGGGCGCCCGTTGACGAAATGATCCTCAATGACCCATTGCGCGAATTCTTCCGAGATCACGGGCAGCTGGTCAATCACCCCACATTCGGCATTGACCCGCTCTGCATCTTCCTTGAGCACGGCTGGCGTGATGCGATCGACCATCGAACTCGGAAATGAGACCTCCTGGGCGATCCAGGCTGCCAGATCGGGGTCGAGCGCCTCGGCGTGGGCCAGAACGGAACGGCGCGTCACCACGCCATTATCGCGCAGATTATCGCAGGACAGCACGGTGAAGGGCGCAATGCCCGCCTCACGGCGACGGCGCAGCCCTTCGACAATGAAGCCAAAAGCCGATTCCGGTCGGGCCGGATCGGCCAGCTCACGCTGGGTCAGAGGGGCTTCCAGACGGTAGGCACCTGTGGCGTGATCCTGATTATAGCCGCCTTCCGTGATGGTCATGGAGACGATGCGCGTCGCAGGAGCAGCAATGCGGGCCAGAACGGACTCAGGGTCGGCCGGGGCGAAAAGATAGTCGATCATGCTGCCGATCACCTGATGGCGGGTCTTTCCGTCAGGGGCGTAGCGGGTCAGCGTGTACAGGTCGTTCTGCGCCGGAAAGGCCTCCAGCTTGAGGCGCTCGGTGGCGTCATCAATCAGTCCGACGCCGCAGAAGGCCCAATGGCTGTTGCCCGGTTCGTGCAGAAGCTTGTCCATGTACCAAAGCTGATGGGCGCGGTGGAAATTGCCCACGCTCAGATGCACGATCCCGGCTGTCAGGGCGTCGCGATCATAGGAGAATGTCTCGACACTGGAGGGCAGGGCCGGGAGAGTTGCTGTGGAAAGAGCAATCATGAGCTATCCTGGGTGTGATCTTTCGCGATCACAACAATGGCGTTGGGGTCGTCCTGCCCCGGATGGAAAAATGCCGGAACAGTCCGGGCATGGCCTCGTTCGGCCACGCAATCTGTAGTGCAGCGCGCCGGATGATGTGGCGGTTCCCTGATATCCCTCAAGCGATAAAACGGACTGTCTATGGCACTATTTGGTGAGGAGGATTACACCGCCCCGATGACGAACAGGAAAACGATTGCCGTAATCGGCGCGGGCCCGGCCGGACTTGCCGCCGCCGAGCGGATTTCGGCGGCCGGGCACGATGTAGTGGTCTATGACCATATGCCAAGCCCGGCCCGTAAATTCCTGATGGCCGGGCGCAGCGGGCTGAACCTCACTCATGCCGAAGATCTCTCCCTGTTCCGGACGCGCTATGGTGCAGCAGAGGCATGGCTGACGCCGTTCATCGAGCGCTTTCCTCCGCAAGCGCTGCGCGACTGGGCCGACGGGCTGGGGCAGAGCTGTTTTACGGGCAGCAGTGGTCGCGTCTTTCCTCATGCCATGAAGGCCTCACCGCTTTTGCGGGCGTGGCTCGGGCGTCTGGCAGCGCAAAACGTGCGGCTTGCTTTGCGCCACCGCTGGACAGGATGGGACGCACAGGGACGGTTGCAATTTTCCACGCCTGAAGGCGTGGTCAGCGCCTGCCCGGACGCTGTCGTTCTGGCTCTCGGTGGTGCATCATGGTCTCGACTGGGGAGTGATGGCGGATGGGTCGAGTACCTGCCCCCCGAGAGCGTTGCTCCGCTCCAGCCAGCCAATTGCGGCTTTCAGACGTGCTGTCCTGCGGCCTTTCACGAGCGCTTTCACGGTGAGGTGCTCCATTCGGTCGTCATTAGTGGGGTGGGCGTGCAGGCACGGGGTGATGTGACCATCACGCAGCGCGGCATCGAAGGGGCACCCGTCTATCGCGTGTCGGCGGCATGGCGCGACGCGCTGGCGGAGAGGGCGCCGCTCGACATCAGGATCGATTTCCGCCCCGGCCTGATCCGTGACGCACTCACCCAGCGTCTGGACAAATTCCGCGCGCGGGAGAGCCAGGCGAACAGGCTGCGTCGTCTTGGCCTTTCCGCACCCGCCCGCTGGCTGCTGCGCGAGGCGTTTGAGGGGAGGGTGCAACCCGCAGGGTCCTGCGTTGAAAATCTTGGCCAAGGAACGTCTGACGGGCTAGCCGCGCTCATCAAATCCTGCCCGCTAGGGCTGAGCGGCACAGATGCCCTTGACCGGGCCATTTCCACATCGGGCGGTGTGCGGCGCGATGCCGTGAACCAGGCGCTGATGCTTAAGGCGCGGCCCGGCGTGTTCGTGGCAGGAGAGATGCTGGACTGGGAAGCGCCAACGGGTGGTTATCTGCTCCAGGCCTGTTTCGCCACCGGTCGGGCGGCAGGTGAAGGGGTACTGTCGTGGCTGGAGGCGGGGCCTAAGAGGTAAGACTCATTGATCCGCATCGGAAAATGACGGCGGCGACAAGACAAGACTCGTTTTTGGATATGTTCTTTTGTGTTGCGCGCACGCAACATGACGGTCTTTTTTTACTGAGCGATGGCAGTGCAATTCCATCTAATACTTGAATTTACAGAGTTTGAAATATTTTGTCATCGATTGACGGCTTTATAACGACAAAGTTTTGCTTTCCGTTACATCAGTAACAAACGAGCAAAAGGCTACCCATGTCGGACATACAAACGCTGCTGCTTCCCCCCGAACACGGGATGGATGCTCTGGTTCAACCGGCGGGCAGTATGGCCGGCATGGCGCCCACTATGCTCGTCACAACAGCGATGACATCGCCTGTCGGCCAGCCACACGACATAACTGTCAGCGCGGGCGGAGCCTCAGGCAGTGTCAGTGATCAACTTGCCGCCTTGCAGGCAAAGAGCATTTCTCTGGATTTGAATCGCTCAGGCCAGAGCACCCAGGACCTCGCTCCTGAGATTTCTTCTTCGATACGTTTAGGCAATAACTTAGGTGAAGTTGCGAGCGGCGCCGGAAACGCGGCGTCTGATCTGCTGTCATTAAGTAATAAGGCGCTGTCCCAGCCAACAGACCCCTCTACGGGTTCACCCAAATTACAATTCTTGAGCGATACAACCGCAATCAAAACGCCTGCCGTCGTCGCTGACGGGAAAACGGCTAATACATCCAGCGATAAAACGGCGTTTGTAGCGGCTGCCCCTTCCGTTACGTCGGTAGTAGAGCCAAAAACAGTAACCGGCGCAGTGGGGCAAGCCTCTTTTTCATCGCCAACTGAGACAGTTCAGGATCGGACGTCTTCAGGTATAATCCAAGACAGTCAAATCAACACTATAGAAGTCAATACGAAATCCTCGAGTGTAAACACGGCAGCCGCCCAACCGAGCATGATGTTACGCAGCAATGCTGTTGTATTATCATCCTATGGAGACGCACCATCTTACAGTTACGAGGCAAGTGGTGTTGTCGTTGTTAATGGCGTGATCAATAGCTGGGCAAACCAGCTAAGTCTGGCAGATAATTTCAATCGTGCCTATCCAGGTGTCATCGTTAATACCTCTTATGATGACATTGGGGACCGGCGCGACGCGGCTTGGGTTCAACCCCCTATGCACGCTTATGCGACAACTGACTCTGGCGCGCGCGCTGATACCGTGCAGACGTGGTTTGAGGGTAATGCGGATACGATCGGCTATAACGTTATTGGAACCCCGATACCACATGATCGCTATATCGCGCTGCGTGACTGGTTGCACGGTGAAATCAAACAGCATCATATGGGGAATCAGGAGACGATCTCGAACGTCCTGCATATGCTGGCAACGCAAGACAATCAGACCACGACCCAGCTCAATAATATCTGGCACACGGTTCTCGGGGTCGCAATCACGTCATCTGAACTATCCGACGCCGTCACGCAAATCTCGATAGGGCATGCGACGCTTTCCACCGAACGCCAGAGTCTTGCTCATTCTGCGCAGGCAGCAACTCTGTATGCTCAGAAATATCAGGATGTTCACGGTCATCCGCCCTCTGCGGCAGATATCCGCTTTGCGCAGGACAAGATCGGTAACGGGACATCTCTGCAGCAATATATCTGGGATGAAGCCCATAACGGGCAGACATCGCAGGAATTTGGCGACGTCTTTCGCCAGGTTCACGGGCGCGAACCATCATCCGCAGATATCCAGTATGCCCAACAGAAGATTGGCAATGGCGCTTCCCTTCAGCAATATCGTTGGGACGAGGCCCATAACGGGCAGACGGCGCAGGAATTCGGCGATGTCTTCCGTCAGGTGCATGGGCGCGAGCCAACAGGAGCCGATATCCAGTTCGCGCAGGACAAGATCGGCAATGGCGCCTCCCGGCAGCAATACCGCTGGGACGAAGCCCATAGTGATGCCGTAGCCAACCAGTTGCGAGAGATCATCTCGACAACGCAGGGGAGGTCCTATCAGGATGGTGATGCTGCATGGGTGAGAGCCCGGCAAGACGATCTCGGTAATGGAAACCAGACCCCGGCGCAGATTCGTCAGTCTATAGCGCGTTGGACCGCTGATAATGGAGGATACGATGCCACCTTCCAGGCCATTCACGGCAGAGCTCCCGGAGTCGGAGATCGCAATTACGCAGCAACACAAATCGGTAACGGCTGGTCTGTCGCCGACTATCGTTGGAACGAGGCTCATAGCGCTTCCGCAGCGCAGGACTACCGGGTCATGTTCCGCAACGTCGCGGGCAAAGACCCTGGTGACGGGGATGTACAGTGGCTTCAGAATGCTGTCGCCAATGGCAGCAATTACGTCACTCTGCGTCAGAATTTGGCTTGGTCTGATTTCGGACATGACGCTGTACAAAAAGCGTTCGCACGCACAGCTGGCATCCAGAATCCCACGCAAAGTCAGTATGATTGGTATCAACGCGCTCTAGCGACAGGCTCTTCCACCTCAGATATCACGCATGACATTGCTTACGCCTGGGAGGGAAAGAGTGCCGTCCAGGCCGTGTATGCGCGTACGGCTGGCATTCAGAACCCCGAACAGTTTCAGTATGACTGCTATCAGGGAGCGCTAGCCAATGGCGCCAGCATTGCCGATATT